>JALSIH010000111.1 GCA_026981615.1 Chitinophagales bacterium
CCTCATCCTCATCGGGCTGGCACGATGTATTGCCATGGTGATTGTCTGGAACGATCTGGCCGGAGGCAGCAATGATTATGCTGCCGGGCTGGTGGCGCTCAACAGCCTTTTTCAACTTTTCTTTTACAGCCTCTATGCCTGGTTCTTTATTGCTTTCCTTCTGCCGCACTTTGGCATCGAAGCCGGCAGCGGAACGGCCGATGCCATCGCCCGCATAGACATAGCCCTCATCGGGGAAAGTGTTTTTATTTATCTGGGAATTCCCTTTCTGGCAGCCCTGCTCGGGCGCTTTTTCCTCATCCGCAGCAAGGGGAAAAGCTGGTATGAAGAAAAGTACCTGCCCTTCATTTCTCCCGTCACGCTGATCGCACTGCTTTTCACCATTGTCGTCATGTTTACCCTCAAGGGCGACTATATGCTACTATTGCCACTGGACGTACTGCGCATCGCCCTGCCTCTCCTGATATATTTTGTACTGATGTTCGGCATTTCCTTCTTTTTGGGCCGCAGGACAGGGGCGGCTTATCCCGAAACGGCCAGTGTGTCCTTCACTGCGGCAGGCAACAATT
Organism: Chitinophagales bacterium; assembly: GCA_026981615.1. Lineage (GTDB taxonomy): Bacteria > Bacteroidota > Bacteroidia > Chitinophagales > S012-47 > S012-47. The sequence goes on from JALSIH010000111.1 coordinate 570, forward strand.
TCGAACTGGCCATTGCAGTGTCCATTGCCCTCTTCGGCCTCAACTCGGGCGAGGCCTTTGCCGGAGTGGTGGGACCGCTGGTAGAGGTTCCCGCACTCATCCTTCTCGTCCGTGTATCGCGGATGCTGAAGAAGAAATTCTTTGCGTAATTTTCCGCTATGGAAAATCCCGGACCGCTTAAAAAAGAAATCCTGATCCTGTGTACCGGCAACAGCTGCCGAAGCCAGATGGCCGAAGCCTACTTTCGATTCTTTGCCTCCGGCCTGGTCGAAGCGGTATCGGCCGGCACCCGCCCCCTGCCGGTGCATCCGCTGGCCATACAGGTCATGCAGGAAGACGGTATCGATATCAGCAGGCAGGTGAGCAAGTCCGTGGATGCTTTCCGCTACCGGACATTTGACTACATCATTACCGTCTGCGACAAAGCCCGGGAAAACTGCCCCTATTTTCCGGGCAGGGGCAAGCGGATACACCATTCATTTGACGATCCCGCTGCGGCCAGCGGCACCGGGGATGAGATGCTGCATGAATTCAGAAGGGTGCAGAATGAAATAAAAAACTGGGTTCGAGACTTCGTTTACAGAGAATGGGGAGACCTTGCCCCGGCTGCAAGCGATCTTTCTTAAAATTGATCCGTCAGCCCTTTGCCGGTGTTGCCACTGGGCAGGTCAATTCCCAGAAGCTCGCAAATGGTAGGTGCCACATCATTGATAAAAACCCGTTCCGTATTCGTTCCCTGCGGAATATGCCAACCATAGAGAAGGAAAGGGACATGGGTATCGTAATTGTAGGGACTGCCGTGGCTGCTGCCCCGCTTTTTGTAGCTCAGCCACCCCGGCTTGAGCAGAATCATCACTTCACCGCTGCGGGCCGGCAGAAAACCCCTGCTCAACTCATCGCAATACGGGTCACCGCTCCCGCATGATTCCAGATCATACTCCGTATAGACTCTTGCCACCCCTTCCCGGGCGAGATAATAATCTTTTGCCGCTTCATAGACGGCTTTCCTCGCCTGATACATGGGGGGCATCTTTTCGGGATTGAAATAAATCTGATGATTGTAGGAGGCAATGGCCAGAGAATCGTGAAAAAGCTCAAAGAGCCGTGCCTTCAGCCCCCGGAAAAGACTGTCGCTGTTGAAGTAGCCGGCCGATCCCTTTTTATCCATGACAAAGGCCGGCACCTCGGCCACCCCGTGATCGGAAGTCAGGAAAAGCAGATAGCGGCCCTTGCCTATCTTTTCGTCAAGATACCGGAAGAGTGCGCTCAAGTTTCGGTCAAGGCGCAGGTAGGTATCTTCCACCTCTACCGATTGCGGCCCGTAGCGATGCCCCACTACATCGGTTGACGAAAAACTGATCATCAGCATGTCGCTCCTCCCCGGATGATTGCCCAGGCCTTCGCCTTCAATGGCCGCCTGTGCAAATTCGGCCAGAAAATCGTTGCCAAAGGGCGTGTGATAAAGCAGCTCCAGGCCCATTTTCTGACGGATGGCCGGCAGGTCATGCGGGAAAACGGGGCGCTCTTCCCCGGGAAACAATTCTTCATACGGATTGTCATCGGCATAGCTTTCCGTATATGCCTCCAGCGGAAGAAGTGTTTCCCAGGGCCGGTCCAGCCAATGGCGGGCCCGTTCCTGCCGGTTGAAGGCACGAACCCACCCGGGCAGCGCCTCGCCATAGTAGCTGCTGCTGACCATCTTTCCGCTTTCCTTGTCGAGCCAGAAGGCCCAGTCGGCAAAGCGGCCGCCAGGCAGAATGGCGGCCCGGTCTTTGAGCGAGACACTCAGTACACGGGGCCTGAAGTTGTCCGCCAGCTTCAGCTGGTCGGAGAGGGTGGTCGAAAGCAGTTTCCGCGGTGATTTTTTGCCCGAATTTCCGGGTACGCCCAGCGACTTTTCATTCGCATCGTCCACACAATAAACCACCTTGCGCCCGGCCGCCTGCACCCAGTGATTTCCTACAATTCCGTGCACGGCCGGAGTGCTTCCGGTGTAGATGCTGGCATGCCCCGGGCCGGTGTACGTAGGCACATAGTTGAAATGCATCTCTTTGAAACGGAAGCCTTCATCGAGGAGGCGCCTGAAGCCGTCTTCAGCAAACTTATCGTGAAATCGTTGCAGATATTCATCCCGCATCTGATCTACAACAATGCCCACAATCAACCGGGGCGCATCCGGCTCCTGTGCAAAGAGGAGCGGTCGCAGGCTGAAAAAGAGAAAAAGATAAATCCAGGTTTTCATTTGATCTGATTATAAGGTGACTTTAAGCATGGAACCGGGCTAAAATAAAAGTTTCAGCCTTCTTTTTGTTATTGCCGGGATACCGATAAAAGCAAGCTGGCGGGGGTGGAAGCAAAAATCTTAAGATTGTCTTAACCTTGAGGCCTATATTTGAAGTTCCGCAGCACTTAATTTTGAGCACTTTTAACACCGGAATAGCAACTGTCCATGCATTGGTTTTTTGATTTGCTGATTGTCCTGGGTTCGCTGGGTTTCTTCATCTTCGGTATGAAGCTGATGAGCGATGCGATACAGCGGGTAGCCGGTCAAAAGCTTCGCTCCCTGCTTTCGAGCATGACCAAAAACCGTTTCTACGGTGTGCTCACGGGATTTCTCACCACCAGCATTGTACAGTCATCGAGTGCTACCACGGTCATGGTCGTCAGTTTTGTGAATGCGGGGCTGCTCAGCCTGCTCGAAGCCACGGGAGTCATTATGGGGGCCAATATCGGCACCACGGTGACGGCCTGGATTGTTTCATTCTTCGGATTCAAATTCCAGGTTTCCCTCTTTTCACTGATTTTGGCCGGCATCTTTTTCCCTTTTCTTTTTGCCAAACGCGACAATCTGCGCAACCTGGCCGAATTTGTTTTCGGCTTCGGCATATTGTTTCAGGGCCTGCAATTTCTCAAAGAATCCGTGCCGGATATTCGTGCAAATCCCGAAATTCTGCACTTTTTGCAACCCTACACCGAGTATGGTTATTTCTCGGTACTCCTCTTCGTGCTCGTAGGCACTTTCATCACCATCATCGTGCAATCTTCGAGTGCCACCATGACGATAACGATGGTGGCCATTGCGCAGGGCTGGCTGCCTTTCGACCTGGGGGCAGCCATGGTGCTGGGCGAAAACATCGGTACGACCATCACGGCCAACCTGGCGGCCATGGTGGGCAACGTACATGCCAAACGCGCGGCCCGCTTCCATACCCTTTTCAACCTGATAGGGGTGGCTTGGATGCTTTTTATCTTCCCTTATTTTCTGGAATGGATCGATCAGATCAACCGCTTTCTCTTTCACGAGCATTCGGTCTTTGAAATTGCCGGCAATGCCCGTGATCAGAAGCTCATCGAATCGACCCTCACCGATGGACTGGCGCTCTTTCACACCACCTTCAACATCCTCAACACCATTCTGCTTATCGGCTTTGCCCCGGCCATGGCAAGAATAGTGACCAAGCTTACCAAATCCCGGTCGCGCGAAGAAGAAGGTTTCCGCCTGCAATACATCTCTACGGGCATCATGAGCACACCCGAACTTTCGATTGAAGAAGCGCGCAAAGAGTTGCAGGTATTCGGCAAGCTGGTGGAGAAAATGAATGCCAATATTCTGATTCTCTTTTTCAAGCGGCCCAAAAACAAAGAAAAACTCTATAAAAAGATTGCCACCCGCGAGGAGATCACCGACCGCCTGCAGGCAGAGATCACCAACTATCTGGCGCGGGTCAGCAAATTCGGACTGAGCGAAAAGAGTGCCGTGCAGGTCAAAGGCATGATCCGCATTGCCTCGGAGCTCGAAAGGATGGCGGACATCTTCTATACCCTGTCAATGAACTACAAACGGCTCGAAAACGAAAGAGCCTCATTGCCGGAAAGCCTCAAAAGCGATTTGGAAAATTTTTATGATCTGATTTACCGGAGCTTAAAAAACACCAACCTCAACATCTCGCGCTCGCCCGAAGAGATCGACATGGAATCCGTGTACGAAAGCGAACGCGAAATCAACAGCATGCGCGACATGCTGCAAAGGCTGATCTACGATCGCATTGAAAAAGGACAATATCCGGTCGAAGACGGGGTTATATTCCTTGACTTTGTCAATGCAGCCGAAAAGGTCGGTGATCATATCGTCAACATCAATCAGGCCTTGACAGGAAATTCGCATTGACCTATTATTTAGATTCGCATTCTCTTTAGATTTGTACTCCTCAAACAATCAAACAAATGAAGGGCATCATATTGGCCGGGGGTTCCGGTACCCGTCTCTACCCCATCACCTACGCGATCAGCAAGCAAATCATGCCGATTTACGACAAACCGATGATCTACTATTCCCTTTCGACCCTTTTTATGACCGGCATACGGGATATATTGATCATTTCCACACCGAAAGACCTTCCCATGTTTCAAAGCTTGCTGGGTGACGGGAGCCGCTTCGGATGCAGTTTCCACTATGCCGAACAGCCGGAGCCCAAAGGCCTGGCACAGGCCTTCACCATCGGTGCGGATTTTATCGGCAATGACAAGGTGGCACTCATCCTCGGAGACAACATTTTCTTCGGGAGCAATCTGAGGGAACTCCTTCAGGAACACAAAGACCCGGACGGAGGGGTCATCTTTGCCTATCACGTATCGGACCCCGAACGCTACGGGGTGGTCGAATTTGACGAAAACAATGTGGCCGTCTCTATTGAAGAAAAACCGGAGAAGCCGCGCTCCAACTATGCAGTTCCGGGCTTGTATTTCTATGACAATGAGGTCATTGATATCGCCCGCAATCTGAAACCCGGCCCAAGGGGGGAATATGAAATCACCGACATCAACAAGATATACCTCGAAAAGAAAAAACTGATTGTAGCCCGCATGGACCGCGGAACGGCCTGGCTCGATACGGGCACCTTTCAGTCGCTGATGCAGGCCTCGCAGTTTGTGCAGGTCATCGAAGAGCGCCAGGGGCTGAAAATCGGTTGCATTGAAGAAGAAGCCTACGTGAGCGGCTTCATCTCGGCAGCAGATGTCGAGAAACTTGCCCAGCCATTGCTCAAAAGCGGATATGGAAAATATCTCTTAAACCTTATCAAAGAAAATTAGCATGCGAAAGATTTTGGTAACGGGAGGCGCGGGCTTTATAGGAAGCAATCTGGCAGAAAAACTGGCCGCTGATCCCGATAATTTTGTGGTTGTGGTCGACAATTTCCTGACGGGCAAAAAGGCCAATGTAAAAAGCCTCCTCGATAAAGTAAATGTCAGAATCATCAAGTGCGATGTAAACAATATCCATGACATTTCTCAGGTCATGGTATCCTATTCCTTCGATTATGTTTTTCATTATGCGGCTGTGGTGGGTGTAATGCGCACCCTGGAAAACCCGATCCTGGTATTGAATGACATTGAAGGAATAAAAAACATACTTGACCTTTCGAAAAACACGGGTGTTCGCAGGGTCTTTTTCTCCTCCTCTTCGGAGGTCTATGGCGAGCCGGTAGAGTTTCCCCAGAATGAGTTTACCACTCCGCTCAATTCGCGCCTTCCCTATGCCGTGGTGAAAAACGTGGGCGAATCCTTTTGCCGTTCCTATCAAAACGAATTCGGGCTGCCCTTTACCATATTTCGCTTTTTCAACACCTACGGTCCGCGGCAGAGTACCGACTTTGTCATGTCGCGTTTTATCCGGGCCGCCCTGCGAAACGAAGACATTGTCATCTACGGTGACGGCACACAGTCGCGCACTTTCTGCTATATTGAAGACAACATCGATGCCGTGCTCTCCTCTTTCTATGAGGAAAAATACATCAATGATGTGGTCAATATCGGCAACGATGATGAGACACGGATAAAAGACCTGGCCGTAAAGATCATTGAAATCACCAATTCCCAATCGAGGCTGCGCTATACGCAGCCGCTCAAAGAAGGCGACATGAACCGCAGGAAACCGGACATCGGCAAGATGCGCAAACTGCTCAAACGCCCGCTTTTATCGCTGGAGGAAGGCATCAGACGGGTGATCAGGGAAGGGAATTTCTACGCCTGAGTTCAGGAGAAATAATCTTTTATTTTCTCAAAAAAACTTTTTTCGGACTTGCCCGGGTTGGGTTTGAAGTTGGGCGACTCCCTGAATTGTTCGATTATTTTCCTTTCTTCGGCACTCAGGTTTTTCGGTGTCCAGATATTCACATGAATCAGTTCATCGCCCCTTCCATAGCCGTTGAGGCTGGGCAGTCCCTTTCCTTTGAGCCGGAATATCTTGCCTCCCTGTGTGCCTGCCGGCACTTTGATTTTCGCCTTTCCCGAGATGGTGGGCACTTCCAGTTCGGTACCCAGAGCGGCATCGGCAAAGTTGAGGTGCAGTTCAAAAATCACGTTGTTGCCTTCCCGCACGAGATGGGGGTGGGGTTTTTCTTCAATGGTAATGAGGAGGTCACCGGCAGCTCCGCCCCGCACTCCGGCATTGCCTTTGCCGCTCATCGAAAGCTGAATGCCATCGGTAACTCCTGCCGGGATCTCGATGGAAATGGTTTCTTCCCCGAAGACCCGGCCTTCCCCGTCACATTTGCTGCATTTCTCCGATATAATATTGCCCTCGCCATGGCAGCCGGGGCAGGTTTGGGAAGTTTGCATCTGCCCGAGGATGGTATTTGTGATGCGGGTGACCACTCCCCGGCCGCCACAGGTCGGACAGCTTGAGAAGGCGCCCCGGTTTTTGGCACCGCTGCCCTCGCATTGATCACAGAGAATTTGTTTTTTGACTTTGACGGTTTTGCGTGTGCCGTTGGCCATTTCCTCCAGGTCCAGTTTCACTTTGATGCGGAGGTTGCTGCCGCGCTGGCCGCCCCGGCTGCGGCTGCGCCCCGGGCCGCGCCCCCCGCCAAAGAAACTTTCGAAGCCGAACTCGCTGAATACATCGCCAAAGTTGGAGAAGATGTCCTCCATGTTCATTCCCTGGCCGCTGAAACCTCCCGCACCGCGGGTTCCGGCATGGCCAAACTGGTCATAGCGCCTCCTTTTCTCGCTGTCGCTCAACACGGCATAGGCTTCGGCCGCTTCCTTGAATTTTTCTTCCGCCTCTTTGTTGTCGGGGTTGCGGTCGGGATGGTACTTCAAAGCGATCTTGCGATATGCTTTCTTGATCTCAATTTCGGTAGCTGTTCGCGAAACGCCCAATACCTCGTAATAATCTCTCTTTGCCATGTTTTCCTGGTCCCTTTACTTGCCTACCACTACTTTCGCGTGTCGCAGCAATTTGTCTTTGAGATAATAGCCTTTGTTTACTTCATCGATGACTTTGCCTTTATGCTCTTCGGCTGCTGCCGGCAATTCGGCAATGGCCTCATGCAAGTCCGGGTTGAATTCTTCTCCCACGGCTTTCATTTCTTTCAGTCCTTTGCGCTCGAGCGTGTCTACCAGTTTCTTTATGATCAGGTTGTATCCTTCTTTCACGGCTTCCAGATCCGTGGCCTGCTCAATCTGCTCTTCGGCATGCTTGATGTCGTCCAGCACCGGCAGCAGGGCCTGTATCACTTCCTTGCCCGCAGACTCTATCAGCTCCTGCCTCTCGCGGATGCTGCGCTTGCGAAAGTTATCAAACTCTGCATAGAGCCGCACATTTTTATCCTGCAATTCGCGGACTTCTCCTTCCAGTTCTTCGATTTTTTTCTGCAGTTCCTCCACGCTTTCTTTTTCCTCTTTTTTGCCCTTCTTTTTACTCATTTCTTTTTTATTAAGTGATTCCTTTTCTTCTGCTGCGGATGCTTTTTTATCCTCTTTTGCTTTCATAGCTCCTTCGTTTTAAAATCAAAACAAAGCCAATCAAACACTCTGCCATGCAGCCCGGGCAGGACAAAATGGCAGAAGGATGGGCTCCTGTGATACCATTCCACTGCCAAACCGCAAATTTCACACAAAAGTGTCGGCTTCACGATAAAAATCAAAAGAAAGCCGCTTCAATTGTAAGTACACGGACAATTGCCAAAAGAGCCGGGCTTTAGATTTACGGCCATTCGAATAAAGCGGCTTGCAAAGGATGAACGGGAAGCGCTAACTTGCTGGTAAAACGAAAGCACTATGGCTGAGGAATCCAAACTTTGGTATCTCGAAAACTTCAACCTGCTCAAAGGCCTCGACAGACAGGACATGGAGTACGTTGAAAAAAACACGACCATGCGCAATGTAGAACGCGGCAAGTACATCTACTTCCCGCATGAGCCTTCATCTGCCGTTTATTTTCTTAAAAAGGGTCGCATCAAAATCGGAACGTACTCCCCCGAGGGGCGGCAAATCATCAAAGCGATACTGGGAAAGGGAGAAATCTTTGGAGAGCTCTCTCTGACCGGTGAAGGCAAGCGAACGGACTTTGCACAGGCCCTTGATGATTCACTCATTTGTGCCCTTCCCTTCACCGAGATGGAGAAGCTGATGGAGCGCAACAGTTCGCTGGGCCTGCGGGTCACCAAATTGATCGGCCTGCGCCTGAGGCGCATGGAAAGGCGGCTTAAGGATGTCATCTTCAAAGACGCCCGCACCCGCGTGATCGACCTGATAAAAGAGATGGCCGAAACCCACGGGCGCAAGGTGGGCTTCGAAGTATTGGTCGACCACAACCTGACCCATCAGGACATTGCCAACCTGACCGCCACCTCGCGGCAGACGGTTACCACCATTTTGAATGACCTTCGCGAAAAGGACCTTATCTATCTCAGGCGTAAAAAAATATTAATCAGAGACATAGACAAACTGGAATGAATTACACACTTTACATTCAAAAAGACTGCAGTGCCTGTCGCGAGGCACTCGAGTACGCAGCTGAATTTGACGGTAACTGCACCGTACTCGACATTGCCGACAACCAGCCGCCCATTGACAGCAGCTACGGAATCCTCCTTCCGGCTCTTTTTCACAATGAAAGGCTGGTAGCCTACGGCCCCCGGGATATCCGGAGCTACTTTCGCAGGCATCTCATAAAAAAAGCCTCCGGATCGTAATCACCGGAGGCTTCCTTATCTCTCAGCCGGCCATCAATTGACCAGGCTTAGTTCATCAATGATGTGACCGGCTCCCGCAAATTTGTCAATCACGAAAAGCACGTAGCGAATGTCCACGTTGATGCATCTTTTGTATTGTTCATCAAAAACCAAGTCACCGGTCATTGCCTCCCAGTTGCCGTCAAAGGCAATGCCGATGAGTTCGCCATTGCCGTTGATCACCGGGCTGCCCGAGTTGCCTCCGGTAATATCATTGTTGCTAATGAAAGCGACATGCATGCTTCCGTTTTTGGCATATGGGCCGAAATTCTTTTCCTTATAAAGTTTTTTCAGCACGGGTGACACCACGAATTCGGGATCGGAAGGATCTTCCTTCTCCATGATTCCTTTCATCGTGGTAAAGTAATCGTAATCCACGGCATCGCGCGGGCGATATCCTTTCACATTGCCATAGGTCAGGCGCGGGGTGGAGTTGGCATCGGGATAGAAATTTTTATCCGGATACATTTTCATAAGTCCTTCGATATAGAGCCTTTGCAACTCTGCCAACTCGCTCTGTGCGGCTCTGCGCTTGGGCATAATCTGCTCGAAATAGGGGTCGAGGGTGTAATTCACGATGCGAAAGAAGGGATCTTTTTCAAGTTTTTTTGATCCCGGATTGTCCAGGAAAGCCATAAACTCATCCTTTGAATCAAAAAATGACTTCCTGAATACGTAACTCGCATATTTGTCCCAGTCGCCTTTGAACTTCTTGTGCAAGGCATGGATTTCGGGCGATATCTGATCGTGGGGCACCCCTTCATAGAAAAGCTCCATGCCGGCTGCCAGCAGCCTGCGCTCGGTTTCCCGGTCATAATCTTCATACACGGACTCGGCCTGACCACGCATTTTTTCGATGGCCTCTTTCATCCTGTCCTCCCCCATGTCCTCGTCTTTCAACAAGGCATCCAGGCGTTTTGCCCGGTAGGCCAGGATCATCGGTTTCGGAGCGAAGACGGCCTCATTCAGATACTGCACGTAGAGATCAAACCCGGCCAGGGTTTTATACACTTCCGCCATGTTTTCAAGTAGATGGCCGTAGCGTTCTTTTCTTTCCGGGCTGGCATCGGCCCAGTCCTGAAATGCTTTTTCACCGGCTTTCTTTCCGTCAATCACCTGAAGGCGCTCAAGCCCCTCATTTTGGCCGATGAAGTACTTCCAGTAATTGGAAATCTGCGAATAACGGGCGGCATATTTGATGCGCAAATCATCGCTGCTGTTCATGCTTTCTTTGATGATGTCGAGTATTCGTGTGCGGGCTTTTATGCGGGCCGGGTTGGATACCTTCTGCGCCAGCTCAATTCCGTAAGAGCTCAGATAACGCTGGGTGCGGCCCGGAAAACCCATGACCATCGAGAAGTCCCCTTCTTTGACACCCTTGAGGCTGACCGGAAAGTACTTGCGGGGCTTGTAGGGAATGTTTTCTTCGGAATAGGCGGCCGGAGAGCCGTCAGGAGCCGTATACACCCGGAGGACGGAGAAGTCGCCCGTATGGCGCGGCCACTCCCAGTTGTCGGCATCGCCACCAAACTTGCCGATGGAGGAAGGGGGTGCGCCCACGAGGCGTACATCCTCATAGGTTTCGTATACAAAAAGCAGATATTGATTGCCTGCCAGCATGCTTTTCACCTCCGTCCGGTAGTCATTTCCTTCTTCGGCTTCGGCCATGATCTCTTTCATCTTCGCCTGAACGGACTTGGCCCGCTCCACCGGGCTCATTTCCTCATTCACATCAGCAAGAACCCGATTGCTCACGTCTTCCATACGTATCAGAATGGATGCCGTCACACCGCTTGCCGGCAGTTCCTCGTTGCGATTTCCGGCCCAAAAACCATCGGTCAGATAATCATGATCGGGGGAGCTGTGCTCCTGAATAGCCGAATAGGCACAATGGTGATTGGTAAACATGAGACCATCGGGCGATACAAACTCGGCCGTGCAAAAGCGCAGCGAAACCACCGCATCCTTGAGGGATGCATGATTGATGTTGTAAATGTCGTCCGGGGTCAGTTTCAAACCCTTTTCCCGCATCTCGTTGTAGTTCTTGTTGAGGCTCATCCACAGCCACATCCCTTCATCGGCATTTGCCCTTCCGAGAGCCGAAAAAAGCAAAAAGACAGAAAGGAGAATTTTGAATCCTGTATTCTTCATATTAAATATTTTATAGGCATAAATTTATCGCATCCAAATTTAGGGCTCCGAATCCGCAAAAGGCGGTTAATATTTGTTAATCGTATGATCACACGGAAAAGGCCGGTTCTGACGTTGTAAAATGAGAATTCTGAACTATCTTTAAGGCTTTCTTTTTTTATAAATTATTCAGTGCTAAACATCCATGAAAGACGAGGAACAGCAAATACTCTTTGAGACCAAATCGGGCAAGGTCAAACTGGCCGGATGCAAATCGAAGATGAAAATCACATACGGCAATATGGAGCTGGAGCAATCCATGCACGAGTTCAGCTATTTCCAGTCTGCCATCAATTCATTGTATGGCTACATCAAGGATGTCCGTCAGGTATATTACCGCAAGTTTCTCATTCAGCTCAGCAAATACAAGCTTTCCATCATACTGAATGCCGCAGAGATTATTGAGCTCTATGAGCTCCTCGGAGGAGCCAAAACCATGATGGATTTTGAAAAAATCATCGACAGTGCGCTGAAAGAGCAGGAATCGAAGCGCGGCCCGGCAGACGAAGAAGAATCCTGAATCCGGATACATTCACTTTTTCACAAAATATTACATTCGCTGTTTAAGGGAGACAAATTAAGCAAAAACAGGCCAAATTGCCCGGCCTCTACATGACAGCCTGCTCCCGCCCGGAGGAAAAGTGTTGAAAAATGCAACAATGACGGGCATTAAGCGTATATTTCTCATTAACACGTTGCCGTTTACCCTCTTTTTAATTGTATTCTTGCATTCTTAAGGGATGTAATATTTTGTGTTTTTTAATAATAAATGCTTTATGCTGGACATCAAAGAGATCATTGCCCAACTGAGTGAAGAAGAAGCAAAAGAATTCGGCAAGGTATTGATTGAGAGCAAAGCCGAAAAAACCGCCACCCTTTTCAAGCTGCTTCAGGAGGACGGCCACAGCGACAAAAAGATTCTTGAAATCCTCTCCATCAACTCGACCGCTTATTACACATTGCGCTCGCGGCTCTACGACAAATTACAGGATTTCATGGTGCAGAAAATCGATGGCCCCCGCATGGACATTCTGGAAAAAGTCAACAACATTGACTATATCATCTTTAATTATCCCACTACCCAGGCCTTTACGATCTTACAAAAATTTGAAACCGAGCTGAAGAAATACGACCATCCCGAATATCTTCTGAAAGTGTACAACGGCCTGATGCGCCTCTCAAAAGGCAGCGAACAGTACTTCCACTATTCCCAGCTCTACAATTCCAACCTGACATTTCTTATCGATTACGAGAAGGCCCAGCAGCTGCTGGGCGATTTCATACGTGACATGGGAGCGCATCTTCTGAGCAGAAACCCCGATTTCATTGACCGCCTTCACCTGATTGCCGAGCAAGTGAATGAACTTTCGCAGCAATATCCCGACTCAGCCCGCATCTATATCCTCTATGCCATCGTTTCGTCCCATTATCAGCTTTATCTCGGGGAGGAAGAACAGGAAGTGGAGCTGGAATTCATTGAAGACATCGTGCAAAAGGCCACAAACATTCTCAAAAGCAAGAAAAAAGACCACTTTTTCGGCAGTCTCCTCCTGCTTTTCAACTACCTGAACTACCGCTACTACAGGAAATACGGCATACGGAAGAAAGAGGAGGAGTACCACGGCAAGGTGGCGGCCGAGCTGCTGAAGTTCCTAAACGGATACGGCTTTTATGCCATACCCACCCGTTTTCTGAACGGCATGCTCGGACGGGCCCTGCAGCGGGGAGAAATGGGCGCGCTGGAGCTGCAAAACCAAAAACTGCTGCGTCAATACGATATCGGCCCGGACGACCTGGTAAATTATTTCAACTTCAAGATGCACCTGGCACTGAGCAGCTTCTATCGCGATCGCTTTGATGAAACCCACGATCACCTGAATGAGCTTCGAAACAATGTCAGCCTCAAAAACTACCCCCATGCCGACATGGAACTGAGGCTTTTTCTTGCCATCAACTATAGCATCACGGGCGAACTGGAGATGAGCAATTCACTGCTGAAAAGCATCAACCGTAAGTTGAAAAGCATTGATTATTCGGAATACGAGAACCTGAAGATTTTGCGAAAGATTATTCAGAGCAGCCTGCGCACACCTTCGCGCGAACGGATCAGAAAAGCCCTGCAACTGGCCGATGAATACAAACGCCTCAATACAGGCCCCTATCGCCTGCTCGATGGACTGGATCTCAATGAAGAACTGATTAAAAAGATGATCCGCTTTTAGAAGTTCAACGCCTTGAGTTTCTCGGCATTGAGCGGCTTGACCACATAGTCAATCACTTTCTCAAATTTGCGGGCTTCTTTTATGTCCTGCGGGCTGTCCGATTGCGTAAGCAGTACGATGCGCATGCCTTCCGTCACCCGGTCCGACAATTTATCGAGAGATTTGATAAAACTAAAGCCGTTCATGATGGGCATGTTGATATCAAGGAAGACAATGTCGGGCGTAAATTCCGCAGGGAAATCTTCCATCTTGTCAATATTTTTCAGAAACTCCAGCCCCCCCTTTCCCGATGTGAAAGTATAAACATGATGCGCAACCCCTTGTTTTTCAATGAGCCGGTTGTTGATCATATTGTCCACTTCATTATCATCTATCAGGAGGACACAACGGGTATTTGAAGAATCAGACATACAATTTCTATTTAACGTATAAATATAAAGGTAAAAGAACGAAGCATAAAAGACCGGGCCTGTGCAAACGGTGAAAATTCCGAAACGCGCCTTAAAAACAATGTAAGTTATTTCCCTCTTTCTTTCCACAATTCCACAAAACGGGGATGAAAATCCACTGTTGACAAGCGCTCCTTCAATTCCGAAGGCGTGTAAGCTTTATCGGGAAAAATGAAGAAACGAACCCAGGAGTTGGGCACATGCTCAAAATAGTAATTGATACCGCTCAGGGGAGCCACCTTCAGTTCGGAGTCATCTCGGGGATATTCGGTGAGCACTTCATCCAGCAGGCGGTCGTCTGCCTGCATCACATTGATCAGTTTTCGCTCATCGGCCACTACGTAGAGGGGCACCTTGAGGAGCCGGGCCGCTGCTGCCAGAGGCATGCTGCCGGCTTTGTTTATGAAGGTGCTGTCCGTCAGCACATCGCAACCGATAAGTGCCATATCGCATTTGGTAAGCATTTTTCCCATCACGGCATCTTCGATCATTTTTACATTCCAGCCCATTTCCTTCAAAATCTTTCCCTGGGCAAGCCCTTCGCGGGCCGGGTGGCTGATGGATTGATAGAGGGTCCACGATTCGCGGAGGGAGGCCGGCAAAGACCCGAAAAGATCCATCAATGCACCGCTTCTGCTGTGCAGCAATACCGAAAGCGGAGCCTGCAGCTCATGAATCTGCTGCAGCACCCTGCCGCAAGCCTTTCCCGTTGCCGGCCAGCGCTTTTGATAATTCCGGATCAATCGAATCCACCCTGCGGCATCCGCTTCAAAGGCATCCGAAGCACAGAGGGCATTTACAAAATGCAGCAGCACGGCAAAGTGCCCGAGCCTGTGCAGGATCAGTGCAAGTATCCTGCGCTGCCAGCCCTTCTCGCGGGCAAGTGCCGGATCGCGGGCCACTTCAATCAGTGTTTGCTGAAGCTTGCCCAGGATTTCCGAAGAGCCCGACTCCCGGTCATTCAGCACCGGATCAAGGTATTGACGGAGGATATTCATAATTTCACCATTCGATTGAAGATATAAAAAGGATGCGGAATGAAATTTAACAGCCTTTCTGAAATGGAAGCGGCCATTCCCCGGTGTACAAAGTGCAGCCGCCTGATCACTTACACCCGCGAAGTGGCCGAAAAGAAAGTGAAGCGCTACCGCGAGGAACCCTATTGGGGGAAACCCGTTCCGGGCTTTGGCGATCACAATGCCCGCCTGCTCATCATCGGACTGGCACCGGGTGCCCACGGTGCCAACCGCACCGGCCGGATGTTTACCGGTGACGACTCGGGTCATTGGCTTTACAAAGCCCTCTACGAAACAGGCTTCGCCAGTCAGCCTCAGAGCGAAAGCCGGGATGACGGCATGCAACTCCGGGATGCTTATATCTCGGCCATTGTACGCTGCGCACCTCCGCAAAACAAACCCACGGCCGAAGAGCGCAGAAACTGCTCCTTCTACCTCGAAGAAGAGCTGCGCATCATGCGCAGGCAGCTGAAAGTCGTTATCTGTCTGGGGCGCATGGCATTCGAACAGTACTGCCGGATTGAAAAGCTGCACGGCCTTGAATTCGGGCATCTCTACACCTATACCCTGAAAGACAAAGCCACGCTCATCTGCTCTTATCATCCCAGCCGGCAAAACACCAATACCGGCAGACTTAAGTGGGAGCCCTGGCTGGCCGTTTTCAAAACCGCCCGCGGATTGTTGCAATAAACAGCCTCTCGCTTTTTCCGCATATCTATATATCTGATTTTCTGTAACTTCAAAGGCAATGCAGAAAGGGTGCACGAAGAATGGAAATCAGTATTTCATATGAAGCCCAGAAAATGCTCGTCCGGAAGATGCTGGAGCGCCATCCCGGCACTTGCTGCGGTTTTGTCTTTGGCAGGGACGGCCATCCGCGGGTGATCACCCGCATCCTCGAATCGGGAAAATTAGAATCAGGAGAAGAAATCACGCCTGCCGGCATCCTGAAGGCCCATCGTTATGCAGAAGAGGAGAATTTTGATTTTTTGGGCACATTTCATGCCGTCAACGGACACCGCGCAGTCCCTTCCACCCGGCACCTGCTCAAGGCACTGCCCGGGCAAAGCATCGTTTTGCTTTCCTTCCGCAAACGGAAAATCACGGAAATCAGAAGCTGGCGCCTGCACAGCGGTGGCCGCTGCAGCGAAGAGAAGATGGTGACCCAGGATGCCCTCGAACGCATTTTTAAACGCAGATAATCTTTCTTCCCTGTAGATTTACAGAGCAATCAACGCAGAAAGAGCAGTGAAGGAAGAATTCATACAGCGATACAGCCGGCAGCTGATCCTTCCGGGATTCGGCACGAAAGCCCAGACAAAACTGGCAGCGGCCCGCGTTTTGGTGATCGGTGCGGGAGGGCTCGGAGTGCCGGTGATGCAATACCTGTGCGCTGCCGGAACCGGCCGCCTGGTCATTGCCGATGATGACACGGTGGAGCTGCACAATTTGCAGCGCCAGGTACTTTATGACGGGGAGGACATCGGTACAAAGAAGGCCGAAGCGGCAAAACGCAAACTGCAGGCACTCAATCCCCATGTACAGGTGGAGGCATGGCCGCTGCGCATCACATCGCAAAATGCGCTATCTCTGCTCAGTGGCTTTGACCTTGTGGCGGACTGCACGGACAATCTCGTCAGCCGCTATCTCATCAACGATGCCTGCTTTCTGCAGGGGCTTCCGATGGTCTACGGCTCCCTTTTCCAGTACGAAGGGCAGCTCTCGGTTTTCAATCTGCCCCTCGCTGACGGCAGCCGCTCGCCCAACTACCGCGACCTCTTTCCCGCTGCTCCGCCTCCGGGGCAGATCAGCGACTGCAGCGAGGGAGGCGTGCTGGGTGTATTGCCCGGAATCATCGGCACCCTGATGGCCGGAGAAGCCGTTAAAATACTTGGCGGAATCGGTGACATAATGCATTCGCAGCTCTATCTCTTTGATGCACTGCACTTTAAAAGCCGTACGCTCCGCTTTGCGCACCACCCCGAAAACCCCCTCCGGGGCCATCCGCCCCTGCTGACAGAGCTCATCGACTACGAAGCTTTCTGCGGCATCAGCGAGACGCCCGCCCCTGTTGCGGAAGAGGAGCTGGAGCCCCTGGAACTCAGGGCCTGGATGCAGAGCGGCCGGAAAATCACCCTCCTCGATGTACGCGAGCCCGGAGAATACAAGTTTACTTCCATCGGTGGAATCAACATTCCCGCTTCGCGCCTCGAAGGGGAAGCGGCTGCCCTTGAAGGGAAAGAGCCGATGGTACTGCTTTGCCGCAGCGGCTTAAGATC
>JALSIH010000112.1 GCA_026981615.1 Chitinophagales bacterium
CGCTGCGCAATTGCAGAAGGAAGGGGGGCGTCAGTGCGGGTCTCACATTTTCATATACCAGGTCGAGATCGTCATTGTCCGGATCGTAGCTTTTTATCCGGGCATCCATGAGGGTGATGAATCCATCGGCATAAAATCCGCTGCGGCTTTCCCAGCGCCCCTCCAGCTCTACTCCTCTTCGAAAGCTGCGCGGCACATTCTTTCTGAGCTGCACCCAGATCAGGCGTTCGCCAATGGGCTCAATTTTATTCCGGAAATCCATCAGGAAAAAATTGACATTCAACCTGAATCTTTCCCTGCGAAAGCGGATGCCCGTTTCGAAGTCGTTCACATATTCGGGCAGGATCAAATTCTGATTTTGTACTGCTGCCAGGTTGCTGCTGTCGAGCCGGGTGCTTCCTCCGAAAATGTCAAATTTTGTGGGTTCTCTCCCTGTCCTTCCAAAGGAAAAATAGGCAAGGCTGCCTTTTCCGAGCTTATAATTCAGTCCTGCCTTGGGGTTGACAAAGAGATATTGATAGCGTGGAATGATTACGGAAGACGGGAGATAACGCGGGTCTGCTTCAAATTTCATTGTGCTTTGGCGCAGCTGAACATCGCCAAAAAGCGAAAAGCGTTTATTTAAAACGTACCGGGCGTTGACAAAGGCGCTTATCTCGCTTTTCTGCGAACGGTCATCATAGATCGTATTTACGTTGTCGGGCAGAAGGGTTTCCCAGTTTCTGCGTTTAAAAAGATAGGCATGCACTCCGCCTTTGATCCTGACTCTTTCTTTCTCGTGGTGGAGCGTGCCGAAAAATCCGTAATGCCTGTTTTGCAGCGGATAGTTGATCTGGCCGGCAAATTGTCCCAGGCTGTCGCCATATCCAAACGGGAAATCACCCCCCGCTCCACCGTAATAAAGGGAGCCTTGATAACTTGTACGGCTCGATACCGAGCGGCTGTATTGTATCTGAAGGAAGTTCTGCCCGAACTGATCGCGGTCCTGCTCAAAGTTGATATTGCTGCGCGGATCGTTCTGTATCAAAGGAAGCGGAACGGGAAAATAGGCCAGTTCATTTCGGGTGCGCCCGTTGAATGCCGTCACTTTGAGCAGGTCTTTTTCGCCCCGGTATCCGGCACTGAAAAACATGGACCAGGACTCGCTGCCGCTGTGATAGCGATAGCCATCCGTTTGGAAGCTGCTCATTCGGCCGTAGAAGGCAAATTTATCACTCACGGTACCGCTGAACAGCTCGGCACTGCCGCGGAGGGTGCCGAAGGAAGCCGCATTGAGCTGTACTTCGGCCCGGGCACTGTCGCTAAAAATATTCTCCGACTCGAAATTGACGGAACCGGCATACGAAGCGGTCCCGTTGGAGCTGAATCCCACCCCGCGCTGGATTTGTACGGATTGTATGCTGTTTGCAAAGTCGCTGAAATTGGAGAAAAAAACACCCTGATCGAGCATGTCATTAAGCGGTGCTCCGTTGAGGGTGATATTGATTCGGGTCTGGTCAATGCCCCGCAGGCGCATGCCCCCGTAATTTGAGAAAGCCGTGCCGGCCTCGGAATGAGAAACAATCGAAGGACTCAGCTCCTGCAGCAAAAATTGAGCATCCTCGCCACGGAAAACTTTTTCGATTTCTTTTTTGTCAAGGGTACGCTGTGCGATCGGAGCGTCATCGCCCGCTCTAACGGCTTCCACCGTCACCGACTCTAAAAGCTGATGCTCCGCTTCGAGGTAAAAACGAAGCGAGAGCCGCTCATCGGCTTCCAAGTGAATTTTTCGCGTTTCCGTGCGATAGCCCGTATAGCTCACACGAAGTGCATAATCACCGGGCTTCAGTTTTATTTCAAAAAATCCTTCACGGTCAGAACTGCTTCCCGCGTTCGTTTCGCTCACAAGTATTTCCGCTCCGGGCAGCGGCTTGTTTTCGCTGCGGCTGAATACATACCCGCTTACGGACTGAGCCCGAAGAGCCATCGAGGCAGGCAAAAGAAAGACAAAAAGAAAAAGCGCCTTTTTCATAATTCCGGTTTTTACAGATGATCGAAATCCGCAAACACTCCGGAGAGAGAAAGAAAGCGCAGAAGGGTGTGGGTCACACTTTCCTACGGCAGTATGAACTGCGTCAGGTTCTACGGGTATCATCTCAGCCCGCTGTTTGCGGACACCCCGGTGTGTTTGGGTAAAAAATGAAAGAACAAATTTCGAGACAAAGATAAGGCAGAATTTCAAGTTTTGTACAAAGGTCAGTCGTAGCATTAAAATCCCCGGAATCAAAGACCGGCATTGAAATAATAGAAGTAAATTCGCAGGAGAAAAAAATCGGGATATGAAAAAGTACAGCTTATTGCATCCGAATTGGGACATGTGGAAACAAGCCATGATCGGGATACCCCGGGTCAAGTCGAAAAGCGAATGGGACGCCCTCGACACTTTTTCGCGCTGGCTCATATCGACCCGTGCGGCCGTTATTCTGATGACACTTTTTTCTGCCATCATTGCCGGGATATTTGCGGCCTTTGACGGCATGTTCGACTGGCCCCGCTTTCTTATTCTCTGTTTTGGCCTGGCCATGGCCCATGCCACCAACAATATATTAAATGATCTGAGCGATCATCGAAAAGGGGTGGACAAGGGCAATGCCTTTCGCACCCTCTACGGCACGCAGCCTGTGGAAGACGGCCTGATCACGCAGCAGCAATCTGCAAAAATGGCCTTGTTTACCGGTATTTTAGCCGTGGCGGCCGGCATCTACCTCACCTGGCAGGCGGGTTGGTCGGTGCTTCCTTTTTTCCTTGCCGGATTTGTACTCCTCTTTGCCTACAACTGGCCGTTGAAATGGCTGGGGCTTGGCGAGCCCACGGTGATATTGGTCTGGGGCCCGCTGATGATCGGGGGCGGCTATCTTGCCATCACGGGCCAGTGGAGCTGGGATGTGGCCATCGCTTCATTGCCTTATGCCCTCGGCCCGACAGCCGTGCTTTTCGGCAAACACATTGACAAAATTCCCTGGGATAAACCGAAGGGCGTGCGTACCATGCCGGTCTTGCTGGGCGAAAAAGCCGCACGCTTTGCCGTCATCGGGATGATTGCATTGCAGTTTATACTGGTTGTAGCCCTGGTCATCAAAGGTTTCTTCGGCTGGCCGATGCTCATCACGCTCTTTGCTTTGCCCGGTTTTTTCAAAAATATCTTGCCCCTCTTTGCTAAGGACAAGCCCAAAGAACGACCGGCAGACTATCCTGAAGATGTGTGGCCGCTCTGGTTTTCGTCTTATGCTTTTCTTCAAAACCGGACCTTTGGCGGACTCTTCCTCCTGGGCCTGCTCATTCAGATGATTCTGATGATGTTTGATCTCCCGGTGGGAATTTTCTAAACCGGTGCAAGGAAAGAGCCGGCCACGGAAAAGCGGAGCGGGCAGGTATGTATTCGGGATGCGCATCTTTGCTTGCCCGGCTTTAGGTATTTGCTCAATAAATACTTTAAATTGCCGGTGATATGAGGAAGATATTTTGGATCATCATACTGATCTCTTCGCTCTGGGGCTGCAGCAACAACGACAAGCCCGGCAATATTTTTAAGCAGGACGAAACCCTTCGCGCTGTTTATGATGCGGCACTCACACGCGATACCCTGGCGCTGGCTGCTTTTCTGAATCATGAAAACGAGAGGTACCGCGCAAGGGCCGCCTTTCTTTTTCATACCATGTATGCACCCGAAATCAGAAAAAAATTGGAGTCGCTCCTGAGCGACAGCTCGTGGACGGTGCGGCAGGGAGCCGCTTATTCGCTGGGGCAGTTTGCCCGCAAAGAAAGCATCCCAGCGCTGCAGGAAGGAATCGAGCGGGAAACCCATCCGAAAGTCAGGGCCGCCATGCTCGAAGCATTTGGAAAGTGCGGAGATGTCAGGCATTTAAAGTATCTGACTGCCGCAGAGCTGAATACCGAAGAAGAAATCAGGGGATGGGCCTACGGAATGTACCGCCTCGGGGTGTTCTCATCCAATGCCGTATCGCGCAGTATCAAGCTCTTTGCAAAGAGCAAATCGCCAAAGACAAAGCGCGTCATCTCTTTTTTCCTGGGCGATACCCGCACAGCCGATTACCGCACGGTGATACCCTATGAAATGGAGATAAAAGCCCTGATCAATGAGTGTGACGATCCGGTGACAAAGAGCTACCTCCTTACTTCCTTACAGGCCCTTCCGCTGAAGCGCAAAGCCGAATTTCTGCAGACCCTTCTCAGGGAAGCAGACAATGAACTGCTTCGCTATCGCTGCATCGAGCAGCTCTGCTTTACCCCTTCGGGTTTGTTTCTCAAAGACATTGCCCGTCATTATATGGCCGACAGCAGCCTTCATATCCGGCTGAATATCATGAACTGGCTGGCTGTAACGGCCGACTCCGGCGACCGCCCCTTTTTCCGTGAAGGACTGGAAAAAGAGCAAAACGAGCATTTGCTGGTCTTCCTGTTTAAAGGCTGGCTGCAATCGGAAAATGCTTCCGTCTCATCTTGTCGTACTTTATTGGCGGCTGCCCGTGAATTTAAAAACCCCCAGGCCCGGGCCGATCTTTATGCTTTGCTTACAAAATATGCCGACCGTTATGCTCCGCAGTTGCTCAGAGCGGCCTACATGGACAAAGAGCCCGTGGTCGCATATCGTATAGTCGATGGCATGCGCAGTTACTATAAAAGCCATCCGGTACCGGACAGTGTCAGGCAGCATGTGGCGGGCTACAGCGTTTTTATGATTCGATCGGGGCGCGATCCGCTGATGGTTTACGGTGCTGAGCTTCTGGCGGATACCAATATACGCGCATACGAGTGGATGGATGAAAGCGACTGGCTGGAAGAACGCTTGCAGCAAGCGCTGAAGCCAAGGGTCGAGTATGCATTCATGCGTGCCATCAAAGCCATTAAAGGAATTTCTCCGGAAGGGCAGGAGTATTACCTCGCTCCGCCTGCCAAAGCGAATTGGAAGGAAATTGCAGACCTGCCCGATACTTTTTACATCACTTTCCACTGCAGCAAAGGAGACATTAAAATGCAGATCTTTACCGAAGCGGCCCCCATGTCGGTTTGGCGTTTTTGGGATTTGTGCCGAAGCGGGTACTATGACAGCAGTGTGGTGCATCGTGTGGTTTATCCGCATGTAATTCAGGGCGGAAGCCAGTTTGGAGACGGATACAATGACGACCTGGCCCCCATTCGTACCGAAACCGGATTTCTCCATTTTGACACAGCGGGCAGGGTTGGTTTTGCAAGTGACGGTCGCGACACGGAAACCGGACAGTGGTTTATTACGCACCTTCCCCGGCCGCATCTCGATCCGAACTATACCATTTTTGCGAAAGTGGTGGAAGGAATGGGCCTGGTCAATGAAATTTATAAAGGCGATTTGATATTAAGTACGGAGATTCAAGAAGAATAAAATGAACAGTTTGCTATATCTGGTAGCCGGAGGCATCATCGGTACCATAGGCCGGTATTACAGTGTGGCCGCAGTGCAGCGCCTGTTGCCTGTCGAGTATCCCTACGGGACCTTGTTTGTCAATATGCTGGGGAGCCTGCTCATCGGTTTTGCACTGGGCCTGGCCGAGAGCCATGAGATCGGAGTGCAGTGGCGGGTTTTTCTCTTCATAGGTCTTTTCGGAAGTTTTACCACGTTCAGCAGTTTTACCATGCAAAGTATGAACCTGATGCGTGCCGGAGAGTGGGGCGCTGCACTTTCATACATTCTTATTAGCAATGTACTCGGCCTTCTCTTTGTTTACGGAGGACATTCGGCTTCCAGATTTTTTGCTTAAACACCAATTATGCTGCATATTGAAAAGGTTACTACCAAGATAAAAAACGAAAGAAGACTTGCAGTTGTTAAATAAAGTACTTAATTTAGTACATGATTAATAACTTAAAATAAAAAAATAATGATTGCTGCAAATTTCACAGAATTTAGGACTGCATTAAAAAAATTCCTTGATGACGTTGAAAATAATCATGAAACGTTAGTGATAAAAAGAAAATCGGGGAAAGGAGCTGTTATGATTTCGTTGGAAGAATACAATTCAATTATGGAAACCGTACATTTATTGAGTTCTAGAGCAAATGCTGACAGACTTTACGAATCAATTCAGCAAATGAAAAAAGGGGAAACAGTAACGCATGACTTAATCGAAGAATGATAAAGATCACATTTTCAAGGAATTCATGGGAAGACTATCTTTCTTGGCAAAGAGAAGACAAAAAGATGTTGAAAAGGATTAACCAATTGATAAAAGACATTCAACGAACTCCATATCAAGGAATTGGAAATCCGGAGCCATTGAAATATGACTTGGCTGGTTTTTGGTCACGTAGAATTGACAGGGAACACAGGCTTGTGTACCAAGTTTTTGACCGGGAAATATTAATCTATAGTTGTAAATATCATTATGACAGATAATATACGCAGTATAATAAAGGCTCTGCGTAGTTTGGGTAACATGCTAATATTAAATTTTTCAAATAAAAATTTGTGGTTAATTGAATATTAATCGTTTCAAAATCCCAAACTCTGCATAGCCAAACCGATGCAGGCATATGGCAACAATTCGTCTGATACAGGGTGATATTACCCGGTTGCCGGCAGAGGCCATTGTCAATGCAGCGAACTCCTCGCTGCGCGGAGGAGGCGGTGTTGACGGTGCCATTCACAGGGCCGGGGGACCGCAAATCCTCACAGAATGTATAAAGTGGACCGAAGAGCATGGGCCCTTGCCTCCGGGAGAGGCCATGTACACAACGGGTGGGAAACTTCCGGCAAAATATGTCATACATACGGTAGGCCCTGTCTGGAGTGGGGGAAAGAAAGGGGAAGATCAGATTTTGGCTAATGCATATAAAAACAGTCTGAGGCTTGCCGAAGAACTGGGTGTGCGACAGATTGCTTTTCCCGATATCAGCACGGGTATCTACGGATTCCCGAAGGAACGGGCTGCCGATATAGCCATCCGTGCTGTTACGGAATATCTGCAGAAGGGAAGCCGGATAAAAGAGGTCTTTTTTGTTTGCTTTGATAAAGAAAATGAGTGCATCTATCACGAAAAGCTGGGCAGCGATACGCTGGAGATAAAATGACTGGCTCCGGTGGATATTCTTTTTATTAAAATTCTTACTTCGTTTCAAAGCCGGGGATGCTGCTGTGGCATGGCAAAGGCCTGCAAAAGATCCTGCAGTATGGTCATTCGAATAAAAAAGAAAAGAATTTGCCCCGGAATAAAATCAAAAAAAAGTCTTCTCACGCAAATGGGTGGGTTTTCCGGGCTCGTATTCGATGAGCTCGCGGGCCAGCAAATCCAGCTTGACCGTTTCGGTATACCAGTTGAGGTCGCCCGATATTTCTTCTTCCAGATATTCAGCCACTTTTTGCGGAAGCTCCTGTTCGGGCAGGGATTCCACATTCTGAAGCACAGCCAAAATACTTTCTTTCAGCTGGTCGTAAATGGCCTTGCTGATGTTGGCGCCTTCTTTGCCCGGATCGGGATGGCGTGTTACAATCCTGGTTTCCATAGTGCAAAATTAATGAAAAGCACCATTTTATCAGACGGGCTTAAACCGCTCGAAAGATTGCCTGCAATCATGACAGACATGGATGGAACGGCAGAGCGTAGAACCGAAAACGGACTTGAGCTCTGTATTTTCGCTGCCACAGTGGGGGCAGCGGGCATTGGCGATGTCTTCCATGCGGGGTTCTCCCTCATGTGATTCGGGCCTTCCCAGCCCGAATTTTTCCAGTTTCTCACGTCCTTCTTCGCTGATGCGGTTGCTCGTCCAGGTCGTTTTATAGTTCAGCTCTACCCGGTAGCGCTCCACTCCCAGCTCCGAAAGTTTTTTTTCGATGCCCTTCCGCATCACTTCGATGGCCGGGCAGCCGGTAAAAGTCGGGGTCATTTCCACCTTTACATCCCCGTTTTCGTCTATCGTTATATCGGTAACAATTCCCATGTCCACGATGGATATGACGGGAATTTCAGGGTCTTCAACTTCCTTAAGGGCCTGCCAGATTTCTTTTATCTTTTCGATGTTTTCCGGGGTCATATTCATGATTGCTTTACCAGTTGGCTCCCGGGTCCGAACGCAATACTTCGCTCATTTCTTCGAGCAAATCGGCCAGGTCGCTGCTGTGGTTTCCGCTCCGTCCGCCCATCGCGGCATCCGTAGTTGCGGGCAATTGCAGGCCGCTTTCTTCAATGATGGGCCTTATCTCGTCCAGCCATTCGGATTGAAGCCGCTCTTCTCCGATGAAGATGCCCGTATCAATAAGCTCCTGCTCGAGGGGGCCGGGCTCAAAGATGCCGAGGGCATAGGGAAATGCTTCATTGAGTGCCGCCTGCATTCTGCTATGGCTTTCTTCCGTGGCTGCTCCCAGTTTTTTCACCCAGGTATCGGCATGCAGCACATGGTATTTTATTTCTCCCCGCACTTTTTTGGCCAGTTGTGCCAGGGCTTCATAAGACGAGGCCCGCAGCAGGCTGTATCGAATAAATTCGGCATGGTCCATCAGGAAATGGCGAATGAGTGCGAAAGCATAATCGCGGGTGTAAAGCTCATTCAGCCGGCAGCATTTGTATTCATTCTCTTTTCTTCCAAAACCCAGTTGATCCGGTCCGGGCATGCCGAAGTCTTCTTCGAGGAGCTGATAGAGTTGCCAGGCATGGCCTACTTTGTCCTGCGAAATGGAACTGAATGCAATGTCTTCTTCCAGAATGGGCCCGATTCCCGTCCATTCGCTCAGGCGGTGTCCGTAGATGAGGGCATCGTCTGCCATTTTCAGCATCAATTCTTGTGCGGCCTCTTTGTTCATGATTTATCTGCTTTTTGCTGTGATATTTTTTTTCTGTAGGCTTCAATCTTATCGCGCACCTTGTAGCCTCCCGGCTCGCGATGGAGTTTTTCGGGCACCGTCTCAAACATGTCCGAGTCGGCATATTGAAAGGCAAAGATTTCCGAGGTGGCAACCACCCACATATTTACACAATGCTGCCTGCGGCCAAATTGTTCTTTGGCAAAGATCAGTGCCATACCGGGGTCGCTTGCGTGCACCGTCCCGGCATGAACGTGTTGCTTTCCGCGCCTGGATTGGACAAAGACCTCAAAGCTTTCCCCGTATTCGTGTTTGCCGATCGGAGAAGCACCTTCCTCATTGCGTTGTATGTTCAGGCGGGCTATTCGGGGGTCTAATGATTTTTCCATAAAATAAAATTACGAAAGAGGTAAAGTATATTTTGCATTGGGATTAAAGAGTGCCTCACGTATCCAGCGGTGTTCGGTCTCCACCCATTTCCTTACGGCCAGGCGTTCTTTGTTGCAGGGGCCGTCTCCCTTGATCACCCGTTTGAATTCGTCCCAGTCGGGGTCTGAAAAACTCCAAGTTCCGTCTGCATTTTTACGCAGATTCGGATCGGGAAAGTCAATGCCCAGTTCCCTTACTTTCGGCACGTAGGAGCTCAGATACTGGTTTCGCATGGCATCGTTGCTCATCATCTTTACTTTCCAGCGCATCAGTTTTTCCGTATGTACCGAGGCCACATCGGGCGGGCCGAAGAAGTGAATGATGGGCCGGTACCAGCGGTTGACGGCATCCTGAAGCATGGCCCGTTGTTTTTTTGTTCCGGTGGCCAAAGCCACAAAGGCATCGTGCCCCTGCTTGAGATGAAAGGACTCTTCGTAGCATATGCGCTCCAGGGCACGGCAGTAGGGCCCGTATGAGCCCTTGGAGTTGGCTACCTGATTCACAATGGCGGCCGCATCAATCAGAAATCCGATAACGGCTACATCGGCCCATGTTTTGGCCGGATAGTTAAATACATTGGAGTATTTTGATTTGCCGCTCAGCAGGTCGGCCATCATTTCCTCCCTGCTTTTACCGAGCGTTTCGGCTGCATTGTAGAGCAGCTGCCCGTGCCCCACTTCATCCTGTACTTTGGCAATGAGCGCCATTTTTCTTCTGAATCCCGGAGCCCGGGTAATCCAGGTACCTTCGGGCAACGCCCCGATGATTTCGCTGTGGGCATGTTGTTCGATCATCCGGATAAGTTGCTTCCGGTACCCCCGGGGCATCCAGTCATGGGGTTCTATCTTTTCGCCCCGGGCAATGCGGTCTTCAAACTCTTTGAGCTTCACCGGATCTTCCTGAAACTGATCCGGCTTTTCGTTTTCCTGTCCGGGAATGTATCCACCTCCATACATAGGCTTTTGATTTAATTATGTGTTTCTGTCTGTTAATATACCTCTGCTGATGATCCTGTAAATCTTGTCGGCTACCTCTTCGGCATCCTCCTGCGGATCGCCCGATTGTTCGAAGGCCCAGTTCATGGACGAAAAAAGAACCGAAAGGGTAATCTTCAGATCGTCAATAGTGAAATAGCCCTCGGAAGCCCCCCTTGAAAGCACCTTAGCGAAAATATCCCGGTAGCGTTTGCGCGCTTCCTTGAAATTGCTCAGATAGGGCTCATCCAGGTATCTCCATTCGTGAAAAAAGACCGTAGCCGCATAGCGGTTTTGCAATACCACATTCAGATGAATGCGCATCATTTTTTGCAATTGCAGGTCGGGGCGCATATCGGCAGCAGCCAGGGGTGCTATCGATTGCAAAAACTGCGCTGCCATGTCTTCACAGATTTCGCTGAGTATGGCTTCTTTCGAAGCGTAATGGTTGTACAGGCTGGCAGGCTCAATTCCCACGATTCGCGCAAGCTGCCTCATCGAGCCGGCCGAATAGCCGCGTTCACCGAAAAGTTGTCCGGCTTTTTCCTTTATCTGTGCCTTTCGGGGCGTTGCTTTCTTCAGAAGGGCGTTTTTCATGATTTATCAAGATACGAACGATCGTTAGCTAAGATAAGTCAAAAAGTCAAATTCCGCCTCTTTGGGAAACAGGTATCGGCAGGGGCATTCCTTTTGCCCGGCTCCATCGTACCCTCAAATTGACTTTAATCATAGTTGCTAGCCGAAAAGTATTTTATGTTTACTCCAAAATTTAATCGCCATGGATGTACGAGTTTTAGCACTGGAACACTTGCACAACGACCACAAATTATGGATGGAAGAACTTGAGTTTGTCAGGGACGAAATTGAGATTTTTGAAAAAGAGCTGGGCGATATTGTCGGCCTGCTGGACGACAGGGAAATGCTTGCCCGCGTAGAGCACTTTCAAAATCAATTCATTCGCGAGAAAGAGGTGATTGACGAGCTGATACACGATATCCGGGAGCACGAAAAAGAAATGGCCGCACATGCAAAGAAGGGAGAAGACAAAGACGATGCCTTCCATGCGAAGGTTCATCAATTGCTGAGCGACCGGATGTTGCGTTTCAACGAACTTTACAACGATCTGAAAAGGAGCTATCGCAAATTTATGCTGCGCTGGCTGCAACGGGAACTGCAGCGCTGAGGTTTCGGAATGATACGGGCGCGGCAAGTCTTCATTAAGAAGCAGAGCCTCTTTACTTTTACACAAAAATCGAGCGGATGAATAAACGGGTGGCATTGCTTGGCATGGCAGACGACCGTGCGGTTGGAAACAATCGCGGACGGATAGGCGCAGCCGAAGGGCCTTCCGCTTTCAGAAAAGCCTGGGAAAGATGGAAAGGACGATATGCGCTGAAGGGGCTCCTCGAAGATCACGGAAATGTCGAACTTGCCGACCGCATAGACGAAAGCCACAGGAAAGCCGCTGCGGCTCTTGCCGCGATACATCGTTTTCATGATACCAGCATTGTGGTGGGCGGAGGCCATGACTATGCCTATGCCCAATTGCTGGGAATTCGCGAGCGCTTTCCTTCTGCTTCATTGGCTTGTCTCAATATAGACCCGCATTTTGACCTGCGCAAACCGAATCCTCTTATTCTCAGCGGATCGCCTTTTTACATGGCCATTGACGAAGGTCTTATAAAAGCTCAGAATCTGCTGGAATTCGGCATTGGCGAGCATTGCAACGGAGCGGAGCTCTGGGACTTTGCACTAAAGGAGGGGGTGGGCATCGTCACGATGAACAGCCTTGAAGCGCTTGACAAAGTGAAAGCCTTCGCTGCGTCTCTGAGGGATTTGTCAGCGCGGGCGGATTATGTTGTTCTGAGTTTCGATCTTGACAGTGTGCAGGAGGCATTTGCTCCCGGAGTATCCGCTCCGGCAGCCTTTGGCTTTAGTGCTTCCGAGATTTTCGCCATGATGCGTGTGGCCGGCTTGAATGAAAAAGTGATTTCACTCGGCATTTATGAACTCAACCCCCGTTTTGATATCGACAATCGCACGGCCCGTTTGGCATCTCTTGCCGCATGGCAGTTTCTGCAGTCAAGATATTTTGAGTAGCGTGCCTGCCCCGGCTTACTCTTTGATCAGTTTTCCGTCCATGTACATTACGCTGACTTGCTGACCGGAGGGATAGGTAATTTGCCATTCTCCGTTCATCTTTTTATTGCTGTAGGCCCCTTTCATGATCGTTCCATCGGGCAAAGTGAGAGTTCCCTCGCCATCTCTTTCGCCATAGCTGAAATGCCCTTCCCATTTTTGGCCCGAGGCATTGACTTCCACCCCTTGGCCATGCGGATAGCCCCACTTGAATGCTCCTTCATAATATCCGCCTTTGGGATAATCGATGCGACCCCGGCCGTGGGCAAATTTATGTTTGAAATCCCCCTCATATTTTAATTGATTGCGCCAGACCATGCTTCCGTGTCCGTCCTTGCAGTCGCCTTCCACACAGTCGCCATTGGCATATATGCGTTTCCGGAATTTCCGGTTAATATAGTCTTGTATTTCGCGAAGCTGAACGGGTTTTCCGGCCTCGCGATAAGAGGCCGACCAGGCAAAGCGTGCCTCTGTCAATTGATCCTGCTTAAAACGAAACTGCATATTGACACCCGGCAGCTCATATTCGTAGAACTCTTCTTTTTCATCAACTTTCTCCGGAGCACCAAAAGCAAAAGAAAGAATCTCTTTGTTGGTATTGCTATCCAGGCCAAAGGGCCACACCCCGGCATAGCGCTCGTGCTCTTTGCTTTTTACATTGAAAAGTGTGAAAGCAAGGAGTTTCCCGCCCTCCGTCTCCAGGGTCAAACCGGCCGCTTTCGGGTCGGCCTCTGCGAGGGCATTCAGTGCAGCCACCACGGAGTCTTCGCTGCTTCGGCCCAAAGCGGTAAGAAGCTTGTTGCCACCCTCCGGAAACTGAGCCCGGACGGCAAAAGAGATAAAAATGAGAAGGACATAAAGAAGGGCTTTTGTTTTCATTTGGCCGGATTTTATTGTTGATTTAAAGCAGGGACGAAATTAAGGAATATGCCGGGGATAAGGCAGGCCCTATCCCCCCGTGATAGGTACGCAGGAGATATTTCCATACCGAAAAAAAACTTTAATTATTTTTATTCCTTATATCAAACCTAAATACCTGTAATTATGAAAGAATTCAAAAAGTTTATCTCGAAAGGAAACGTTATGGACATGGCTGTTGGTCTGATTCTGGCCACATATTTCGGTGCCATTGTCAAATCCCTTGTCAATGATGTCATTATGCCTCCGGTCGGGCAGTTGATGGGAGGGGTGGACTTTTCACAGCTGAAGATAGTGCTTAAGCCTGCCGTGGCCGAAGCGGCCAACACGGCCGCACAGGCCGAAGTAGCCATTCGCTACGGAATTTTTATCAACAGCATCATCACTTTTATCATTGTGGCCTTTGCCGTTTTTATGGTGGTGAAGTCGTACAATAAAATGAAAGAAAAAATGGAAAAGAAAGAAGCGGCAGCTCCTGCGGCTCCACCCGCCCCGAGCAAAGAAGAGCAATTGCTCACCGAAATCAGGGATTTGCTGAAAAAAGATTAAAACCTGTATAAAACAGAGGCATACAAATCATTAAAAAAACAGCTGCATTTCTTTTCTTTGCAGCTGTTTTTTTATGACTGCGTTTCACTTCACTAATTGTTAAATTCTTAAAGAGCAAATGAAATGAATTTTGATACAAATCAATTAACTGCCTGGCTGCAGGAGTTTCTTTTGAATTACGGCCCTAAACTTCTGGGTGCCCTTTTGGTATTATTTGTCGGCTTGCGGATCATCGCATATATCGCAAGTCTGAGTGAAAAAATGATGAAAAAAAGCGGTGTGGACGACTCACTCCGTCCCTTCCTCCGGACTATGATATCTACCGCGCTGAAGGTTCTGCTGGTCATCAGCGTGATGTCGATGCTGGGCATCGCCATGACTTCCTTTATTGCCATTCTCGGGGCAGCCGGTCTGGCCGTGGGCCTGGCACTTTCGGGTACCCTCCAAAACTTTGCCGGGGGGGTGCTGATATTGTTGCTCAAGCCCTTTAAAGTAAAGGATTTGGTAGAAATTGACGGCCATCTCGGGATAGTAGATGAAATACAAATTTTTGCTACCGTATTGAAAACCCTTGATAACAAAGTGATACTGCTGCCCAACGGGCCCGTTTCGACCGGCTCGGTCATCAACTATACCCGCGAGGCACAGCGCAGGGTGGACCTGACGGTGGGCATTGCATATGGCGATGACTACGACCGGGCCAAAGCGGTGCTTGAAGAAATCATTGCCGCTGACAATCGGATTCTGAAATCGCCCCCTCCGCTGATAGCCCTGGAAAGCCTGGGTGATTCATCGGTTAATCTGGCCGTGCGGGTATGGGTAAACACCGCAGATTACTGGGATGTCTATTTCTTCCTGAACGAACAGGTATATAAAATCTTCCCGCAGAAAAACCTGAACATACCCTTTCCGCAGATGGATGTTCACCTTATCAATGAAAACTCTTAAGATGCAGATATCAAAAATCAAGGGGCTCTTTCTACTGGCGTTGCTGTTTTTGGCAGCCATTTCGGCAGGGGCCCAGACGGATACAGCGAGGGGTTGGGAACGCGGTGGGAACGCCCAGGTGATGATCAGCCAGGCTGCTTACAGCAATTGGGTGGCAGGAGGGCAAAACACCGTGGCTGTCACGTTTGCCGCACGCCTTTTTCTGAACTATAAAGGAGAAAAGTCGAAATGGGTCAATGAACTCAACCTGGCCTATGGAAAGATAAAAGTGGGGTCCGAAGTGAGAAAAAGCGATGATGAAATCATCTTCAATACACTCTATTCGAAGCGTTTGAGCGAAAAGACCGGACTGGCCGCCAACGGAAATTTTCGAACGCAGTTTGACCGGGGCTTCGAATTGCCCGGGGACAGCATTCTCATTTCCAATTTTATGTCCCCCGCTTTCACGCTCTTTTCTTTGGGTATTGATCACAATGCAAGCGACTTCTTTCATCTTTTTGTCTCACCGCTCACAATGAAATGGACGCATGTGGGGAATATCGAAAAAATCAATCCGGAGAGCTACGGATTGTCTCCCGGATCAAAAAACAGATACGAAACCGGGGCATACCTGCGCCTGAATTTCGACAAAGACCTGTTTGAAAACGTGCATCTCAGCAGCACACTCGAGCTTTTTTCCAATTACCTTGACAGGCCGCAAAACATTGATGTAAACAGTTTGAACAAACTGAATCTGAGGGTAAATAAATACATCACCACGGTCTTGACTTTTCAGCTCATCTACGACTATGATGTGCTGATAAGCAAAACGGACGAACAGGGAAACCGTACGCAGACAAGGGGGGTGCAATTAAGAGAAGTCTGGAATATCGGCCTGAGTTATGATTTCTGATAAATCATTGCCCGGCAATCGTTTAAATCTTTACTGTTAAAGCAAGTTAAAGGCGAATGCATCGAGGCACTATTTTGGAGAAAACAGATGTTGTTAGCTTTGTTTTTAAAAAAATAGCAAGATGGAAACCGGGAATGCAACAGATATTCAACAGTTGAATGAAAGGATCAAGGTAGAGAGCGCATTTATTGATTTGCTCAATCTGGAGATCGGCAAGAAGATAGTGGGCCAGCGTTATATGATTGAGCGCCTGCTGATCGGCTTGCTCACCGAAGGGCATATTTTGCTGGAAGGGGTGCCGGGCCTGGCCAAGACACTGGCCATCAAAACACTGTCATCGGCAGTAAATGCGAAATTCAGCCGCATACAGTTTACGCCCGATCTGCTGCCTGCCGATGTGATCGGTACCATGATATACAACCCGGCCGAAAACCGCTTTGTAGAGAAGAAGGGCCCCGTCTTTGCCAATTTTGTATTGGCCGATGAGATCAACAGGGCTCCGGCCAAGGTGCAAAGTGCCCTGCTGGAAGCCATGCAGGAGCATCAGGTGACCATTGGCGAGCGCAGCTACAAACTGCCCGATCCGTTCCTTGTGCTGGCCACACAAAACCCCATCGAACAGGAAGGTACTTATCCTTTGCCCGAGGCACAGGTCGACCGTTTCATGCTGAAGGTCATCATCAGCTACCCCGAGCGCGAGGAAGAGCGCCTGATCATGCGAAAAAACCTTCAGCAAAATGAGGAAAAAATAAACGAGGTAGTGAAGCCGGCCGAGATTATCCGGGCACGCAACACCATCCATGAGGTTTATATGGATGAAAAAATAGAAAATTACATTCTCGATATCGTATTGGCCAGCCGCTATCCCGACCGCTTTGGCCTTCCCGATCTGAAAGCCCTGATCGCCTACGGGGGCTCTCCGCGGGCAAGCATCAATCTGGCACTTGCATCGAAGGCCTATGCCTTTATCCGGCACCGCGGCTATGTGATTCCCGAAGATGTGCGGGCGGTCTGCTACGATGTGATGCGCCATCGCATCGGAATCACCTATGAGGCCGAAGCCGAAAACATCAGCTCCGAAGACATCATCACAAAAATCCTGAACAAGGTAGAAGTGCCCTGATCCATTTTTTTGATAAAAAATAAGCGAAAGCAGGCGTGGATACGAAAGAA
Organism: Chitinophagales bacterium; assembly: GCA_026981615.1. Lineage (GTDB taxonomy): Bacteria > Bacteroidota > Bacteroidia > Chitinophagales > S012-47 > S012-47. Next base: position 16,853 of record JALSIH010000112.1, read on the forward strand.
TTGCTGAAGAAAGTACGGAAGATCGAGATCAAAACCAGAGGGATATCCAACCATATCTTTTCGGGTGAGTATCACTCGGTTTTTAAAGGCAGGGGCATGTCGTTCAGCGAGGTGCGCGAATATCAGTATGGCGATGATGTGCGAAATATCGACTGGAATGTAACCGCCCGCCTCAATACGCCTTATGTGAAGATATTTGAAGAAGAGCGGGAACTGACGGTCATCCTGATGATTGACGTAAGTGCTTCGCTGAGATTCGGAACCCGGCAGGAGTTAAAAAAAGACCTGATCACCGAAGTGAGTGCCGTGCTGGCCTTCTCGGCCATCAGCAACAACGACAAGGTGGGGGTCATCTTCTTTAGCGACCGCATCGAAAAATTTATTCCGCCCAAGAAAGGCCGTTTCCACATCCTGCGCATCATACGCGAGCTTATAGAGTTGAGGCCCGAGGGAAACGGAAGCGAGCTTTCGGTGGCGCTCGAATTCTTCAACAACATCATCAAAAAAAGAAGCATTCTCTTTATTCTCTCCGATTTTTTCACCGAAAATTATTCGGACAGCCTCAGCATTGCCGCCCGCAAGCATGATATCGTAGGCATTCAGGTACTTGATCCGGCCGAAATTCATCTTCCGCGGGCCGGCCTGATACCGGCATGGGACCCGGAGCAGAGCAAGGCTTTTTGGCTGGACAGCAGCAGTCGAAGGGTTCGCAGAAAAATGCGCGAACGCTACCTGCGCTATGAAGATTATTTCAGGCGCAGTTTTGCCCGCAACGGCAAGGATACGGTTCAGCTGAAAAGCAATGAGCCGTATGTGAAGGAATTACTGAGGATGTTTAAGAAAAGAGAACATGCA
>JALSIH010000113.1 GCA_026981615.1 Chitinophagales bacterium
AAAGCTCATCCGCGAACGGGAAACCCTGGAAACCCTGTTGCAAGGCCAGATAGAATTAGACTTTTAGCATGGATTTTATCATCAGACAAGGCGAAGAAAAAGACCTGCCGGCATTTAAAGCCTGGCTAACATTCAATCAATGTCGCATTGTAGAAAATGTTTTGCTTATTTCCTTATAGATGGCCGGATATGAGTGAGTCTAAGTTGAACGTCATTTACATGAATGCCCGGAAGACGAAAGGCTTATATGAATACAATTGCCTTTTGCAGTTGCATTGAGCTTGAGTGGTTATGTTATGTATCCGGTAGTGAAGCAATTCCGGCATTTGCTGCTTTGGGTTAAAGTAGCTGCTATGGAGCGTTTTATCTTTTGCTATTCTTTGTGCTTTGCGTGAAGAGAAATTCTTTTATTTGCCAAATGCCTTGCTACCGTGTGAGTGTTGGCTATCTGTTGCTTCTCCTGACCTGCCAAATGGCCAGCAGTCCAAAAAGGATATTGGGAATCCATACGGCCAGAAGCGGATGCAAATCTGCATTGGTAGCAAAGGTGGAGGCAAAGCGCATGAAGATGATATACAATGAACTTATGGCCAGTGCTACGAAAATATTCACGCCCGTACCGCCTTTGCTTTTGCGCGAAGAAAAGGAAGCTCCGATGAGGGTGAGTATAATGATGGCAAAAGCATTGGATGTTCGGCCGTATAGCTCAATTTCATAAAATGCTACTTTTTTGCTTCCCCGCAGTTTGTCGCGGGCGATAAATTCCTTCAGCTGTGATCGGGTCATCGCTTCTTTGGCCTCTATTTGATGGTTAAAATCTTCGGGAGTAAAGCCGAGCACCGCATTTTTTCTTCGCCCTTCCACAAGCTGCACATTGTCATCGGCCAGACTCCATTCTTCATAGGACTTCAGCTGCCACTTTCCGGAGTCGGGCAGCCATTTGACACGTGGCGAACGGGTGTGCCTGACCAAGCGATTGTTTTTGATCTCTTCCAGCGAAAAATAGTATCCCTCATTGCTGCGATAGCTGAAATTGATCAATGAAGCGATCACTTCGTGGTCGCGGTCTCTGTCCACCGTGATGCTGATTCCATGTTCATTGGAGGCCACGTAGTATACATAGGTGTTGAGAAAATCAAGCCGGTAGGTATTCAGGCGGGGAACCAGCCAGTTGTTCAGCAGGAGGAGGGCGGCTGCCACGATCAGCGATGAAATAAAGTAGGGCCGCAGAAAGCGGTAGAAACTGATGCCGTTGGTATGAATGGAAATAATCTCCGAATTGGCGGCCATCTTGGATGTGAAGAAAACCACGGCAATCAATAGGAAGAGGGGCGCCAATAAGGTGAAAATATGCGGAATGAAGGTGGCAAAGTAGAGCAGAATATCGGCAAGCGGAGCATGCTTGCTGAGTATGCTTTTTTGCTTTTCCGTGAAATCGATTACAACGGCTATAAGCAGAAAGAGAAGCGACACATAGGCAAATGTGGCAAAGTATTTCCTGATAATATATCGATCAATGATCTTGAACATGCTATTGCCTTGTCATTAACTTCCGTGTCATCTTTGATTTCCAATTTACGAAATTGCCGCTTTCAATCTGTCTGCGGGCTTCGTCTGCCAACCACAGATAGAAAGACAAATTATGCATACTGGCCAGTTGCATGCCCAAAATTTCCTTTGACTGAAAAAGATGTCGCAGATATGCCCTGGAGTATCGCCTGCTGGGTTCCGAGGGCCCTTCGGGATCGATGGGTGAAAAGTCTTTTTCCCATTTTTTGTTTTTGATATTGATAATGCCTTCATGCGTAAACAACATGCCGTTTCGTCCGTTGCGTGTCGGCATCACGCAGTCAAACATATCCACTCCCAGGTGAATGGACTCCAAAATATTGGCCGGTGTACCTACGCCCATCAGGTAGCGGGGCTTGTCTTCCGGCAAAATATTGCAGACAATTTCGGTCATTTCATACATCATCTCGTGGGGCTCTCCCACCGACAAGCCGCCAATGGCATTCCCCGGCATATCCGCTGCGGCAATCACTTCAGCCGATTTTTTTCTGAGCTCCGGATACACACTGCCCTGCACAATCGGAAAGAGCGCCTGCCCGTAATCATAAAGCGGCTTGCTCTCCCTAAATTGCCGGATGCAACGATGCAGCCAGCGGTGGGTCATTTCCATGCTCTTTTTCGCATAGTCTCTGTCGCAGGGATAAGGGGTACACTCATCAAATGCCATCATGATATCGCCCCCGATGCTTCTTTGAATATCGATGGCCCGCTCGGGTGTAAAAAAATGACGGGAGCCATCAATGTGCGAACGAAAAGCCACTCCTTCTTCGCTGATCTTACGCACTTCCGATAGCGAATAAACCTGATATCCGCCACTGTCGGTCAGCACGGGTTTCTTCCAGGTGTTGAAGCGGTGAATGCCTCCGGCAGCCTCGAGGATTTCCGTTCCGGGACGGAGGTAGAGGTGATACGTGTTGCCCAGTATGATCCGGGCTTTTACGATATCTTCTACCTCTTCCATGCTGAGGGCCTTCACGGCACCGGCCGTCCCTACCGGCATGAAGACGGGCGTCTGAATCTCCCCGTGATCGGTTTTCAAAACGCCCGTCCGGGCTTTCGTCCCGATTTCTCTTTTTTCAATCCTAAACTGCATTAAACTTTATTGATATTTGCTTTATGGCCTTTCCGCTCCCTGCTTTCTTTATATTTCTTTCGTTTGTGTTGCTTTTTCTTCATGCTTTTGTACGCAGGCAGCTGCTTCGAGGCCGGAATAAGAAGCTGCGTTCGCTGGCCGGAGGCCATCCGGTCTCCGTAGTGATTTGCGCCCGAAACGAAGAGGCAAATTTACGCAAAAACCTTCCCTTTCTTTTGGATCAGACTCATCGCAACAGCGAATGGATACTGGTGGATGATGCCTCGGAAGATGCTACCCTGGAAGTAATGAAAGAGTGGGCGCAGAAAGACAAGCGCATTCATGTGATAGCGATGGGAAGCAAAAATCACCCGGGCAAGAAAGAAGCACTTTCGAAGGGGGTGGCCGCTGCCCGTCACGAGTTGATATTGCTTACGGATGCCGACTGCCGGCCGGCAAGCCGCCAATGGATCAGCCGCATGGCGGCCGGATTGGCGCAGGAGCATGAGCTGATTCTCGGATATGCACCGCTTCAGCGAAGCAAGGGCTTCTGCAGTAAATTGATGCGCTTTGATGCTGCCGTGGTGGCCATGCATTATCTGTCACTGGCCCAATCGGGGCGGCCCTACATGGGAGTGGGGCGCAACATGGCCTGCCGCAAATCCCTTTATGAGTGCTACCGGCCACAGCCTGCTGCGAGGAGGATTGCTTCGGGCGATGACGACCTCTTTGTCAATGCCGTGGCGCCAAAAGCCCGCATTGAAGTTTGCCTCGATCCTCTTAGCTATATGTATTCGCCCCACGCTCCCGGCCTGCGTATGTGGTGGCATCAAAAAAGAAGACATCTGAGTGCAGGCAAATACTACCAGCCCGGAGACCTGCTGCTGCTTGCCGTATATCCACTTTCGCTCCTTTTCTTTTATCTCTCTTTTGCTGCTTTGCTCATCTCGGGCAGTGCTTTCATTGCGTTGATTGTCTGGTTGTTTTATGCATTTTTTGCCCTGATTATTACATCCCGCACATTTGGGATTTTGGATCAGCGCGATCTCAGATTTGCAATGCCACTGCTAGAGTTCTTATATTTGGTACAACAGATTGTTATCAATTTATCTTTGATACTGAAAAGACCCGTAAGATGGAAGTAGCGGAGAAACAATTTTCACCCAGAGCCAGTGAGGATATTGAACTGGTAAACAAAGCGGTAAAAGAAGGGGATCAGTCGGCCTATTCGGCATTGATGAACAAATACCGTGATTCCATATATTACATGGTACTGAAAATGGTGCACAACCGCGATGATGCCGAGGATTTGACCATCGAAGCTTTTGGCAAGGCTTTCAAAAATCTCTCAAAATACAGCCCCGATTATGCCTTCAGTACCTGGCTCTTTCGAATTGCTACCAACAATGCCATTGACTTTATCCGCAAAAAAAGACTGGACACCACATCCATTGATCGCAGCATCAGTGGTGACGATGAGGAAGGAAGCAGTTTTGCTGCGACCATCAAAGGAAAAAACCTCGACCCGGAGGAGGAGTTTATTAAGCAGCAACGGATGAACCTTATGCGCGAAGTCACCGAAAAACTCAACGACAAATACAAAATCCTCATAGAGCTCCGCTTTTTTAAAGAATATTCCTATGAAGAAATTTCACAGGAGCTGAACCTGCCTTTGGGTACGGTAAAGGCGCAATTGTTCAGAGCCAAGGAATTGCTTTACAATGTCCTGAAAAAAAGCAAGGAGAGATTTTAGGCGGAATTTGCAATGGCGGTTTCGTTTTTAAATTTATGCTTCACCTCATACCGAAATATTTCCCGGAGATCAGCGAAAAACAGCGGAGCCAGTTTATCCAGTTGATCAACCTGTTAAAATACTGGAACCAACATATAAACCTGATATCACGCAATGACATAGAAAACCTCGAAGAGCGACACATCCTCCATTCTCTGGGGGTTTCGCATATCGTGCAATTTGCGCCCGGAACGGAAGTTCTGGACATCGGTACCGGAGGGGGCTTGCCCGGCTTGCCCCTCGCGATCATGTATCCCGGTAGCCGTTTCCACCTCGTGGATTCCATCGGAAAAAAGATCAGGGTGGTGCAGACCATTGCGGCAGATTTGGGCCTGCAAAATGTGCTGGCCGAGCAGAGAAGAGCGGAAACCCTGGACCGCAAGTACGATTTTATTACAGCCAGAGCAGTCACCCGCACGCACCGGATTCTGAAGTGGGGTGCCCCCTTAATCAGTGCCCGTTCCATCAATGATATCCCCAATGGGCTCTTATTGCTAAAGGGGGGGGATCTGCGCAGCGAGCTCGAAAAGATCCGTGAGCCGCATTATCTTTTTCCCCTTTCGGAATATTTCCGTGAAGATTTTTTTTCGGCCAAATATCTGCTCTATGTAAGCCTCTGAATACGGGCATTACAGGAAGAGGTGATGAGGGTCATCTCCCGGGCTTAGGATTAGGCTTACTTTTATCATTATTCCACTAAAATTTACAAATATGGCTCACAAGAATCATTATCAGATATTGATCATCGGGGGAGGAACCGGTGGCATCATGACATCCGCAAAGCTCTTGTGTGAAAGAAAAGGACTGGACATCGGATTGATAGAGCCTTCCGACAAACATATTTACCAGCCCGCCTTGACATTGGTAGGTGCCGGAACTTTTAAATACGAAGACACCATTCGCCCTGAAAGGAAATATATCCCCAAGGGGGTGGATTGGATTAAGGATTACGCAACGCGCATCGATCCGGATACAAACACCGTGGGAACCCGCGAAAACGGAGACATCACTTATGATTACCTGATCGTAGCCACGGGAATAAAATTCGAATTGGACAAGATTGAAGGATTGAAAGAAACTTTGGGGAAAAACAATGTATGCTCCAATTATACAGACCCCAGGTATACCTGGGAGGTGCTTCGGAATTTCAAGGGCGGCAATGCCATTTTTACTCAGCCGGCTACTCCGATCAAGTGTGGGGGGGCTCCTCAGAAAATCATGTATCTGACGGCCGATTATTTGCGCAGGCATCACCTTGCGGATAAATCGAACGTCATGTTTGTAACACCCGGTACGGTGATTTTCGGGGTAGAGATTTTCGCCAAAAGATTGCACGAGATATGCGATCGGTATAACATTGCTCAGGCATATTACAGCAAACCGGTTAAGATAGACGGACCCAACAAGCTGGTCACATTTGAGATGACCGGTGAGCAGCCCGAGCTGAGCGAGATACATGATAAAAATCCGGAGCGATTTGGTGTGAAGACGGAAGGAAAACGATTTACGGTACCCTTCGATATGCTTCACCTGGCGCCTCCGCAGGGCCCGCCCGATCTGGTAGCCAGTTCGAAAATTGCACATCAGCACGGAGAAATGAAAGGATGGGTAGAGGTGGACATTCACACTCTGCAGCACAAGCGATATCCCAATGTCTTCTGTGTGGGCGATTCGGCCGGAGTGCCTACGGCCCGAACAGGGGCGGCCATTCGCAAGCAGGTTCCGGTGGCTGTTAAGAATCTTTTGAAGGTGATGGACGGTGATACTAACCTGGTGCCGGGCTACAACGGCTATTCTTCCTGCCCAATCGTAACCGCCTATGGAAAGATGCTGCTGGCAGAGTTTGATTATCAAAATAATCACACACCGGACCCCACACTCAGAAAGTTTCTTGATCTCACCAAAGAGCACCGGGCGCTCTGGATTTTGAAGAAATACGGTTTGCCATGGCTCTACTGGAACATGATGCTCAGAGGCAAGATGATGTAAAGGCTCATGTCTTTTGTGATGATAGCCCCGCAGTCTTCCGGCTGTGGGGTTATTTTTCTAGAAGCTGCGCTCCAGCCCGATCAGCCAGCGAAACTGAAAGAACGCAGGGCTTACATTGGGCGTGTGGCTCAGGAGCAGGGGAAAATCGGCACGAACGGTAAAGGGTCTTAGCTTGTCGAAATAGAGAAATTTCTTGATGGTAAGGGCAAAGCCCAGGCCGGCATCTGCGCGGATATCCGAGAAATATTGCCGCCCGTTGTCTTCCCGGTAGAGCATGGTGCCCGCATCGGCAAAGAGATAAGAGTCGAGGTGGAAAGCCCGGAGTATGCGGGGAGAAAATGAAATCAAGCGGTCGAAGTCCAGCTCGACACTGCCCGACAGGCCGCTATTTCCGCGGTAGATGTGGTAGGCCTGTCCGTCACGGCCGGTCTGCACCACGTAGTATCCGTTGTATCCTCTGAGGTTGAGTCCTCCTCCGTATTGAAATTGCCGGGTATCGTTTCCGATACCGGTCCAGCTTTGAGGGAAAAAGCCGGAAGCCCGCAGGAATTTGTTTTCCATCATCTCTTCGGGGCTTCCCATGGCCATATAGAGGGCCGACTCCGGAGCTAAGTTGCTGCCGCTGCCAAAACGGGCAAAGAAGCGTGTATGAATATCCAATTTGCCCAGTTTCTGTTTGTTAATACTTTCAATTTGCGCATAGTTGTAATCAAAATCACTCAAAATCGAGGAGCTTCGAAGCACAAGGTGGAGGCTTCCGCGCCCGCCAGGGTAGCGATAGCGGTGAGTGAGCTCGATATTCAGGCTTGTATTCAGGCGGGCCGCTTGCCAGAGACCGGGATAGAGCAGATAGTTGAGGTCGAAAGGAGAATTGCGGAAAAGAGACTTGTAGTAGATAGAAAAATCCCAGGAACGGGAAGGGATGTAGCTTAGCCCGAATTTCAACTTATCGAGGCCGTCCAGGTGGGCCGCTTCCAAATTGAGATGGCTTTTCCGGCTGATGGCAGGCAGCGGAGTGCTGTACCGGAAGTTGAACGACCACTTCTCGTAAGCATCGGCAGCGGCTGCCGGCAATTGCTCGCTGTAGTAGCCGTTTTGCAGGAAGCCGCTGTTGTACCAGGCCGTCAGGCTGAAGCGATGCAGATAGCCGAAATAATCACCTTCCAGGTGAAGGCCGGCCTTCAGGCCGTCATAGCGGTTAAACCATATGTCGGGACGCCACGCCAGGCGGTAGTGCTCATAGTCCCGCGTTTGGCTGATCCCGTAATCAAAGGAAGTTTTTAAGGGCAGCTTCAAATGGTTGTCGAGGCGGTTGATATCGGCCAGGCGGCCGCCCGGGTCGATGATCACATCGCGTATTTTGCCTTTTATCTCTATCTCTGCACGGTACTCGGGTTTCAGCTTCTTGCCCCAGCCGATCCAGCGGGGCAGCACGATGGCATCGCTTTTCTTTTCAAACCATGTATTCGGTATGTAATAATCCAGCGTGTCTTCGCTGCTAATTACACGGAGTTCTATGGGCATTTGCATTTCTTCTTTTCTCTTCAGCCTGATTTCATAGTGATTGTCTCCCAGCGATTTGACTCCTTTGACGGCATAGTCCGTTTTTTTCTTTGTCGTGAGCCATTGGTCAAAAAACCAGTTGAGATCCACTTTCGTATAATCAATGATCGACTGCCTGAAATCTTCAAAATAAGGATGACAAAAGCTCCATTGCTTGAAATAGTGTCGAAATGCCTTCCAAAACAGCTCTTCTCCGAGTACGTACTTCAGGTTGTAGAGCATGGTGGCGGTCTTGAAGTAAACCAGGCGGTAGCCCCCGTCATGGCGGAGGGCTCCGTTAAAATCATCGCTGTGGGTATTTAGCCGGGCATCGTTGTCGCGCATGGCTGCCTGCAGGTAGGCATAGTATACTTCTCCGTCAATGATGCGTTCTCTTTCTCTGTGTTTTTGCTCGTATCGGCTCGACCCGGAAGGGTAGGGATAGAATTCTCCTTCGATCCTGCGAAGGGTTTCGGTACTCAGAAACTGAGTAAACCCTTCATCGAGGGCGGCCCGGTACACCTCGTTGTTTGCTACCATTCCGTAGAACCACATATGACTGACCTCATGGGCCAGCAGATCGCGGTAAAAGGGATCGAAGCCCCCGTCCAGGGTCAGCATGGGATATTCCATTCCATCCCGGGCATCGGCCACTATGATTTTGGGCCAGGCATATGCTCCGGCCAGTATTTCGTTGACCTTTACCACTGCTGCCGTATAGCGCGCGGCTGTTTTCCATCCCGCGGCATGAGGTTCCTGTACGGCCGCTACTACTTTTGTGTCGCCCATCTGAATTTCTTCCAGACGGTAGGTAGGGTCGGCCGTAAGCGCAAAATTGTGCACATTCTCGGCATAGAAGTGCCATACTTTGCGGGGAGCACTGCTGTCGTAAGGAATGATGACAGATGGCGGACTGTTCCATGCCTTTTTGTCAAAGCGGCTTCTTTGGATTTTTTCGTAGAGTGCTTCGGGCAGTACCTCCTCCCGGTTTTGAAGGGTTCCCGTGGCCACGGCAATCATATTGTTGGCCAGGCTGATTTTCACATCAAAGGTTCCGAAATCATGATAAAACTCGTGTCCCAGGTGCTGATCGGTACACCATCCGAACTTGCGGTCATATACGGCAATGCTCGGATACCAGTGCACGAGGTCATAATGTTTATATCCCCGGGCATTGAAAGTTTTCATCCTTCTGCGAATATTTCCCTCATTGTCGAAGTAGGTGAGAAATGAAATCTCAAAGCGGCAGGAATCACCGGGAATAAGGGGGCGATTGAGTCGGACTTTCATCACCGTATTGTCAATGGTATAGGGAAGGGCCTCTTTCCCGTCCGTAAGGCGGATAATCTCGGTTCCCTTGTGCCGGCTTGTGTAGGGGCCGAAAGTATTCTTTCTCCGGTTGTGTTTCCTGAGGTCGGCATAATAGGATTCCGGTTCGAAGGCATTTTGATAGAGCTGAAAAAAAACCTCATACAAGGTATCCGGAGCGTTGTTCCAGTAGCTCAGTTCCAGTTTTCCTTTCACTTGGTCGCTCTTTTCATCCAACTCGGCCTCGATTCGGTAATACACATCCTGCTGCCAGTATCCTGGATGGGGGACTTTGTTTTTCCAGTAATAAGGATTCTCTGCAGAGCGGAAGGTATTGGGCGGGTGATTCCCGTCATACTCCTGTGCCGCAAGCAAGGAAAGAAGAAAGAATGTGGTGAGGAATAGAACTATAATGCGCATCTTATTAATTTTAGCGCAGCAAAGTTATAAAAATGAGCAGCACCGAAGATGCCTGTAAGCTGGCATTGACAAAGATCCCGGGTGTGGGCCCCGTGTTGGCGCGCAACCTCATCAGCTATTGCGGAGGTGTCGAAGAAGTATTCAATACACCTTTGGCCCGCCTGATGAAGGTGCCCGGTATCGGAAAAAAAACAGCCGAATCCATCCGTTCCTCCGATTTTCCGGAAGAAGCCGAACGAGAGTTGCATGAGATGCGCAAGGCAGGAGTTCGCTTTTTGTTTTTTCTGGATGAAGCCTATCCCTACCGTCTCAGGCATTGTCATGACAGTCCGTTGCTGCTCTTTTACAAAGGAACAGCCGATCTGAACAATCCCAGAAGTGTGGCCATTGTCGGAACACGCAACTGCAGCAAGTACGGAGAGGAAATTTGCGAATATCTGGTCAGGGAGCTGGCTTCCGTGAATCCGCTCATTGTGAGCGGCATGGCCTATGGCATTGATATAAGCGCCCACCGGGCTGCACTGCGCCACGGCCTCGATACGGTCGGGGTCTTTGCCCACGGCTTGGATACCGTCTATCCGGGCAGTCACTTCGGAACCGCCCAAAAAATGATTCAAAAAGGCGGACTGCTCAGTGAGTTTCCTTTTAATACAAATCCCGACAGAGAAAATTTTCCGCAAAGAAACCGGGTGGTGGCCGGCATGGTGGACCTGGTAATTGTGGTGGAGACAGCCGAAAAAGGCGGTGCTACCATCACTGCCGATATAGCTCTAAGCTATGATCGCGAAGTATTTGCCGTGCCGGGGCCCCTCTTTTCGCCCGTGTCGAGAGGCTGCCATGTATTGATAAGCCGCAATAAAGCCATTTGTGTGGAAAGCGTGGAGCAGATACTGAAGGAAATGCGCTGGGACCTGAAGGAGGATGCGGAAGACTTGAAAAGCCGGCAAATGGCCCTCTTTGACGGCCTGGAAAGCAATGAAAAGAAAGTAATTGAGCTTCTGAAAAAAGGCCCGGTAGCTATTGACGATTTGGTGGAGCGCTCGGGAATGGATGCAGGTGATCTTTTATCTATCCTGCTTCAACTCGAATTCAGCGGTATCGTGCGAGCGCTGCCCGGAAAAATGTATAAACTCTCCGGCTATTGAGCGGATTCCCAAAGCGAAAGGGCCTGTCTTCCCAAATGTTAAAGTGACCTATATCATCAAAAAACCCTTCTTAAAATTTGTCCTTTGTCTAAGCAAAATACATACATTTGTGCCCTCAATACATCCTGCAAGCAAGTAAAATTTCTTAGTAATGAATCAGAAAGGCATCTTCAATCCGGATTATGATTTACGAAAGCTGGATATTCAAAACGCAGATACCATTTACTGGAATCTGACGCCCGCAGAACTCAATGAGCACAGCATAAAGCAAGATATCGGCCTCCTGGCCGATACGGGTGCCCTGGCGGTAGATACGGGAAAATTTACGGGAAGAGCGCCCAAAGACCGCTATATTGTGATAGATGAGATCACCAAAGATGCGGTAGACTGGGGCAAAATCAACATTGCAATCGAGCCCGGTTACTTTGACGGACTTTGGGAGAAAATGAAAGCCTATGCTGCGGGGAAGAACCTCTATGCCAGAGATGCCTATGCCTGCGCGGATGAGCGATTCAGACTGAAGGTGCGGGTCGTTTCCGAACTGCCCTGGACGAGTATCTTTGCCTACAATATGTTCATCCGGCCCGAAAGAGAAGAATTGGAATCTTTCGAGCCCGACTGGAATGTGGTTCAGTTTCCTTCCTTCCTGGCCGATCCGGAAACAGATGGTACAAAAAATAAAAACTTTGCCATTATCAACTTTACCCGAAAGATGATCATAATCGGAGGAACGGGATATACGGGAGAAGTGAAAAAAGGCATTTTCTCGGTATTGAACTTTATCCTTCCCCACGAGAAGAAAATATTGAGCATGCACTGCAGCGCCAATATGGGCGAGAATGGCGATACGGCTATATTCTTCGGCCTCTCGGGCACGGGCAAGACCACCCTTTCAGCCGATCCGAAAAGAATGCTGATCGGTGATGATGAACATGGATGGGCGGAAGACTCCGTCTTTAACTTCGAAGGAGGCTGCTATGCCAAAGTGATTAATTTGAGCTCTGACAGCGAACCGGAGATATGGAATGCCATCCGGTTCGGCTCCCTGCTGGAAAATGTCAGATTCTTTGAAGGAACTCGAAAAGTAGATTTTGAAAACAGCGAAGTAACCGAGAACACAAGGGTCAGTTATCCGATTGATTACATCGACTATGCCGTAATTCCGTCCATCGGAAATAGCCCCAACAATATTTTTTTCCTGACCTGTGATGCCTATGGGGTATTGCCTCCCATATCCAGGCTTGACAAGTCGCAGGCCATGTTCCACTTCATCTCGGGATATACCGCCAAGGTGGCCGGCACCGAAGAGGGCATCTCCGAACCGGTTACGGTTTTTTCCTCATGCTTTGGAGCACCTTTCCTGCCCCTGCATCCGACCGAGTATGCCGAGATGCTGGGGGAAAAGATGGAGAACAGCGAAGTCAAAATCTGGCTGGTCAATACGGGCTGGACAGGAGGGCCGTACGGTACGGGCGCCCGGATCAGCTTAAAATATACCCGCGCAATGATCAATGCTGCTTTGGAAGGCAACTTGGATAATGTGCCCTACCGGACGCATCCCGTCTTTGGCCTGAATATGCCGCAGGAGTGCCCGGGTGTGCCTGCCGAAGTGCTCAATCCGGTCAATACCTGGAGCGATAAAAAGGATTATCTGAAGCATGCCAACAAGCTGGCTCTTCAGTTTATCGACAATTTCAGGAAATTCGAAGACCGTGCCTCAGCCGACCTGAAAAATGCATTGCCGGTAGTGGCTGAATTAATCAAGTAGGGAAAAAGACGGATAAAAGATAAAAGGGACTCCCTAAGTCCGCTTTCCCTTTCCTGTTTTGATGGGCTTTTCTTTTCACTCCGGAAGTGCAACTCTATGCATAAAATTCCGTATGTGTGGCATATGAAGCCTCTTTTATTAATTCGCAATGATTTATTCCCAGAAAGCTTACACGAAAAAGTTAAAGCCTCTTTGGTAGCCAAAGATGGCAATTGTGATGTACGAAACCTACAAAGAAAGGACTTTTTTAGGGAAGATGATGCGAAAGTAATTCAAGTAAAAAATGTTGACAATTTCAAAAAATAGTCATTTTTTTGTGTAAAAATTACACATATTGATTGTCGTATAGTAAATTCGCATAACATATTGACCTGATAAATAAAAAGATGGCTTTAACAATCAGCAAAACCTTTGACGAAAAAGTCGCCTGTTCATTTGCCGAAAATTGTATTCCAATGAAAAAAATCTTACTCGTTAACTGTCTTTTTCTGTTTTTGGGTGTAGACATAATGGCCCAGAGCAATGTAATATCCGGATTTGTATTCCGTGATTTCAATAGCAACGGGGTCTTTAACTCTTTTGAACAGGGGCAGCCGGCAGTGGTTATTAAGCTGTATGAAGACGATAACAACAATGGTGAACTTGACCCGGGAGATTCCTTTGTGGATTCGACTCACAGCAATGCCAACGGACATTTTAAGTTTGATGCAGTTGCCTCGGGAGATTATCTGATGAAGATTCCTTCCTCCTATTTGCCTTCAAATGCGGTGTATATCACGGACAGCATACATCAAGCCCATTTTAGCAGCAACAGCGGGGGCAACGACAGTGACAATGATTTTGGGTATCATGGTGAGGCCGTGGCTTGTATTGCTATGGCTGATGACGGGTACAACAAACTGACCTGGGTGAATCGTTTTAACGGGTTTACTTACAACCTTCCCACAGTACTCAACGATCCGGATGATGTGGTCTATCACCCTTCGGCTGACTCTATCTTCTTTCCCGATGATAAAGAGTCATCATCGGGTGTTAATAAACTTGTCGGTGTGAATCGATTCACAGGTGCAGACACCTATTTCCCAAATAAATACGGAAGTACCTCAAACGGGCCCTGTGGTTATACGGTCTTTGGGAAAGGACGCGGAACCAAGGATATTGAAGCGGCCGGTTATGACCCGAATACTCACGAGCTATATATGGTTGAAGAAAAAGGAGGGTGCACGGGAAATCGTGACATCCTTTTTGTCGTTAATGACACGACCGGTATTTTCAGACCCGGAAAATTTGTAAACGGATGGGATTACGTGGAACTGCATGGTGTAAGCTATAGCAGCATTAAAGGCATTGCCATTCATCCGGTCAGCGGAACCATGTATGCCGTAAACAGCAGCAAGCAGTTTTTCCGCGTCAATAAATTCACCGGTGAGATGACTTTTCTCGGAAACCTGGACCGGGGCTCCAGGGGGCTTGCCTTTTCCACGGACGGAAAGCTTTACGGCACGATTGACAACAAATTCTTTGAGATTGATACCAACAGCCTTACAACAAGCATTATCTCCTACCTTCCATTCAATGACTATGAGGGATGTGACTGTATCTCCGGTGAAAGCCGTAATGAGTGCGAAGCATTCAATGCATTCATTGTTGAAACGCAGCCAAGCTGCTACGGAGTAAATGACGGTTCGGCCGTATCAAATCCTGCCTATGGCCTTCCTCCGTATGCATACCTCTGGAGCACCGGGGATACGAGCCAGGGAATATATAACCTCTCTCCGGGCACCTATTCGGTGACCGTGACCGATGCCAAGGGATGCGAGGATGCCGATACCGTTAGCATCTCGTACCCTTCATTAATATCCGTCTCGGAACATATCACCAATGTCGGCTGTGATAGCAACAGCTATGGGAGCATAGATGTGACCGTAAGCGGAGGAACCGGCCCCTATACCTTTATTTGGAGCAATGGCGACACTACGGAAGACATTATTAATTTGCAAGCCGGAACTTATTTCCTGACAGTTACCGATGCCAATGCTTGTGATACAATTGTTCAAATGTTTGTAGGTGAGGATAATTGCCCTCCCGATGAATGGGCATTGGACTGTTCGGATAACTCACAAATAGAAATTATAGGGAAGGGAACCGGGGGGAGTGTACCGGTATTTCTTGAAATAACGGATTCGGCATTTGTTGATAGCATTATAGTTGAAGCGGTTAACAAAGGGAATCCCGTTCCTTCTTATGTGCGCTTCTATTCAAGTGTCGAAAGCATAACGGTGAATACACCCAAATCCGTTATTAACGGTTCTTCAAGTAAAAATGTGTTCAGGGCTTTTATGCAGGCAGCCGACACAATTTGGATGACTACAGACCAGCCATCAAAGGTGTATTCTTTTATTGCTTATATCTTTCGCTCCGGACAGTCGGGGGCTCAGGGAGGCGAAGGAGTGTTTACTGATGTCTATTTATATCGCAACTCGCACACGTATAACTTTACGGTTCCGGCATCCGCAAGTGCAAGAAATATTATTGTGACGGTACCGATTACCGAGCTTAACTATGACTCTCGCATTGCTAAAGTAAAAGCCACTGCCGGGCCTGTCTCTGAAACAAAAACAGTAAACCAACCTACTTTAGGCAGCTCTTTGAACATTGTTACAATTACCTTGAATAACGTTCCCGGTTCTGTTACAAATGTAAGTGTTGAATTGAAATCACCTAACAGCAATGGTGACTCTTTTCTCGCTGGAGCATCCGTTAATACGGAATCCTGTTGTTTAAATCCACCGGTGATAAATGCGCTTGTTTCCGATATTACTTGTTATGATGCTGATGACGGAATAATTGATATTACCGTTACCGGCAGCAGTGCTCCCTTCTCTTATAACTGGTCTAATGGCGAAACAACCGAAGATATAGATAGCCTCTCAGAGGGTACCTACTATGTCACTGTTACGGATAGTGATGGGTGTGAAACGATAGATACTTTTGAAGTTGGCTCTCCTCATCAATTATCATTGTCTGCAACGCATGTTGATCCGACATGCAATGATAGCCTGGGTGGTTCTGTTGATTTGAGTGTATCCGGTGGGGTTCCTCCGTATACATATATGTGGAGCAATAGTGAAACTACGGAGGATTTGAACAATCTTGCCGCGGGTTCCTATACTGTTACGGTTACGGACTCAAATGGATGTACGAGTAACAAGACTGTAACTCTTGAACTTCCTTCCTGCTGCAATCTGACAGACGGGGGCGAGATCGGCTACAACGAAAGCAACTGCGGGCCCTTTGACCCCGATACGATTGTCAGCATCAGCGATCCGAGCGGAGGCTTGGGCAATCTTGAAATTATATGGTTGATGACCACCGACACGACACTGTCCGTGAGTTCATGGACACATATTCCCGGAGCCACGGGACTGAGTTATGATCCGGGCCCGATCACGGAGACGACCTGGTTTATCCGCTGTGCAAGAAGAGAAGGTTGCTCGGCTTATGTAGGCGAGAGCAACAAAGTGAAAAAGATCGTATATGAAGAGCCGGAAGCCGAATGCGAGAGCGAAGACGGAACTTGCTCGAACAACAACGAAGGCTCGGCAACGGTGCATGTCAGCGGAGGCCGGGCCCCCTACAGCTACCTTTGGAGCACGGGCGACAGCACACAAAGCATATCGGGACTTGCTGCCGGCACCTATACGGTGACGGTAACGGATGCCAGAGGCTGTACAGATGTTTGCAGTACGGAGGTGAGTGTAGAGCCCTGCTGCAATCTGACAGACGGGGGCGAGATCGGCTACAACGAAAGCAACTGCGGGCCCTTTGACCCCGATACGATTGTCAGCATCAGCGATCCGAGCGGAGGCTTGGGCAATCTTGAAATTATATGGTTGATGACCACCGACACGACACTGTCCGTGAGTTCATGGACACATATTCCCGGAGCCACGGGACTGAGTTATGATCCGGGCCCGATCACGGAGACGACCTGGTTTATCCGCTGTGCAAGGAGAGAGGGATGTACGGCCTATGTCGGAGAGAGCAACAAGGTGAAAAAGATCGTATATGATATTCCTGAGATAAACGGATCGGTAACGGACCTCGCTTGTTATGGTGACAGCAGCGGAGCCATCTCCCTTTCTGTTTCCGGAGGCCAGGCTCCCTACAGCTATCTTTGGAGCAACGGAGCCACTACGGAAAATCTTCAAAATGTAGCTGCCGGGACTTATTCCGTGACAGTGACGGACGACAACGGCTGCTACGCAACAGAAAGCTTTACCATTCATCAACCCGCTCCACTTGCTATTACAGGTACCAAGGTCAATGCCAGTTGCAGCAGCGGCCAGGACGGATCGATTGATATCAGCGTATCCGGTGGCACACCGCCATATCAATATAGCTGGTCGAATGGAGCAACAAGCCAGGATATTTCCAATCTTTCACCCGGAAATTATACGGTGACCGTCACAGATTCCAATGGCTGTACCAAAAGCAAATTCTTCATTATTGAGATTGAGGGTTCTTTGTTCTCTACCGGTGTGGAAAGCAACCCCACTTGCTACGGATACAACAACGGATCGATTGATTATACCGTTCTTGACGGCACCGCCCCCTACACTTATATGTGGAGCACGGGCGATACCACGGAAGACTTGATGAATATCGGAGCCGGCACCTACACGGTACTTGCCACGGATGCCTATGGCTGCTATGTGCGCGATACCTTTACCCTCACGCAGCCCGACACGATGACGATCGCGGTGGACTCCACGAAAGACGTGAGCTGCTACGGCTACTCCAACGGCTTTATCTCGATATCGGTCAGCGGAGGCACGATGCCCTA
>JALSIH010000114.1 GCA_026981615.1 Chitinophagales bacterium
GCGCAGGTTTCTGTTGTTTTGCTTCAGTATGTATTCTCGGCTCCGGGCTTTCATAATGTTGTCAACGATGAGCTGGGTGCGCGGTATGGCCCGGTCGTCTTTCACGACATAATCATAAGCCCCTTCGCGAATCGTTTCCAGGGCCGTATCAATGTCATCCTGGCCCGATATAATTACTATTTCGGTACCCGGAGACTGCTCCTTGATCTTTTGCATGATTTCCAGTCCGGTCGGAGGCTGAGCTTCCTCGGATTCGAAATAGTAGTCAAGCACTACAATGTCCGGTTTCTCATTGAGATGCCGGAGAAACTCTTCCACCGTGTCGAATACCATCACTTCCGCATTATAGCTTGTGTTGCGTTCAATGACATGCTTGAGCATGGTGAGCAGCTTCTTGTCGTCATCGACCACAAATACCGAGTAGTAGTTGTCTTTTTTCATTTCTTGCGTTTTTGGGATGAAGAGGATGGCAGGGGCCCGGCCCTTAATTTACGACCTACACATGAATTTTACAATTTTTAACACTTGGATTTTTCAAAGATTCATATCCGCTCGAATCTGTTCGAGCATTAGCTGGCAGTTTTCCGTGACGAAGTTGATCATATCCCCGGTTTTCGCAAGCTCATTTTCATTCATGGCATTCTGTTCGATTTTTTTCACAATGGCTTCAAGCTTCTTGTTTCCCAGAAAGATGAGGGTGGATTTGAACTTATGAGCAGCTCCGCGCAATTTTGGCCAGTCTTTGCCGATATAGAGGGCTTTCATTCGTGCGAGCTCTTCCGGTGCTTCATCCAGAATGGTCTGCAGCATTTTTAGTTTCAGGCCTTCATCGCCCTGCGTGATGGTGCTGAGGTAACTCAGATCATATTTTCTGGCACTTTGGCTGCCCGTGCGCTTTTTTTCCTCCCCGGATTTTCTGCTTATTCCGGGGGCAATGGCTCTCCCCGGTTTGACACCGGTCAGGCGGGCGATCTTGGTATAGAGATTTTTCGGGTTAAAGGGCTTGGGGATGTAGTCGTCCATGCCCGAACTGAGGCATTTTTCGGCCTCACCGGCCGTGGCAAAAGCAGTCATGGCAAGAATGGGGACGCTTCGTTTCGCTTCGGGAAGAGCTTCTCTGATTCTGCGGGTGGCCTCATGTCCGTTCATCACCGGCATTTGTACATCCATGATGACCAGGTCAAAATCTTTTTCTTTCACCGATTGAAAAGCTTTTAGCCCGTTGTCAGCAACTTCGATGTATATATTCTGCCCCCATCTTCTGATGGTTTCGGCCATTACATACTGATTGACTTTGTTGTCTTCGACCAGCAATATGCGCAGCGCTCCCAGGTCACGAAATACGAATTCCTTTTCCTCACGCTGTTCCCTGCGCAGGTTTTCACCCGATCCGATGCTCAGCTGAAGGCTGAAACTGAAAGTGGAGCCTTCATGCTCTTTGCTTTTGAGCACCAGTTTTCCGCCCATCATTTCGACCAGGCGCCTTGAAATGGCCAGTCCGAGCCCGGTGCCGCCATACAGGCGGGTAATCTGATCGCCTCCCTGGGTGAAAAGATCAAAAATCTTTTCCTGATTTTCGCGGGATATGCCGATGCCCGTATCTGTTACGCTGAATTGAATGCTGGCAAAACGCTCTTTCGACTCGAGCAATTTCACCTTGAGCCGGATTTCGCCTTCATCCGTAAATTTAATGGCATTGGAGAGGAGATTGAGCAAAACCTGATTGATGCGCACCGAATCGCCCACGACAAATTCCGGAAGGAGTTCATCCATGTCAAGCGCAAATTGAAGGTCTTTTTCTTTCAACCTGAATTCAACGGTATCGGCCAGGTTTTGCAATAAGTCATAGAGGTTGAATTCTTCACTTTCCACATCCAGCTTGCCGGCTTCGATCTTTGAAAAATCAAGTATGTCGTTGATCAATACCAAGAGATGGTCCGTGGAAGTCTGAATAAGGTCAATGTAGTGCTTCTGCTGCTCATTCAGCGGGGTGTCGCTCAGCAGGTTGGTGATGCCGAATACGGCATTCAGCGGAGTACGAATTTCGTGGCTCATATTGGCCAGAAATCGTGACTTCAATTGGGCCGAACGCTCGGCCAGCTTTTTGGCCCGTTCCAGTTCTTCGGTTTTTTTTACATTCGTTATGTCACGTATAATTCCCTGATAACCCGTGATATTTCCCGTTTGATCATAACGAACACTTGAAGTGACGAGGCAGTTGATGGGCACTCCTTCGCGGTCTTTGAGTGTCACTTCAAAATCGCGCACTGATTTTTCACTTTCCACCGTGCGGATAAATCGCTCCCGGTCGGAAGGATTCACGTAAAGATGTATGACGTTCAGCTTCAGCAGTTCTTCTTTCTGATATTTAAAAAGCTCCAGCAGAGCCATATTGGCGTCAAGTATGGAGCCGTCTTTGCCGGTAATGTAGATGGCATCTTTGGCTTCTTCGAAGAGCTTGCGATACTCTCTTTCCGAGCGCATCAGTTGTTTCTCGATGTCCTTCCTTTTCGAGATATCCCTGAATACGGCAGCCCGGATTTGCATGTCATTGGGCTCACTGAAAACTTCAAATGTGGCTTCTACCGGAAATGCCGTGCCGCTTTTGCGAAAAGCGATGGCTTCAAAGCAGCTTTGCTCATTGCCTGCAATGGCTTCATAGATCAGATCGCGGGCCCCGGGGGCAAAGAGTTTTTCGAGATGAATGCGCCTCAGCTCCATTCGCTCATAGCCGAAAAGCCTGAGGGCAGCGCGATTCATATAGCGGATATGCCCGTTGTCATGAATGATAATGGCATCCAGCGAAGCATCCGAAAGCAACTTGTATTTTGTCACAAGGGCTTTCAGGCTTTCTTCATATCCCTTCAACGGCTCCTCCGCTTTTTTAAATTCTTCCTTCATACAATTAACGGCCTGTCCGGGCGCTGTTTAGAACTCTTAAAGCTTAATTTTGTCTGATCAACAGAGATTATGAATTTAATCAAAGAAACGCAGAAATTAATAGAAGAGGGCATCGCTTCGGCTTTGCAGGAACGTGATTTGCCCGAGTTGTACCATCCCGTTTCTTACACCTTTTCGCTTGGCGGAAAGCGCATCAGACCCGTGTTGCTGCTTCTTTCGGCTGCCATGGAAGGCATGATGCCAAAAGAGGCATTGCCGGCCGGGCTGGCCGTGGAGTTTTTTCACAATTTCACCTTACTGCATGACGATATTATGGATGCGGCTCCGATCAGGCGGGGCAAGCCGAGCGTTTACACGAAGTACGGCACCAACACAGCCATTTTATCCGGGGATGCGCTTATGATTATGGCCTATGAGCAGCTCGCAAAATGTGACGCACAGAGGTTGCCTCTGCTCCTGAAACGATTCAACCGCTGTGCAATTGAGGTATGCGAAGGCCAGCAGCTTGATATCAACTTTGAAAGCCGGCCCCGTGTGGCCATTGACGAATACCTGGAGATGATCCGTCTGAAAACCTCCGTTTTACTGGGATTTTCCATGTTTGCCGGTGCGTATCTGGCAAAGGGTGACGAGGCACTGGCCGAAGCCTACTATCGGGTAGGAGAAAAAATGGGGATGGCCTTTCAGCTTCAGGATGATTATCTGGACAGTTTCGGTGATCCCGCACTTTTCGGAAAACGCATCGGGGGCGATATCCTGATGAACAAAAAAACCTATCTGCTGTTGAAAGCCATGCAAAACGGCAATGCAGGCATGTACCGGGAAATAGTGAAATGGCTGGAAATGGAAAATCCGGACCCGGAGGAAAAAATTGAAAAATTAAAGGAGCTTTACCGCTTGAGCGGAGCAGCAGATGATGCCGTCAGGCTGCGCAATAGCTACTACGAATCGGCCATGCGTGCCATGAGCGAACTCGCAGGGGACAAAGAAGCGTTTAGAGCACTGAAATCCTTAAGCGAAGGCTTGCTGATGAGGGAAAGTTGAAAAAAAGCAATGAGAGGCAATACAATCAGATGGGTGGTGCTGATGGCGGCACTTTCAATTCTCGGAATTGTGGTGACACAGATCTACTGGGTTTCGACTGCCTGGAATCTGAAAGACCAGCAATTCAAGCACCGCGTAGACCTTGCCCTGAATGATGTGGTGGAGCGGGTGGTGGAAATAAGCAACGACAGTACTTTGCTTGTAAAACCGGTTTCTCAGATTTCGAACAACCAATACAAAATCGAACTCAACGAACGCATAGCCCTGCCCATCCTTGAGGCCCTGCTCATCAAGTCTTTTGATGAGTACAACGTGCAGACCGACTTCGAATACGGGCTCTACGACTGCATAGCCGACACGGCTCAAAGCGGCAAGTACGTGCGCTACAAAGAAGGCTTCAAGCCGCTCAACTCGCATTCGCGCCACATCGACCTGCCCAAAAGCGAACAAACCTATTTCAGTGTGGCTTTTCCCGAAAAAGACAACTTCATCCTCAGTGCTATGGGGTTTTGGCTCTTTTCTTCGGCCATTCTTGCGGTGGTCATTGTCTTTTTTGCCTATACCACCTTTATCATTCTCCGGCAAAAACGTATGAGCGAGGTCACCCGTGATTTTATCAACAACATGACCCACGAGCTGAAAACACCCATCTCTACGATTGCCGTTTCTGCCGATGTGCTGGCCAGCGATGAAATTGCCCAAAATCCGAAGAGAAGAAAGCGCTACAGCCAAATCATCAAGCAGGAAAACGAACGCCTGAAGAAGCAGGTGGAGAAAGTGCTGCAGATTGCCACGCTTGAGAAAGACGAAATTCAGATCAATAAAGAAAGTGTGGATGTACACAAGCTGATAGCAGAACTTGTAAGAACCATGCGTGCAGCACTCGAAGGGGGCGGAGGGCGCATCGACATGCGCCTCGAAGCACAAAAGTCCGCGGTAGAGGCCGACCGGGTGCATTTAATGAATATTTTATATAATCTTGTGGACAATGCGATAAAATATTCGGGGGAGAAAGCGCCTGATATTGAGATAAGTACGGGAAATGACCGCGAATGCCTGCATATCTCGGTGAGGGACCACGGCATCGGTATGGACCGGAGCGAAATGCGTATGATCTTTAAGAAGTTTTATCGCGTACCGACAGGCAATCGTCATGATGTCAAGGGCTTTGGCCTCGGACTGGCCTATGTGAAGATGATGGTGGAAAAGCATCAGGGAAAAATCAAAGTGGAAAGCGAGAAAGGCAAGGGCAGCATTTTTACCTTGAGTATTCCGTTTAAATAAATGAATGAAAAATGGATCAGCATTGCAAAATATTATTGGTAGAAGACGATGAGAATCTGGGTTTTGTGGTCAAGGACAATCTGGAGGAAATGGGCTACGATGTGGCACATGCCCGTGACGGCCACGAAGCTCAACGGCTCTTTTACAAGCATGACTTTGATGTCATTCTGATGGATGTCATGCTGCCCAAGGTGGATGGTTTTGAGCTGACGGCTGAATTCCGTGCTGCCAATCCGGAGATTCCGGTCATTTTTCTCACGGCCAAGTCGCTCAAGGAAGACCGGATTCGCGGGTTCCGGCTCGGAGCCGATGACTATGTGACCAAACCCTTCAGCATGGAAGAGCTTCAGTTGCGCATCGAGGCGCTGATGAAGCGGGTTTACGGAAACTTGCAGGATGCTGAAAAAACATTCAATATCGGGCGCTACGAATTTGATTATGACAGCATGCTACTGCGTTTAGGGGAGAAGGTGCAAAAGCTGACACAGAAAGAAGCCGAATTGCTTCGCCTGCTTTGCGTCAAGAAAAATGAAGTGCTGAAACGCGAAAAAGCACTGGAGCTCATCTGGGGCGAAAATGATTACTTTGCCGGTCGCAGCATGGATGTTTTTATTTCCAAACTTCGCAAACATTTGTCTGAAGACCCCCATGTATCCATCGAAAACCTGCATGGCGTTGGCTTCAAACTTAGCGTGAGTGAAGAAAACAGCAAGAAAGACGCTCAGGCGGAATAACATGCCGTCTTTCGAATTGCACAGAAGCGGAAACAAGGATTAACAATAGCAAAATGCCCGCGGCTTTCCCCTCTCATCCAATCTCCTTAATTTCACGGCCATGAAAATGGCCATCATTGCACATGACGGGCGCAAACCGGAAATGGTCGCCTTTCTGCTCGAACACAAGTCGGTTTTGGAAAAGATAGATTTGATTGCCACCGGCACCACCGGACTGCATGTCATGAATGCAGGGCTTGAAGTGACCCGTGTGAAGTCGGGGCCCAAAGGCGGTGATGCCCAAATTGCGGGTAAAATAGTAGAAGGCGAGATAGGTGCCGTTATCTTTTTTCGCGATCCGATGGGAAAACACCCGCACGAACCGGATATTCAAATGCTGATGCGCATATGTGACCTCTACAATATTCCCCTCGCCACCAATCCGGCTGCCGCCACCATGCTTTTTAAGGTCTACGAAGCCGACCTAATGTAGCTTTTCACTTTCTACTTTGAATTCGGAAGTGTTGTGAAATTGAATTTCCGGATAATCTTCCTGCGTGACCTTCAGTATCCACTGCGACTCGGCAAGAAAAACCGGATATCCGTGCGTATCGCTGGCGATATAATCGGCTTTTCTTCTCAGAAACCGGTGCAGGGCCTCCGGGTTTTCCGAGGTCACCCAGCAGGCTTTGTGAAATGCGATGGGCCTGAATGTACAGGAGGCTCCGTATTCCTCCTTGAGGCGGTATTTGATGACTTCAAACTGAAGTTCCCCCACCGTACCGATGATTTTTCTCCTGGCTGTTTCCTGTATAAAAAGCTGTGCCACACCTTCTTCCGAAAGTTGTTTCAAGCCTTTGTCAAGTTGTTTGGTCTTTAGAGGATCATCATTCAGCACCTCCTTGAAGCGCTCGGGAGAGAAGCTGGGAATGCCTTTGAACTGTATTTTTTCTCCTTCCGTCAGGGTGTCACCGATTTTAAAATAACCGGCATCATACAGCCCGATGATATCTCCGGGCCAGGCTTCCTCCAATATCTCTTTGGAGCGGGCAAGGAAAGAGTAGGGGGTATTGAATCGCAGCTTCTTATCGAGGCGGGTGTGGTAGAAAAATTTATTCCTCTCAAATTTCCCCGAACAGATGCGCAGGAATGCAATGCGATTGCGGTGATTCGGGTCGATATTGGCGTGAATTTTAAAGACAAAGCCACTGAAGGCAGGCTCTTCCGGCCGTACTTCGCGTTTGTCGCTTTCCCGCGGAAGCGGATTGGGGGCAATTTTTACAAAAGCACTCAATAATTCCCGCACACCGAAATTGTTAAGGGCCGAGCCGAAGAAAACCGGGGCCTGAAGCCCTTCCCGGTATAGTTCCGTGTCGAAGGGATCATATACCCCTTCAATCAACTCTACTTCTTCGCGCAGTTCCTTTGCATAGCTTTCGAGGTAGTGGTCGATGCGCGGGTCTGACAGGTCCTCAATTTCAATGACTTCGTTGCTGACTTTCTGCTGTCCGGGTTGAAAAAGATTCAATTTGCTTTCGTAGAGGTTGTACACGCCTTTGAAGTTCTTTCCCATACCAATGGGCCAGCTCATGGGCCGGGTCGTAATCTGCAGCTTTTCTTCCAGTTCTTCGAGCAGCTCAAAAGCATCGCGGCCGTCACGGTCCAGTTTATTGATAAATACAATGACCGGGGTGTTGCGCATGCGGCAGACTTCCATTAATCGCTCTGTCTGGGTTTCCACGCCTTTGACGCTGTCTATGACCAGCACCACGCTGTCCACGGCTGTGAGCGTGCGGTAGGTGTCTTCTGCGAAGTCTTTGTGGCCGGGCGTGTCGAGCAGGTTGACAAGGGTGTTTTCATACTCAAAAGACATGACCGAGGTAGCCACGGAAATCCCGCGCTGGCGCTCTATCTCCATAAAGTCCGAAGTGGCACTTTTTTTAATCTTATTGGATTTGACGGCTCCGGCCACCTGTATGGCGCCCCCGAAAAGCAGGAACTTCTCCGTCAAAGTGGTCTTTCCCGCATCGGGGTGACTGATGATGGCAAAGGTTTTCCTTTTCTTAATTTCTCTCTCTATTGTACTCATATGGCTCCGGTCAAAGGCTGCGAATTTACGGCTTCTTAATGTGCACGGCAAAGAAGTGCTTCGGAATAGCTCATTGTTTCGGAGAATAATGCCGCTTGAGCCATACACTCAGGCCGTGCAGACCCGGAAACAAGAGCCGCTCGGTGATATTCGCCTGGTCGAGTTTGTCGCGTATTTCCCATTTGAGACCGGCCGGTATGCGGATTTTGAAATAGAGGCCGGGGTGCTCTTCGAGCCAGCTGTCAAGCTGTGCCTTCGGGCTTGATAAAAGAGAAAACAGGGCATGCTGATTGATGATGCGGTTGTCAAGACTGGGCGGCTCCAGCCAGGCAAGGTAGGTTTCTTCCTGTAGTTTGTCAAATTGTTTCAGGGTCTGACACACTTCTTCAAGCATCTCCGCAGTAAAAACATTGGAGCCTTCTTCCAGGATAACACCCCGGAGTTTTGGAGGCAAAAAATGATTGGACTCCACATAGTTGACGGCCCATATCACTCCGTCACGGTCGAAATGCTCGAGATTGGACGTGGCAAAATGCAATGCAATGTAGGGAGAGTAAGTCCAGTCGAGAAGCCGTGTGGGCAGACCGTGGTGCTGGGCTACGGCCAGCCAGTTCCAGATGCTGTTGCCGGCTGTTGGATTGGTGTATGCATATTTTTTAAAGTTTCGCAGCAAATGCCCTTCCAGCTTCCGGTATTCTCCCCCGAGGCGCATGAGACTTGTCCGCAATTTGTAATCAAAATCAGACAAGCCCCGGTAAACGAAGGGCGACCGGAAGCGCTGCAGGCGTTCGTCCCAACTTTCTGCAAAAAGCAAGTCCTGTAACTCTGCCCAATTCGATGCGCTACGCTCATTCGTTGTCATCAGGTAAAAATAAAAAACCTTCTGCCAAGTGACAGAAGGTTTTTTCCTGTGATTTTTAAGCAGGTAAGCGGCTTTACATCTTCGCCCAGTCAATGAGGGCCTGCTCCACTTTGTCTTTATAAAAGAAGCTTCCGGGGTTTTTATCGCCCAGTTCTTTGGCCGTTTTGGCATATTTGAGCGCTTCGCTGTAGTTGCCCGTCTCGGCCAATATCTGAGCTTTCAGCCAGTTGTTGAACCATTCGCTTTTGACTTCCAGCGATTGGTTGATCCATTTCATGGCATTTTCCATGTCGTTGGCCTGCTCGAAAGCAAAACGTGCGGCATTGGCATAGGCTCTCCATGAGGGTTCCAGGGTCTTTTTAATGCTGGCATAGGCCTGCTCCATGGTGTGCACCTGAACCGGAAACGATACCCGTGTGTCGGCCCATTCCAGTGCGATTATGGCCTTTTCATTGTCAAAATCCGTAATCAGATATCGCAGTCGCTCCACGAGCGGATCAAGTTTTTCGGGTGTCACATTGAAGGCCACGATGTTTTTGCTTTCGTCATAGCCTCCGGTGCCCCAGAGTTCCGTTTCGGAATTAAGAATGACGGTCCATTCCGATTCATTGGGAATGGCAAAGAAGGAATACTTGCCGGCTTTCACTTCCTGCCCGTTGATGCTGACATCTTTTGAGAATTCGATGCTGGTAGCCTTGTTTGCACCGGCCCGCCAAAGTTTGCCATAGGGCACGAGTCCCCCGAAGATAGCACGCCCTTTCACACCCGGGCTGCTGTATTCAATCGCTATGTCGGTCAGGCCCACGCGCTGCATCACCTGAGCCTTCGGGCTCGGCTGTGGGAGTTCCATCTGTGCATACAATGCACCGGACATGCAGAAGACAAAAGAAAAAAGAGCAATAAATAGACTTTTCATGTAGTACGTTTTTTAAGTTAAGGTGAACAATATATAAAAGCTTCCTTTGATTTGCTTCATCAAAGATTGAAAATTAGGAAATTTTAATTTTATTTGCTGCCTGCGTAAGACATTGCTTTTCTGATGATAGAAGTGAAGCAATCGGTCTGTTGCAGGCCTACGCATAGCGCAAATAAGAGGACCGGAACGGCCCATGACAGAATTCTTGCAGGAAGGAACAATATCCATGTGAGCTTCAAGGACTCTTCTTAATATGTTCCTCTGTTTCGGAACTTCCGCTTCTCCTGCTTTCCAACTCCTCAACGTTTCCACCAATCACCAATCACCAATCACCAATCACCAACCACTAACCACAAAACACCAATTACCCAAAACGTGTCGTCCCTCCGGGACCCGGGAGATGAGGGAGCACTACCGGGCTACAGGACTGTCGTTCCTCCGGGACTTTGCTTCTGCTTTTGGGGGAACGTTTTTCGTAGGCAATGACCCTGAGCTCAGACTTGATAAGTAAATCATCTCTTAGCTCCGGAGGAGCGCATGCCTGTAAAAAAGAAAAGCCATTTCAATGAAATGGCTTTTGTGGTCCCGGAGGGATTCGAACCCCCAACCTCCTGATCCGTAGTCAGGTGCTCTATCCAGTTAAGCTACGGGACCCTGACGGGTTTGCAAAATTAAGCTTTTCCCCTTCAAAATCTCCAATCTTATCTCTAAAAATCATACATTTCGCGGTAGTATTCCCTTGCCATACGATCCGAATCGAATGCCGGAATCACGTCTCTCATGCCGTTCCATGCGATTTCGCACCAGCGTGCTGGATTTTTGTAGTACATCGGCACTATTTCCTGTTCCAGCAGATGCATCAGGTTTTCATAATCCCGTTTGTCTGTTTCCTGTGTAGTCAGATTTTCATCCAATACGGGAAGCACCCAGCTGTTCTCTCCGTGTCTGGCAAATTCGGGTATCCATCCGTCATTGGTTGAGAGGTTGACGGCCCCATTCATGGCAGCGGTCATGCCGCTGGTGCCCGATGCCTCGCGCGGCCTTCTGGGGTTGTTGAGCCAGATGTCGGCACCGCCTTTCAGCAGCCTTGAGAGATGCAGTTCATATCCCGTGAGAATGGCACAATTGTTTTTTTTGTAAATAATCGTTTGTATGGTATTGAAAAGGTTCACCATGGCACCGTCTTCGGGGTAGGGCTTGCCGGCCCAGATCACCTGTACGGGCCTCGACTCATTGTAGATGAGATGCCAAAAACGGTTGATATCGCGCAAGAGCAGATTGGCCCGCTTATAAGCTGCAAATCGCCTTGCCCAAACAATGGTCAGGACATCCTCATCAAAGAGTTTCCCCGTTTGATCGGCAACCACCTCAAAGAGGGCCTTCTTCAATTCTTTCTTTCTGGCTGCAAAGGCTTGCCGGTCGTCCTTCTCCATGGCTTCATACAGGGGCTCATCTTTCCAGTACCGGGCATTCTGGGCGTTTGTGATTGAAGTTATTTCGCAGCTGTTTTTGACGTCAAGCCACATCTTTCGCGAGACTTCTCCATGCAGTTTGGAGACTCCGTTGGCCCGCTTGCTGAGGGCCAGGAGGGCGGGGGTCGTGCCGAAACGATCGTCCTGTCCGGTGATATTCTTCACCAGCTCCGTGCTCAGACCACTGAAGTAGCCCATATATTCAAGCTCACCATAATCAAAGGTGTCATTGCCGGCTTTTTCGGGTGTGTGGGTGGTGAATACCAGTTTCTTTTTGATCGCATCCAGGTCATAGACCTGTTTGTAATAGTAGAAGGCAAAAGGAGCCGCATGGGCTTCATTCAGGTGATACACATCGGCTCCGCCCAGTTTTTCAAGGAGTTTGGCCCCTCCGATACCCAATATCATGTATTGTGCAATTCTGACTTCGTGGTTGACGTCATAGAGGCGGTTGGTGATTCCCCTGAAATAATCCTCATTTTCCTCCATGTCGCTGGATAGCAGATAGATGGGTGCTGTGCCGAAGACCTCGGGGCGCAGCAACATGACTTTTACTTTAACGGGATATCCTTTGACGGGAACGACCAGACGAATGCCGGTATCTTCCGGGAAGGTGTAGGTTTTCACCCGGAAGCGGGCTTCCATCTCCTGGTTGTCTTTCCGGTCCTGATCATAGTAGCCCGTCTTCCAGAGAATACCGATGCCAATCACATTTTGTTTCAGGTCGAAGGCGCTTCGCATGTGTGATCCGGCCAGAAAACCGAGCCCGCCCGAATATATCTTAAGCGGCTGGTGAATGCCAAACTCCATGCTCAGATAGGCTACTTTGCTCCGAAACTCTGGGTTGATTTCGTAAGGGTGATACCATGAATCATATCCGGACATAATCTCCTTGATTTAATAGTAAGTGGGCGAATTTAAAAAAAATACTCAGAGTACGCGTGCCTGCCCGGGAAGCATTTCAAGAATACGAAAACCTTTTCCGGGACGTGAAATAAAAGCTCTGATGATTTGCTGCACATCGTTGTCGGCCGGATAATTCCGGATATAGTCCAGGGCATCCTCAAAATTGTGCAATTCCACACTCTGAGGCAGGAATCCGAAACCGAGGTATTGTCCGTTTTTACAGCAGACAATGGCGTTTTCCTCCGGGTTTCGTCCTCTTCCGATGATAATGCGCGAAGGTTCTTCTTCCCGGAGTTTGTCCAGGGCTTTTCTCATTTTCTCATTGTGCGATTCGGCACTTTCATCACCCGTGCAGGCTCCGTCACACCGTCCTGCTTTGCGTCCCTTGCACGGGCCGCTGTGGGTTGCAAGAAACAGTTTCTTTTCACACAATCTAAAGCGGGCCGCCAGTTCACGGAGATGATTGCGGGCATCGGGGAGGCTTGTGTAGGTGGCAACGGCTTCCCGCTGGCGATAGCCCTTTTCTATGGCCAGTCGAATCCATCCCGCCCGGTCCGTATATGTCAAAAGATTGTAAACCCGGAGTCCTCTTCGTTGAGCGCGGTTAAAAGGCGGCTGATGTTTCTTTATCTCATAAGATTCCAGAAGCGAAGCGGTGAGTTCATTGCCCGTCACCGTGTAAGAGATGTGATGTATTCCGGAATACAGGACAAGGAAATTTTTCTCGTCAAAAGAAGATGCAAAATGGGAGGCAATCCGTTTTCGGATATTTGCCGCTTTGCCGATATAGAGTGGCCTCGATTTTTCGTCAAGCATATAGTAAACACCGGCTTCCTCCGGCAAGGCTTCATATTCGCTCCGTTCGAGGTTGGGCGGCAGGCTGAATTCACGCTGATGGCTTCGTATGTGTTTCTTTATCAGGTTTTCGCTGTCCTTTTGCAGCAGCAGGTGCAGCAGCTCTGCGGTGGCCTCGGCATCGCCCAAAGCCCGGTGGCGATTTTTTACATGGATGCCCAGGCTCTTGCAAAGTCGTCCGAGGCTGTAGGAGGGAAGGCCCGGAATAATCTTTCGCGACAGGCGCACGGTGCAGATTCGCTTCAAAGAAAGCCGGTGACCGCACTGTTCCAGATGCCGGGCCATAAACTTAAAGTCAAAGTTTACATTGTGAGCTACAAAAACTTTATTATGAAGCAATTGCATGATGCGAGGCGCAATCTCTTCAAGCCTTGGGGCATCTTCCAGCATTTCATTGTTGATACCGGTGAGACGTTGTATGAAAACCGGTATTTCCTGCCGGGTGTGAACCAGGGTTGAAAAACGTTCTTTGACCCTTTGCCCGTCACTTATCACTATCGCTATTTCAGTGATATGATGCCGGGCAGGTTTGCCCCCGGTGGTTTCAATATCTACTATGGCAAAGTCCAAATCAAAGAATTATTCCGAAATGTGAAGATAAGGGCATAATGATTAAGCGCCTTCACTTAGTTTCCTGTATCGATGAAAAAAGGTCGGATAATAAAAAGATACTTCCTCCCACAAAAATGAGGTCCTCTGCGGCAGCGGCATGAAGGGCGGCATCATAAGCTTCGACTGCATCATTGAAACCACGGGCCCGAAGGCCTGCTTTCTCTGCCCGGATTTTCAGCAGATCGGCATCCAGGCCGCGGGGCACTGCCGGACGGGCAAAATAGTAGAGCGCATCGCGGTCAAGCGATTCGAAGAAGGCATCCAGGTCTTTCCCGGTTACGGTTCCCATCACACAATGCACTTGTCTGAAGGTGCGGGTCTTCAGTTGAGAAAAAATATGCTTCAAAGCATCCGCATTGTGAGCCGCATCGGCCAATATCACGGGGGCTGAGCTTCTCAGTATTTGCCAGCGGCCCTCAAAACGGGTCAGCTCTTTAAAGCAGGCAATGCCCCGTTGAATATTTTCCTCATGAATGGCCGGAAATTGTGCACGAATCAGTTCGATGCTCTGCAGCACCGCTTTGAGGTTCTCCTGCTGATAGAGTGCCCCTCCAGGGAGGGTGTAGCTTGCAGAGCGGCCGCTGCCCGTATTTACGATATCCAGCTCGAGGCAGTCTATTGTGTGGCGGGTCACCCGGCTGCGAAAAGCATCCTCCGAAAAATAAAGCGCTGCCTCCATTTCATTTGCTTTCTTCCTGAATACCGCATCGCTTCCGGGATGGTGCCTGCCGATGACCACGGGTGTGTTTTTCTTGATGATGCCCGCTTTTTCGAAAGCGATCTGTTCGATATCCGTTCCCAGGATATCCTGATGTTCCAGGCTGATATTGCTGATGACCGAGAGCAGGGGAGTGATCACATTGGTCGAATCGAGGCGCCCGCCCAGCCCCACCTCAACCACGGCCACATCAACCTTTTCGCGAGCAAAATATTCAAAGGCCATGGCTACGGTGATTTCAAAGAAAGAAGGCTTGATTTCCCTGATTGCCTCTTTCATATCTTTTACAAATCCGCAGACAAAGGACTCCGGCATCCAGGCCCCGTTTATTTTGACTCTTTCGCGGAAATCACGCAAATGGGGAGAAGAGTAGATGCCGGTTTTATAACCCGAATCCTGCAATACGGCCGCCAGCATATGTGCAATGGAGCCCTTGCCGTTGGAGCCACCGACATGCAGGGAGCGAAACTTCTTTTCGGGATGATCAAGCGCCCGGAGCAGTGCCCGGATATTGCCCAGGTCTTTCCTGAATGCAGTTTTCCCCTGGCGTTGATACATGGGCAGCTGTCGGTAAAGCCAGGCCACGGTTTCCTGATAGTTCATGCCGGAATCAGTACTTGAAGGTAATGGTGATGGTCCCTCTGACGAGATTGCTTCCGCTGGCAGGGTCAAATCGCACCCTGGAGGCCAATTGGCGGGCCTCGCGTATCATGGCAGGGTCGGTAATCTCCGTTCCCCGCATTAAATCGCCTACTTTTACCACATTTCCCGAGGCATCCACCCAGATTTCAAGAATGATCTTTCCCTGTTCCCGCCTCACCTTTTTTTCGACATCGGGAACACGCTGCACTCCGCGACCGCTTAATCCACCGCCAAATTCGAAGTTGCCCATACCGGGAATATTTCCCATGTTTTGCGATTGCTCGCTTCCTTTCGGATTGCCCATATCTCCGGGCATTTCGTATTTGCCTTTCGTGTCCTTCGGCTCTTCATTGCTTTGCTCATCAGCCGGCATCGTGTATTTGGGCTTGACCGGTTCTTTCACTTCCTCTATCGGCTTTTCCGGATCTTTTACTTCTTCTTTTTTCTCTTCCTTTTTTTCTTCAACGGAGGTACTGTTCGGGTCATCCACGGTCTCTACCGGGGTTTCCGTCTCGGTTGGCTGTGGCTCCGGTTCCGGTTGCGGCTTCACTTCTTCTTTGGGTGTTTCCTTCTGCGGAACGGGCTTGGTTTCACCCGACCCCTGCTCGGTCGTTCCCATAGCAATAAGAATACCCGGAGGCGGAAATTGTTCTTCGGGCTGCTTGAGAACCCAGAATATGGAAAGCACAAGAATACCCATGACAATAAGAGCCGTAATGATGGCACTCTTGCGCTTGTTGGCGCGCTCTACTTCGGGATTTAACAGATATTCCACTGCCATGATTATCTCTTTTTCTTCTCGGGTTCGGTGGCCAGCAGGAGTTCAAATTTCAGCTCGCTGGCCAGGTCATACATGTCTACCAATAGCTGAACGCTCAAAGCCTTGTCCATATTGAGCATCACCACCGGTCGTTCCTCGCGGCTCAGTTTGCTGCTCAATTTTCCTTTGATGGCGCCAAAAGGAACCCGCTCCCCATCCACAAAATAGCGGCCCTTGTCGTCAATAGTGATGGTAGCTACCGGAGTGGCACTTACACGCTGGTTGCTCGAAGGACGTTTCACCGGTGTGGCGTAAGGCGTAACAATCCTCGAAGTAATGAGAAAAAAGATCAGAAGCAGAAAGATAATATCTGCCAATGAAGACATATTGAAAGTCGGATCGACCTTATTTCTTCCTTTCAGGTTCATTTCGCGGGTTCTTGTAAAAGGTCAATAAATTCTACCGTATACGCTTCCATCTTGAAAATCACCTTCTCGACCATTGATATGAGGGTGTTGTAACCGATGTATGCTATGATACCGATCGATAGTCCCGTGGCCGTAGTTACAAGGGCCTGATAGATGTCATTGGCAAGAATATCGGCACCTCCCTCTCCACCGGCCTGTGCCAGATTGTAGAAGGCTCCGATCATACCGAGCACCGTACCCAGAAATCCGAGCATAGGGGCTGCGCCCGAGATGGTCGCCAGTGTGACCAGGCTTTTTTCCATTTTATACACTTCGAGCTTTCCTACATTTTCGATGGCTACCTCAATATTTTTCAATGGTTTGCCCAGGCGGCTCAGTCCTTTCTCAATCATGCGGGCAATCGGGGAGTCTGTATTGCGGCATAAGGTCTTGGCCGCCTCAATATTTCCGCTGGCGACATAGTCCTTGATGTTGTTCATGAAGTTTTTGTCGATCCGGGCCGCTTTTTTGATGGTAAAGTAGCGCTCAAAGAAGATGTAAAGAGCCACGACCAGCAGGATGGCGAGAGGAATCATCAGCACACCGCCCTTCATCAGGAGGTCTATCATGGCGATTGAGTCCATTTGTCCACCGGCAGTACTGGTATCGGCTTGCAAGAGCATGTAAATCATATTTGGAGGTTTAAAAGACTTTTAAATTTAGATTTCCGCTTCTTCAACCAAAAAAAGCATTTTAATTGCTACTTAACGGCAATTGCTCCTTTTATTATTGCACGCTGGCGCACTTTATGTCCAAATATTTATACAAGGCAGGGCCGCTTGCAATGCCCATATTTCCACATTTACAAT
>JALSIH010000115.1 GCA_026981615.1 Chitinophagales bacterium
CGCTCCGGGCCACGAGTCGGTCTTCAAATTTACCGCTTTGCATTCGGGCCTTTACATGTACTACTGCGCTACTTCACCGGTAGGCATGCATGTATCCCATGGCATGTACGGCCTCATCATGGTTGATCCGAAAACACCCCTGCCTGAAGTAGACAAGGAGTTCTACGTGATGCAAAGTGAATTTTATGTAGACGGTGATCCGTCTGCTCCGGGAGTTCACAAATTTGAAATGGAAAAAGCCCTAAAAGGCGACCCCGACTATGTCGTATTTAACGGCAGCGTGGGAGCCCTCACCGGAGACAACGCCATGAAAGCCGAAGTCGGTGACCGCATCCGCATCTATTTCGGAAATGCCGGCCCGGTAGCTGTTTCTTCGGCTCACATCATTGGTGAAATTTTTGACAACGTCCGGCCCGATGGCGGCAAAGTCACCCGCAATGACGCCTCTACGGTACTCGTTCCCGTGGGCGGAACCGCCATCCTCGAGTTCGTTGTCGAGACACCGGGCACTTATAAGCTTATTGATCATTCCTTCTTCAATGCATTCAACAAAGGAGCCATTGCCGAATTGCAGGTAAGCGGTGAAGAAAACCTCCTGGTATACTCGGGCAAAGAGGATGACCGTATCTATCTGCCCGAAGGAAGTGTCATTCAATCCATGCCGGGCGGAGAAAGCCCGCAGCAGGTGGCAGCCGTTTCCAAAGAAGAACGAATCAGCAAGGGTAAACTTATTTACGAACAGGTATGTGTGGCCTGTCACCAGCTAAACGGCCAGGGCATACCGGGAGCCTTTCCTCCACTGGCCAAGGCAGATTACCTGAACAATGACCCCAATGCTGCCATCAGCGCGGTCGCCCACGGCCTACAGGGGAGCATTACGGTAAACGGAAACACCTACAACGGAATGATGCCTAAGCAAAATCTCAGCAGCGAGGAGATTGCCAATGTACTAACTTATGTGTACAACTCCTGGGGAAACAACGGAACGGTCATTACGCCCGAGATGGTAGATGCCATCAAATAAAGAAAAGCCGTATCTCATAAAAAAAGCCGGAGCATCAACTCCGGCTTTTTTTATGATTGTGCCCGCTCAACAAAGATTAAACTCCTGCCTCTATGGCTTTTAAAAAGCCTTTGAATTCTCTCAGATGTGCTTCCTCATCGGCCAGCAGTGTCACACATATATCCTGGGTCACATAATCTTCCCCGTCCGTCAGCTTTATCATATACTTATAATGCTCAATGGCGCTTTGCTCCGCATCAATCACTCCTTTTATGACCGTGAGCACATCCGTTGAGTCTTCAGGCGGCTGGCTGCTCGCCTGATGCGCTTTGAAACTAAAAGACCCTTCTACGGATCCATCCAGTTCACGAATACGTTTGGCAAGCATCTGAGCATGGCCCAGCTCTTCCTGCACATCGGCCGAAAGTGAAGATTTTATTTCTTCCGCCCGGATTCCATCCAGGTTGAAAGAGTTGGCCATATAATTCATAACGGTTTCCAATTCATCCCAATAGGCTTTTTGCAGGCCTTTAATAATGTCTTCTCTCTTGCTCATTTTAAATTCTTTTTGATTTTCATTTAAGAAACTGATTCGGGTTTTGTATTTGCATAAAAGATAAGTAATTAATTAAAGACTTGAAGCAAAAGTTTCGGAGAAAGCAGGCTATTTCATTAAAATAACGGTGCACTGCTGCGATCGGCAAATAAATGAACTGGAAAACCGGCAAAGCTTCCCTGTGCAAAGCCTTCCCGGCATTAGCGGATCAGGGTGAAGTTGCCATGCTTGAAGAACGGCTTGCTTCGGTTTCCTTTGGCTTTGAACTCATAGATATAGGTACCCATCGGAGCCGGAGCCCCTCCGATGCGGCCATCCCATTTCTCGCCCGGAGTGCGGGTAAAAAACAGCCGCTTGCCCCAGCGATCATATACTGCGAAATACTCCATCTCAATTTCATTGTAAATTTCCGGACCGAAGAAATCATTCCTCCCGTCTCCGTTGGGCGAAAAGGCATTGGCAAACCAGACCTGGGTTTCGAGGTAAACCCTGACCCTGACTTTATCCCGGGCTTTACAGTCGTTGTCTGTTGTGACAAGCAGGGTGTAGGTTATCGAACTGTCCGGGCTGGCCAGCGGAGCCTGTGCGCCTGCATTGTCCAGCCATTTGGAAGGAAGCCAAAGGAAAGAACCGTTTCCCTGCCCGTTCAAACGGATCGACTCTCCTTCATAAATAGAAAGATCGGGGCCGGCATCGGCAAAGGCCGGCTCAAGAACAACTACAGTCACCGAATCGTAAAAAGGACAATTAAAAGAATCTCTCAACTCAAGCAGATAGATGCGGTCGCTTACGGGAACAAGAAGGGCATCGCGGGCCAGGGGATCCACGAAGTCTTCTTCGGGAAACCAGCGGTAGGCATATCCCGGAGCTGCATAAAGCTGCAGGGTATCTCCCAGGCATACGGATACCTCTTCGGGCCGGACAGCCGGATCAACAAGCGCTGCTACCCGAACATAAATCGTTTTGCTTGCCAGGCAGCCCTCGGCACTGAAAGCCTCCAGTGTAAAGAATTGGGAATATCCGGGATATAGTTTTACATCAGCAGCCGTTGAGTCGGATACAAGACTGCCG
>JALSIH010000116.1 GCA_026981615.1 Chitinophagales bacterium
CGGGTAACGGTATCGCTGCGCATATCTATCATAAACCTGAAATTTTAAGTATTTGCTCAATAAAACGGGGCAACAGCCCGGGATGAAGGGCTGCATGCAAAGCAAAGCCATACAATGCTCCGTAGAGGTGTGCTTCGTGATTGATATGGTCGCTGCCTCTCCGGCCCATGTAGAAAGAATAGGCAATATAGAGGATTCCCATCAGGACGGCATTGACCGGAATGGGAAGAAAGATCAGCATCATGCGGGCCTGCGGATTGAAGAAGATAAAGGCAAACACCACGGCCGAAACCGCCCCCGAGGCACCCAGACTGCGGTAGTACTCCTTGTCTTTGAACCTGAAATAGGTACTGACATTGGCAATGGCAATGGCCGACACGTAAAAAAGAAGATAAAGAAGGCGCCCCTTCCAGCCGTAGTAGTAGTTGTAGTAACTTTCGAGATAGGGCCCGAAACTGTAGAGCACAAACATATTCACAAGAAGGTGCATCCAGTCGTTGTGCAAAAAACCCGAGCTAATGAAGCGGTAATATTCTCCGTAACGTTTGATACGAAACGGATAAAACAAGGCTCGAAAATTCAGTTCGGGATTCTTAAAAGCCGGAATGGATATCGCTGCCGTGGCAATAATCAGAATTAGTGTCATACTCATGGCGCAAATCTAAGAAGCAATGGCCGGATCAGAGGCCGCTTGCGAGCACATCGGCCAGATGAAGCAGGCGGATGGGATGTTTTTCCTTCCGGATGATTCCATCGAGGTGCATGAGGCAACTCCAGTCGGTAGAGATAATGTATTCCGCTCCGGTGCGCAGGGCATTTTCAATTTTTCGCTCGGCCATGGAGCTGGCAATGGGCTCGAACTTTACCGAGAAAGTACCTCCAAATCCACAACAATGCTCCGTTTCCTCCATTTCAATAAGTTTCAGTCCTTCTACATTCGAGAGCAGAACACGGGGCTCGTCCCTGATCTTGCACTCCCGCAGGGCCGAACAGGAATCATGGTATGTGGCCGTGGCTTCGAGTTTTGAGCCCAAATGCGTGATTCC
Organism: Chitinophagales bacterium; assembly: GCA_026981615.1. Lineage (GTDB taxonomy): Bacteria > Bacteroidota > Bacteroidia > Chitinophagales > S012-47 > S012-47. The sequence goes on from JALSIH010000116.1 coordinate 1,047, forward strand.
CAGAACATTTACAAGAAACTCACTGAGTTCATAGCTTTTTTTTTGCAGATCTTTGCTTGGATTGTGCAGGGAGGAGTTCTCAAAAATGACGGGGAGCACACTGCGCACATGGGCCACACAACTGGCCGAGGGAGAAACGACTATTTCCGCTTTTTCGAAATCGTGAATGAATTTTTTGGCCACCTGCCGTGCCTCCTCCTGAAAGCCGGCATTGTAAGCCGGCTGCGAGCAGCAGGTCTGTTCGGGGTTGTAGTTCACCCGGCAGCCGGCTGCCTCCAGCACCCGGATCATATTGAAGGCGGTGTCCGGAAAGAGTTGATCTACAAAACAGGGAATAAAAACATCCAGCAGCATAGGAAGGCAAAAGTAAAAACATTGCCCTTAGCAGAAGGCACTCCCCGGGCTTATTTTAAACTGCTTATAAAAAAAGCGGAGGGTGTCAGCCAAATAATCAGATGATTACCTGACAATCACTTTCCGGGCAATATCGAAGCCCTCGCCCTCCATTCTGAAAAGATAAATTCCGGACGGCAAAGAGAGCGTGATCTCCGATACGGCATCCCCGGAAAGAACGCTGCGGTGGACCTGCCTGCCGCTGCTGCTGATAACACTCAGGCGGACAGACCCGGCTGCCGACACATGCACAATGCCGTCAGAAGGATTGGGATAGAGCTCAAAAGAGGGAGCCGGATCGGCTGTTTCCACACCTACCGCTCTCGTATTCATCATGTATGACAGGTCATCGGCCAGGAGGATGTCGGCCGAGCCGTCATTGTTCAAATCTGTCACGGCAGTCCAACGGAGAAATGGCACTGCTCCGGTGACCAATGTGCTTCCCTGCGAAAAGTCTCCGTTGCCGTCATTCTCAAAAAGCAGGAGCCTCCCCTCCTGAGGGAATGCCGCCACAAGGTCCCGGTCACCGTCCAGGTCCATGTCACCTGCAGCAATTGATTCGCACTGAAGGACATTGTCCCGAAGTATTTCTTTAAAAGAAAAGAATCCATTTCCGTCATTCTCATATATCTTCAGCTCTCTGTGGCTTGTAAGAAGTACAATATCCTCGTCCGCATCCCCGTCAATGTCTGTTGAGAAAAGTGTCAAAATCAGGGTAGTCCCCGTTTCAATGGAAAGTGTTCTCTGCTCATCATAGACGGGTACCCCGGCATTGTTGCGATACACAAGGGTACGAACTCCGCCTACCAAAATATCAGGATAATCATCCTTATCCAAATCAGCAAGACTGAGTGCATAATTCTCCGTATTCAGCCCTGCCGGGATCAGGGTTTTCCGGAAGTTTCCGGCCCCTTCGTTGTAAAATACGTAAAGCCCCGTGTCGTCAATTACGACCATGTCCGGAGCACCGTCCAGGTCCATGTCGGCAAGCTTCATATCCACGGCATAATATAAGCCGGAGTCAATGAGAACGGCCTCGGAAAAGCTTCCCTGATCGGAATGCATCACATAGAGCCGCCCGTTTGCAGAAGCGCCCGTGATAAAGGCGATGTCGGGCCAATTATCGGCATTGAGGTCGGCCACATTGGGCGACAGAGCTGCCGTTGAAAGACGGAAGACGATATCTCCGTTGTCAAAGATTCCGTTTCCAAGATTTTTATAATATTTCAGAAAACTTTCTCCGAATTTTTTCTGTGTAATAAGCACGTCTTGCAGACTGTCCATGTTCAGATCGGCAGCAACAAGCCCCGTACAGACTTTCGAAGACGAATCAATAAGCTGCAACGCATCAAACTGGGCACGGATGCCGCAGTTGATAAGAAGTGCGGACAAGAAGAGGAAAAGAATTCTTTTCATGGTACAAGTTTTTTTGGACCCCACTGCCGGGGAATAGGGTTAAAGCTTTGATTTGATAAACTTCAATAAACAGTGGGTGAAGGCCATGCGAATATAACAGCTCACACAGGTAAAGAAGAAAGGAAAATTGTCAGAAATTTTTCACGATTGACCATCCTTCCCTGTCCGCTTTTCTTCCCGAAGGGCTTGCCTGCCAGGTATTTCGGGGCATTAAATAAGCGTCCGCTGCCGGTAACAATGCATGCCTCTGCCTCCGCTGGATCAGTGCACGAGCAACTTCGTATAACGCGCTTGCCCGTTGCCGAGGATTCGCAGCATGTAAAAACCGCGGGCTATGCCGTCAATGCGCACATGATCCCGGACCCCTGACGCGTCAATGCTTCGCAGCACCCGTCCGCTCTGATCAATGATATCGATGCGCTCGAGGGGAACGCTGGCATCCGCCTCAATGATGACCGTTCCACCGGACGGATTGGGATAAACCCGGAGATTTCCGTCCTCATTGAGCGAAGGAACGGAAAGAGGAGATGTAACCAGGAACTGCCCCATCATTCCTTTGTCTTCATGTGTCAGCAGGTGGCAGTGGTACATATACGGGACATCGGGATTGGAGAAAGTTTCGAAACGGGTGATAAAACGCACGGTTTCCTGCGGGGCCACCATCACCACATCCTTTCTTCCCTGTTCATTAAGTGGCGGGGCCACTCCGTTTCGCGAGAGGATGTAGAACTGAACATCATGGATGTGAAAGGGGTGCGAGATGGCCGACTGGTTGCGCAATTCCCATATTTCCGTATTGTCAAGCGGAATTTCATAATTGATTACATCCATATCAAAGAATACGTTGTTGATCATAAAATCCCCGTTGAGTTGATTGGGGCCCATTTGCTCGGGAGAAAAGGTAAGCTGCCGGGTGATGACCGCTTCGCTTTCATCAATCGGGGTCACTTCCGCCAAGCCAGTGGGAACGCTTACAACGGCAGCTGCCGTGGGAGCTCCGATCCGGAGCTGAAGAATATCGAAATCGCTGCCGTTCAGCGGGTTGGGATTGTATCCGTTGAGGGTCATCCCCGACATCATTCCCGGGTAGGCGGCACCGTAAACCCCGTTGGGCAATTCCGATGCATAGCTTTTAAGAAAGACGGTCTGCCCGTTCATTTGTCCGAAATCGACAAGAATCTCGGCTCTTTCGCCCGGAGCCAGCAGGAGCCGTGTCATTTGCAGTGAATTGCTCAGCAATCCACCGTCAGAAGCAATTTGATAGAAAGGCAGATCATTGCTCAGTCCGAAATTGAATGAGCGCTGCGAAGAACCGTTCAGCAGCCTGAAGCGGACGACCTGAGCCGGCACGTCCAGATAGGGATTGACCGTGGCATTGACCATCACAATGTCATCGTTGTTGGAATGCACGATGATTTCTTTCTTTTCATCAAAATCTTTGGTTTGCACCACCAGCGGGAAATCATCCACCCCATACGTGCGGGGCAGGTCAAGAGCTGCTTCTTCATCGTCTTTTACGATGATCAGCCCCGCTATGCCTTTGGAAACATGCTCGTTTGTCTTCTTATGCAGGTGCGGATGATACCAGTAGGTAGCAGCCTTGTCCAGAACTGTAAATGACGGATTCCAGATGCTGCCCGGAGCAATTGTTGTGTGGGGGCCACCGTCATTCTCAGGTGCCACATGCATGCCGTGCCAATGAATGGTGGTGGTATCGTCCAGTTGATTGTCTACAAAGATGTTGACAAACTGCCCCCGGTTGAGCATCAGGGTGGGGCCCAGGATATTGCCGTTGACCCCCATGGTAGAGCTGTTCACTCCGTTGAAAAAAGAATGCGTACCGTATTGCAAGGTGAGATAGATGCTGTCTCCGCTCAGGGTAGACGGTATAGCGAGTGGATTCTGAGCCGGAAGGGCAAAGAAAGCAAATGATAAAATCGTAAAAAAAAGAGACTTCATAAATATGGCTTTTTGATATGCACCGGAGACAGTTGGTATCTTCGGTGTTTAATGTAAAAAAACAAATATACAAATGATATCATCATATGTCCATCTTTTCATATGATTTAAGTAAGACCTGTGTCAATTTATTCGTTGCTTTTCTTTCTAAACCAGGCACGCGGATCCTGATATCCGGTGAATAAGCGCATGCCTCTATGCCTTTTGGAATGCAATCATTCGAGGGTATCCATTGTGAAATGAATTACTTCTTTCAGCATAAATCTTTACGTAAGACACCCCCGTCTTGCTTCGTCTTTCATAATAAAATGAAAGACAAATGAATAAAACACCGGCACTTATATCTGCGCTTGCACTTCCTATGGATATTGACCCAAGAGCAAAGAATTACGGCATTAGGAGATATTACTTCCGGAATACAAGGCCAAGACATTGCTGCTCTTTTTCTCAAGTTTAATCTATTGCAATGCGCATGCCGATGAGGTGCCGGGTACGGAGTCCGGAGATACCCCTGACGGCAGGTACCGAATAATAATAATAGCCGTGCTGCATTTCATAAAATAAGTTGACTCTGCTTAAAACAGCTGAGCGGCTGCTCAGGCGCACATTCACACCGGCCGGAATGTAGAGGGCAAAGGAAAAGCTGTTTGCCACGGGAAAGCTCTCTTCATCCACCTTATATTCGCTGGGGTGAAATGCAAATACTTCCTGGCCGTTGAAGGGAGCAATCGATTCGAGGCGGCTGCTGCTGTTCGATCGCACGCGCAGTTGATTCTCATACGAATAACCCGAACGGATGCCGAGGCCGGCAAAAAGGGAAAAGCCCAGGAGATTCTTTGAGCGAAAAATCACACTAAAATCCGCACTCAGATATTTTCGCAAAAGATCAATGCTCACAGAACGATACGAAACAGAGTCCACCGGGAAGGCCTCCCCCGTCCTGCCCGAATAGAGCGTATCCACGGGTACCCGCTCCTCTTTGTAGAAGGAACTGTATAAAAGACCGGCCGTGCCCATATTGATGCCCACCCTGAACTCCGGGCCCTTGATATGCTTCTTATCACCGGCTTGACGCATGCGAAAGCCGGCAGCCGCACCAAAATCAGCGTAAGGCAGGCTGTAGTAAATAGCGATGCCGCTATAATCGCTCAGGTCACTTTGCAAGATGGAAGAAGAGGGCGCCAATAGCCTGAGCTCGCTGATATCGGCAGCCCGCCCTTTAAAGGAATTAATACCCGTACTGAGGTAGACATTGCTCAAACGCCAGGTATTCCGTTGAATCTCATTTTGCTGGGCTGTGCTTTGTGCGGACAAAAGCAGGGAGATCGCCAGGAGCGTGATTATACTTTTCATGGTTTTTCTTGGATTTTTACGTATTCATAATTTTTAGCTTATCCTAAATATAGTATTTATCCCGAAATGATTTCTAATAAATACGTTAACCGGCCATTGTGATGCGCCTCATCCCCTTTGTTTACGGCTCCCCGCTCAAACGGTGTAATTCACGGGCCGCAGGCCGGCCCAGCGATATCAGTTTAAGGGAAGGCGCAGGCCTGCACTTTGTTGAAGCCTAAAACCGGTATGGGCTTTTAATCCGGGAACAGCGGATATGCGCCAAAGCGGACGCAGTTCGTAGTAAAGGCGCAGTTTGCCCGGGCTTTTTTCATGTTTTGAAGGATTTATCTCCACACCCAGCGGCAGAAAAACCGAGGCCGAGAAAGCTTTCGAGGCCGGAATATATTCCTCGTTATAATCAGTATAAGAGCGGCCATAGTCAATCAGATACCCGGCATCCGAAGACCCGGACTGTTCGAAGCGCCTGAATACGCTGTAAGCTGTATTGACATAGTTGTTGAAGTCAAAATTGCCATTCATGCCCATGCCGGCATAAAAAGAAAATGTCCGCGAAATAGGGGAATAAAGAATGAACGAGACATCCAGGCCCAGATACTTCCGCGTGTATTCCATCATATAGCTTTTGGTCCGTACCGAATCCAGGACATATATCTTACCGCTTTTGACAGAGACAAAGGTATCGCCTGCATAACGGCTCTCCTTCCAAAAATAATTGGAGTAAAGTGTTCCGTATCCATAGACGGCTGCCAACCTGAATTCATGGCGCCTTCTTTCTTTTTGTCCGTCTTGCCTTAAAGAAAAAGCAGCCCCCGCCCGAAGCAGGAAGGAATTGTCGAAGAAGCTATTCCGGCTGTTTTCATAATGCGAAAGATCGTTCTGCAGCAAGGCAGAACCCGGTGCCAGTTGCCGGAAGCCTTCCAGCGATAGATTGCTGCTTGTCCCCGGATAATTGCCGGCCGAGAAAAAAACATTTCCCGGGCGGAGTGCTTTTTTTTCACCGGCCGTTTCCTGGGCCACCGCCATGCGGGTGCTGAGAAAAAGCAGGAAAAGAATGATACGGTATGCTTTCATTGGATTTTGGGTATTGATGACTCCTTTCTAACAGGATGCCCCGGCACATATTATCTGCCGCCCCGATTAATTTTATTCACAAAGGGAAAGATCCCATGCACCGTGTTTTCAATTCTTTGCTATCTGCTTGCGGCAGCCTCTTCAAAAGCTGAATCCCCTGCGGAAGCGTTTCAGGTCTTCTTCCAGCACTTCGGGGCTGCTTTGCTTCAATTCCGGAAGGCGCTCATCGGGCTTTACATTGAGGCTGCGCATGTTCATGTTTTGATTCACATAGATCATTTCGAGGCCGGGATAGAGGCGGAGCAGATGATCGGCTATGCTGTTCACCGAAAAAGTGCTTTCTACCAGATTATAGGTGCCTGCCTCGTGCCTGCCGTGTGCAAAATCCATGAGAAAACGGCAAAGGCGGTCGATATGTATAAAGGATCGCAATTGGTGCCCATCGCCAAATACGCGAATTCGGCCGGCAAAGTGGGCCTCAAACATAAACTTGTTGATCACCGAATCGAAGCGCATGCTCTTGCTGTAGCCGTACACATTGCCGAGTCGCAGGACAAAAATCCCGGGATGTTTCTTCCGAAGGCGCTCCACATGGGTCTCTCCGTTGCGCTTCGAAATGCCGTAAAATGTCTTGGGATTGGGCTCGGCATCCATATCCACCATCTCATCGCTGGCACCATACACCGATACGCTGCTGGTGTAAATAAAACGCGAAACCCGGCTTTCTTCCACAAGATAGCTCAGCTCGGCCGTGCCCCAATTGTTGATCTGGTCAAATTCGTGGGGGTTGTGATCGGCAAAAGGCGTGCTCACCTTGGCGGCCAGATGAAAAATTACATCGGCCCGCTCCACTTCAGCCTTCAGTTTCCTCGAATCCAGTATGTCGGCCTGCACAAAGCGCAGCTTTTTGCTTTTCATCTTCGATTGCCCGATGAAGAGATTGTAATTCCTTCGTATCAGGTTGTCGTAGATAACTATCTCATCCACCTCCGGGTCTTTGTCCAGCAGGTAGCTCAATTCCGTTCCCACATAGCCGGCACCACCGGTGAGTAATACATTCATGCTTCTATTTTGAGATTAAGTCCGTATGCAATCCGCACTCCGTTTTTTTCAGCCCGTACCATCGCCCCGACCGCTCGTCACCGGGGTTCATGCGTCTGGTGCAGGGTGCACAGCCGATGCTGAGGTATCCCTGGCGGTCGAGGGGATGCTCCGGCAATTGATGTTCTCTTTTGTAGCGATACACATCGCGCACACTCCAGTCTAGCATGGGATGAAAACGCAGGGTATTGAAAGGAGCCTCTTCCTCGACCTTCATATGCTTGCGCACCGCACTCTGATCGGCCCGCACCCCGTTGACCCAGACATCATAGCGCATCAGCCAGGGCTCCATCGCCTGGGTCTTGTTCAGGTAGCAACAGTAATCGGGATCGGAAACAAAGTAGAACTGCCCTTCGCTGTTTTTTTGTTGGGCTTTGCTCAGCAGGGGCCTGACATTGATCAGATTCAGGTTCAGAAGCTCCGCCACTTCATCGCGAAAAGCAAGGGTTTCGGGAAAGTGAAAGCCTGTATTGATAAAAAGCACATCAAAAGGCAGCCCCGAGCGGCTCAAAATGTGCAAGAGCGGGATGCTGTGGGTCTGAAAGGAGGAACTGACGAATATCCGCTTCCCTTCATCGTGGTATTGCCTGAGTTTCAAATGTATTTCCCTAAGCGTCATTTCCTTTCGATTTAAAGCAAGGGTCCCCTCATTCAACCTTTTGGCCAAATGACTTTCCTCCGTCCGTGAGGCGGCTCAGGCATTATTCACGCATTAAAATTAGGGCTTTTTTCAGGATCAGCGAAATGGTTACCGCTTTAAAGATTTCCGGCATGTCGAATTAAAAAACAAAGTTTTTCCGAACGCCTGCGGACAAAAAAAGCGAGGGCATTTTACCCGTTGGATAAAATGCCCCCGCTTCAGTCCGGACGCCTTCCCTGCTTATTTTCACTTCAAATCAAAACGGTCGGCATTCATCACCTTCGTCCAGGCATTTATGAAGTCCCGTACGAATTTTTCCTTGTTGTCGTCCTGGGCATAAACCTCGGCATAGGCGCGAAGGATGGAGTTGGAACCAAACACAAGATCAACCCTCGTGGCCGTCCATTTCATTTTTCCGCTTTTGCGCTCTATCACATGATAAAGGTTGTCAGCCACGGGTTTCCAGGTATAGTTCATGTCGGTGAGATGGACAAAAAAGTCATTGCTCAGGATACCCGGGCGCTCGGTAAAGACACCGTGGTTTGTGCCTCCGTGGTTGCATCCCAATACGCGCATCCCTCCGATCAGCACTGTCATTTCGGGAGCGGTGAGGCCCATCAACTGACTTCGGTCTATGAGCAGTTCTTCGGGCGGAATGCCGCAGTCTTCTTTCAGCCAATTTCGAAAACCGTCATGCACGGGTTCCAGCACTTCGAATGACTCCACATCGGTCATTTCCTGTGTGGCATCTCCCCGGCCCGGGCTAAAGGGTACCTTCAGCGCCACTCCGGCTTCGGCAGCGGCTTTTTCTACAGCCGCAGTTCCGCCCAATACAATGAGATCGGCCATAGACACTTTTTTCGTGAGGCCCGATTGAATTTCAGTGAGCTTATCCAGGACTTTTGCCAGCTTTTCGGGTTCATTGCCCGCCCAGTCTTTTTGGGGTGCCAGACGAATACGGGCACCATTGGCCCCGCCCCTGTAGTCGGATGACCGGAAGGTGCGGGCACTGTCCCAGGCAGTGGTGATCAGCTCGCTGCGGGTGAGCCCGCTGTTCAAGAGCTTTTCTTTCAATTCCTCGATTTCCGCTTCGCTGAGGGTATAATCGACCTCCGGAACCGGGTCTTGCCAGATAAGGTCTTCCTGAGGAACATCCGGCCCGAGATATCTGCTTTTGGGGCCGAGGTCGCGATGGGTCAGTTTGAACCATGCCCGTGCAAACACCTCTTCGAAGTATTGCGGGTCCTTATAAAAACGCTCCGATATTTTCCGGTATTCGGGGTCCATCTTCATTGCCATATCGGCATCTGTCATGATGGGGTTTCTCCGCACACCCGGTATATGTGCATCAAAGGGTTTGTCTTCTTCCTTCATATTGACGGGTTCCCATTGCCAGGCACCGGCCGGACTTTTCGTCAGTTCCCAGTCGTATTCAAGCAAAAGGCGGAAATAGTTGTGGTTCCATTTATCCGGTGTGCTGGTCCATGCGCCCTCGAGGCCACTCGTGACGGTATCTTCGGCATTCCCCTTCCCTTTGGGATTGATCCAGCCGAAACCCTGGTCTTCAATGGGTGCCCCTTCGGGCTCGGGGCCAAGCAGTGACGGATCGCCATTGCCGTGCGCTTTCCCGACCGTGTGGCCTCCGGCTGTCAAGGCCACGGTCTCTTCATCGTTCATGGCCATGCGCCTGAAGGTCGTCCGTACATCCTCTGCCGTTCGCAGCGGATCCGGGTTGCCGTCCACGCCTTCGGGATTGACGTATATCAGGCCCATCTGTACCGCTGCCAGCGGATTTGCGAGCGACTCGCTGTCTTCTCCGCTATAACGCGATTTTCCCAGCCATTCCTTTTCCGTACCCCAGTTCACATCCTTTTCCGGGTGCCAGATGTCTTCGCGTCCACCGGCAAAACCGAAAGTTTTAAAACCCATGGATTCGTAAGCCATATTGCCGGCCAGAATGATCAGATCGGCCCAGGAGATTTTATTGCCGTATTTCTTCTTGACCGGCCAGAGCAGCCTGCGGGCTTTGTCCAGATTGGCATTGTCGGGCCAACTGTTGACCGGAGCAAATCGTTGATTGCCTGTATTGGCCCCTCCGCGCCCGTCCGCAATGCGGTACGTTCCGGCAGCATGCCAGGCCATACGAATCATCAGACCGCCATAGGTTCCCCAATCGGCCGGCCACCAATCCTGGCTTTCGCTGAGGCATTTTTTGAGATCCTCCTTCAATGCCTCAAGGTCCAGCTTCTTAAATTCTTCCCGGTAGTTGAAATCCGGATCATAGGGATTGCTTTTGCGGTCGTGCTGGTGTAAGATGTCGAGGTTGAGGGCCTTGGGCCACCAATCCATGACACTTTCGCTGACTTCGGTATTGCCCCCGTGTGCTACGGGGCATTTCCCTTTTTCTGATTTTTTCATACGCTTATTTTTTTATTGTTTTGTGGGTGAAATTCTCCAATGATTTGAAGGCTGATGTCCTTTATCTTAAATCCTTCGATTTTTTTCCTGCTGAAATAATCTTGTAAAATCCGGTCCAGCTCCGGATCTTCAAAATCCAGAATGCGATCGCTTTCCGAATCATAGAGGTGGTGGTGAGGCGCTGTAAAGGCATCATAGCGCATCACTTCTTTCTCGCTTTTGACCTTTTTCAGCAAGCCTTTTTCTACCAGCAGGTCAAGCACCTTATATACCGTCCCGACTGAAATATGGGGATGCTCTTTTTTTATATACTCGCTTATTTCAATGGCCGTAGGATGATTCTTCCGCTTCAGTACCGCTTCAAAGACGGCTATGCGCTGGGGGGTCACTTTCAGGCCTTTTGACCGAAGGGCTTCGATGGAGGACGGCTCGCTCATGGCTTTAATTGATAATTACTCCTCAAAGATAATAATTCTCCTTTAAGAATTAAAATCTTCCCGGCAGGAATATTTCAAAATAGTGCCCCTATCGTGCCGCAAAGTTTGCATTGCCCCTTCTCCGCATTTTCAAAACGGACGCAGGCCGGATTCGCATGCGGCAGTACCTCTCCGGCCGAACAGCCACTTTTAACAGCATCCTTGTCTATGCACCGCAGCTTTCAATTTCACGCAAGCAGCAAAATACAGCGCAGGGTACCTGCACTGAAGTCTCCTGTTCATGCCTCTATTCGCACCTTTACGGTTTGATTATCTTTCCCCGCATCCTTTCTCCGTTGGCATATTCTATATCCAGAAGATAGAGCCCGGGCGAGAAAGCGGACAAGTCAATGTCTCTGCCCTTTCCGGAGAGGCGCAGCCTTCCCTCTGTATCGTATAAATTCCACGCTGCCACCGGAGCACGCCCCGAAAGGTGCAGGGTGCCATTCACCGGATTGGGATAGAAGCGCCCCTCCGGCTCCTGCAGATTCTCCATGCCAGTCGTTTTGCATGTCACACTGCACCAGTTTCGTGCCGCCAGTTCGCACAATATCGTTTCATAGGCCGCTTTGTTTTCCCCGTCACCGGGATAGCTGCGCACACCGAGGCTGCGGAGGTATTCTTTAAATGCCTGATGATTGGGAAGGCCGTAATAGCCGGCAAGCTCTTCGACCACGGCCTGCGACCAGTCCGTAAGCTTGAAAAAAGAAATCAGCCTGATCTGTGCGGCATGCCGGTCCCAGGCCGCGAATATATTTTTATAAAATTCGGCCTGCAGTGCTTCACTGCTGTTGCACACCGGACTCGAAGCATAGCCGCACTCCACCAAATGAATGGGCCGGGCCGTATCCGGATATTCGGCTGTCAGGCGCTCAAAATCCGAAAATACCACCGAGGGCGCTTTCATCGTAAAATCGGGATTCAGCGGATAATAGGTGACGGCAATGAAATCGCGGCCGGAATTGATGAGTTTGCACAGATTTTTCGTAGCCGGATTCAGCAGTCCGCTGAACATGAATGTGGTTCCGGTCAGCACTTCGTCCCCGTGCAGGGCGGCATAGCGCTTCCGGGCATGGGGAATCACCGAGTCGAGGAAAGTCCCGTACTCGAGATAGGCCTGCATATCCGTGCCGAGATAGCCATCGATTTCGTTGCCGATGCTAAGGGTCGTAAGGGTAAGGTCGGGAATGCGGTCAAAAAGCGTGTCGAGCAGGATTTTAAAGCGCCTGATCATCTCCGGGTCATCAAAAGGGAGCGCTTCCAGATCGGCCGGTATTTCCCGCCTGACGGTATTGATTGGAGCGAGTTGCAGCTCTACGGGAATGCCGAAGAAAGAATAGTAAAAGTTGGCCACGCGAAGGGTAGCATCCAGAAAAGCACGGTTGAACAGGCCTGCCGAGTCTTCAATGGAACGCCAGCTCACGAAAAGCGGCACGCTCTCCATGCAAGCCCTGCGAGCATAGCCCATGGCCGAATCGTAGTTGCCGTTTTCGCTCATGCCCACATGCCACGAGAGGATGCGCCCACCTTTGGGAACTTGCGAGCTGAGCGCCTTGAAAGTCAGGAGAAAAATGCCGAAAAGGAGTAATTTTTTCATTTGTATGAAAATCAAACGCCACAGAAGGGGAAAGAATTATAGAAGAGAGGGGCAACGTACTACATATTTTTCAATATCGCACATTCACATTGAAGCCGAGGCTCACCCCGCTCATTTTATCCCAGTCGGCCTGGCTTGTTTTTCGTGAGATGATCGGGCTCCCCAGAAATCCGGCCGAGAAATAAAGGCCGTCTTCCGCCCCGAGGTCTTCGATCCACTCCAGCGAAACAAAAAAATCATCGTACACGACAATGTGATACTCCCGCAGGTCGATGTGCAGCAAGCCTTCCTTCATATCCGTTTCCACGATGATGTCCTTTTTCTGAATGCGCTCGTGGGGCATGCCGTCTTTGAGGTCATAAAAATTGATGCGAAAGCGCAGGGTGTCATAGTGATTTGCCGCAATGCTGACATTAAAGGCATCAATGAGGGTCGGGCTCCTGCGTATGCGCACACGGATGCCCACTTCACTGCCCAGATCATTGGAGGCAAAGCCGGCTATAATGTTTTTTGATTCGCTGCGGTTGCCAAGGATGCGCTCTTTCCAGTCGCGGGGCGAAATGACAATTTCATCGAGTTGTGTCACTTTCGGGTGCATATCGATTTCCGGCATTTCATCCCTTTGCAGCATATCGGGCAGATAGAGCGTCAGGGGCGCATACCCGACCATGGAAAATTTCAGGCTGTCATGTGCAAACGAATCGGGAATTTGTAGTTCGAAGTGCCCGTCTGCCCGCGAAACCGTGCCGATGCCCGCACCGGGAATACCGATGTTGACATAAGAGAGGCCTTCGGCACTTGCGGCATCCAGCACCCGCCCCCTGACGAGTAGCTGCCCGTATATTCCTTGTACCGAAAAGATCAGCAATAAGAGGGTTGCTATGCGCATCATGTAAAGATAAACGGATGAGCGGCAGATGAGATTGTTTCCTGCACGGGAGCGTCTCTCCGGCTTTTCATCTCCATTAAAATTTTCTGCAAAGAACGGGGATGATTTAAAAACATGGAAGCGGAATGGACCCTTTTTTGATATATCTTTTTTCCTTCCGAATTATCAAATCTCCTGTCAGAAAGCCAATTAACGCTTCCTTGCAAATAGCATTTCCCCCGGATGAGCGGGCCGTGACCGCGGCACTCGTCCGGGAATCAGATACCGGAGGCAGGGTTTTATCTTAAAAATATCATTTTGGTGATGCAGAGGAGTGCGGTAAGATATAATTCATTTTATTTCTCTTCGAAACACTGATACCGCTTTACATGGGAGCCTTTGTTGTATGATCAATCTACAAAAGTTTCTTTAATTATCGCCTTTACCTTTTTAATTTCCACCGGATTTAATGTGTCGAACCTTTTTATAATCCGCTTTTTGTCAATCGTTCGCACTTGGTCAATTACGACAAATCCATCCTTCTTGTTATGTCTCACTTTTACACGTGTAGGATAATTACGAGATGTAGTAGTCAAAGGTGCAATTACAATCGTATTTAGATTATGATTGATTTCATCAGGCGAAATAACTACACAAGGTCTGGTTTTTCGTATCTCAGAGCCAACAGTGGGGTCCAGGTTGACCAAAACAATGTCATATTGAGATATTTTCATTAGTCAAACGATTCATCTTCAAAAACATCATCAATAAGCAAAGTGTCATCTTGATTGGAATGCATTTTTCTAAATGCATCATCCCAACCTTTTCTGGGTTCCTCCACCGGTTTAAGAATGATCCGACCTTTTTCAAGGATGAGTTCAACGGTGTCTTTAATGTTGTAGCGTTCTATAATATATTTACTTAAACGCAGTCCTTTGGAGTTACCGATCTTAATAATTGAAGCTTTCATAATTTTTTAAATGTAATTACAAAGTTACTACATCTTGCGTAATTTTTAAAGGAAAGGTTCCATACGAGATAAATGCCAAGCGCGCGTCTCCACAACTCCCCCCCTTCCTTCCTAAAATAGCGCTTATTTCGCATTTTCACAGGGCCTCATTGCTTTTGAATTAGAATGCATGCCGCTTGAAGTAAAGTGGACCTTTTAAAATAGGGCCTTAAATCGCTTCCTTTCGGGACGAGCAGGCCTATCAAAACAAAGACAAGTGCCTGGAGATTCTTTTTCAACTCCTCCGTGCCCAATATCGTCATCATGCGCCCCGGATTGTAGCAGATCATCATCAGATTGACTTCAGACAGTTCATGCTCCCTGCCCCATTCATGTGCCCGACAGAAAGCGCGAAGAACTGAGGGCCCTCTTCAGACGAAGAAATGAAACCGTAGAAGTGTTTTATACGTGTCCTCATCTTTTAAAGCCAGTAGTACGCCCCCTAAACACCAAACACCAAGCACCAAACACCGGATCCCTTCAGGGTTTTATCTTAAAAAGACCTTTTTTGGTGATGCAGAGGAGTGCGGTAAGATAAAATTCATTTTATTTCTCTTCAAAGAGGAGGCAACTGCTTAACATGGTTTTTTTTGTTAGGCACCGGTTTTAGTCAAATTCTCAAACTAAATCTATGGTATTTTCGTTTAGGGATTCAAGATTAAACTTTATTTTTATGTTTAAAGCTCTAAACACTTTCAATATGGTTTCGAATCTTGCATTCGTAACGCTATTTTCAATTTTTGAAATCTGAGCTTTTTTAACTCCTACAAGTTTTCCCAATTCTTCCTGGGTCAGGTTTCTTTCTTTTCTGGCATTTTTTATTGCTTCACCCAGAAGTTCCAATTTGAGTTCTTGCTCAAATTCCTCTCTTTTGGGTGTTCCTCTTTTCCCAATATATTTGTCAGTTACTTCGTCTAATGAATATGTTTTCATCTGTTTATATGTTTTTATTGTTATGAATAGAATTTTCTCATTATCTCTATTGCCTTTGCTACTTCCTTTGACGGTATTTTTTTAGTTTTCTTAATAATTCCATGCGTTGCTACTACTATTGTTTTTTTACTATTTGTTTTATCCCAGAATGCAAATAGTCTATACTGTTTTTTATTATACAGCGTACGAAATTCCCATATTTCTCCCGTTAACTTTTTAAAAAGTTTATGATCGTTTATTTTTCGAGCTTTATGTATGTTAAAAATAATTTTGTCTCTCGCCTTTTCTTCAATGTTCTCAAAAAAGTCAATTACACCTTGTAACATTACGACCTCAAATCTATTTTCCATTAACAATTATGTTTCATTGTGCAATGATACAAGTTTCTCAATTAGGAAACAATTATTTCGAAAAATAATTCAATTTTTTATGAAAGTCTTATCTCATTAACTGGCACACACCGCGCACCTCCGCAGTCCCCCTCTCCTTCCTAAATTAGCCCTTATTTCCCATTTTCACAGGGCCTCACTGACCGGAAACGAGAATTCATGCCGCTTGAAGTGGAATCGTTTTTTTAAAAATGGGCCTTAAATCGCTGCTTTGCGGGTACACTGCTTCGCAATTTATCATTCGTTGATTGGTGTTCGGTATTCGACATTCCCGCCCTTTTCTCCCCGGCCGGACAAAGCTCCGCCCCGTCAGTCACATTATGCCTGCATTAAATAAAGCTTTTTCTATTTGAAGCCCG
>JALSIH010000117.1 GCA_026981615.1 Chitinophagales bacterium
TGACCACAGCTCCATTTTCGGGTTTTTCTTCCTGATGAGCCAGTGCACCGGAGAATATCCAGGGGTGTCTGCGTTGAAGCAAGCTTTCTTTTCCGCGCTTTAATTTGACCGTTTTCATCTTTCGTTTAAGTTTTGGCAAAGTTAGTCTTAGAAATCTGCCCGTTCGGCACATTTATTTTTTAAATATTGCACGAAACGATGACATTCAGGCGCATTGAAAAGAAGAACTTTGTCGTTACAAGTGAAAATCTTCGAACTACGTATGAAAAGTACCAAATGCTTGCTGCTTGCCGCCTCTCTGGCTTTTTCATTTTCCCTTGCGGCACAGAGCACATATTATTGGGTAGGAAACAGCGGAAACTGGAGCGATGCGGCACATTGGTCGCTAAGCAGCGGGGGACCGGGCGGGGCAGGTGTCCCCGACCAGAGTACTTCCGTTGTTTTTGATGCCAACTCATTTCAGATTCCCGCTTCTGTTGTGACACTTGATCTGCCTGCCGCCAATTGCGAGAACATGATCTGGATTGACGGACTTGCCCCCATCAATCCGATATTGCTCGGAGACAGTCTCAACCAGCTGATTGTCCACGGTTCTCTGATCCTGAGCAAAAGTGTCAGAGTAATCTATCGCGGGGCTTTTCGTATGGCGGCCAGCGATTCGAACAATGTGATCAATACCGAAGGACAGACCCTGCAAAATGATTTCTATTTTATCGGCCCGGGTAAGTGGACGCTGGATACCCTCCTGAGTCTACAGGGCGATGTGCAGCTGAGAAACGGGTTTCTTGATTTGAACGGAAAAGGAATGATCTGCTGGCGATTTCTGAGCGATTATACAAGTTCGAGAACCTTTGATATTTCCGGCTCCATAGTTCAGGTATCGCAGGACTACAATTCCTGGTATGTCAACACACAAAATTTTAATCTGATCGCACCGGGCTCACTGGTCATTCTTCACGGGCCGCATCCCGAGCTTATCAATATCGGGCCTGACACGCTCCGTTTCAGCGGCATCCTTTTTACCGACACCAGTGCAGTGGCACGCCTTCGTTTCAGCGAGAGTTTTGTGGTCATGTTCAGTGGCGATGCCGTGATCGAGCAATACAACAAAACGGATACCCTGTATTTCACCCCGGGCAAGAAATATGAATTTACCACGGCCTATACGCAGTACATCACGGGCGGCTGGTATTCCATCGGGGCCGGATGCTATCCCATAAAAATACGTTCTTCCCTGCCGGGTGTGCAGGCAACGGTAAATATGCAAAACGCCCGCATGCAGTTTGAACACAATATTATCCGCGATCTGGCCGTGAACGGAAGCGGAAATTTCAATGCAGGTGTTTACAGTGCCGACAGCGGCAACAACTCGGGATTGACATTCGGAAAGGCCAACCTGGTCTATGAAAATGTGCTGGGAAACGATACCACACTTTGCCCGGGCGACAGCAAGTTTTTGAGTTCAAGGTACTACTGGTACACGGCCGAGCGCCTCTGGCAAGACGGAACAACGGCCAAAACTTTGCGCGTCAACAAAGCCGGTACCTACATTCTGCGGCTCACCTTCTTTCCCGGATGCAGCCTCTACGATACCATCGTGGTAAATTATTCGGATATTATGGCAGAGCTGGGGCCGGCCGATACCGTCTTGTGCGAAGGCGATCAATTGATGCTCACAACACCTTTGAAAAACTCGTGGACGGCAAAATGGAGGGACCAAAGCATCCGGGACTCATTTCCGGTAAGCATGGGCGGCCTTTACAGCGTGACGGTCACCGACAGTCTGGGCTGCACGGCACAGGATTTTATCACGATAAATCCCATTGTGCCCCCGGCTGCCGATCTCGGCAATGATACTGCAATTTGTGAAGGCCGGTCCCTCGTCCTGCGTCCGAATCCCGACCCCGCATTGTCTTTCCTCTGGCAGGACAATTCGACACAGCCCGCTTATGAGGTATTGAAAACGGGGAGCTATTCCGTCACCGTTTCGGATCAGAACGGTTGCTCGGCCAGCGATGAGATAAACGTTACGGTGCACCCCCGGCCCACGGTTATCCTGGGCGATACCCTGCATGTATGCGACAACAGTGAAGTGCTCCTTGACGTCAATGTATCGAATGCCCGCTACCAATGGAATACGGGGGCCAAAAGCAAGAGCGTGATGGTGAACAACGGAGGAATATACAGCGTGACCGTAACGGATGCCAACGGTTGTACCGATTCCGACAGCATTGAAGTCATTCTGAAAGCTTCTCCTCAGTTTTCCCTTGGCGATACCAGTGTCTGTTTTGAGGAAATTTCCGTCCTTACACTGGAGGGGCCGTTGGGAAATTACAGATACCAATGGAGTACGGGCGACTCTGTACGGAAAATAAACACAAGCCTTCCGGGAACAATGTGGCTGAAGGTCATCTCCGAAAACGGGTGCTCGGCAACGGATATTTTCACGGTAGAAAACAGCTGCCGCACACAAATCTTTTTTCCGAATGCCTTTTCTCCGAACGGAGACGGCATCAATGATATCTACAGGGTGGGGGCGGTCAATATCGAAAGGGCCAGCTACCGCATATACGATCGCTGGGGGCAACTGGTCTA
>JALSIH010000118.1 GCA_026981615.1 Chitinophagales bacterium
GCATGAACTTCGGGAAAGGGCATCTGAGTTGTCTTTGGACAAGCCCATCGTGGTGCATTGTGCCGGAGGGTACCGGTCTGCCATCGGATCGAGTATCATTAAGGCAGTGACCGGGTTTGAGAAAGTCTATGACCTGAGTACGGCTGTAGAGGAGTATAAAATGGCTGCGGTAACGCAGTAAAAAGAGAGGTGACCATGATGGGATTTAAGGATATTGGTCCGGATGAATTTAAAGAGGGGCTGGAGAAGAATCCGAATGCCGAACTCATTGATGTTCGCACACCCGAGGAATACGATGATGCCCACTTAAAAGGGGCAAAACTGATGAACATCATGTCGCCCGACTTTACGGAGAAGGTGGAGCAGTTGCCCAAGGACAAGGCGTACTATATTTATTGCCGGAGCGGCAGCCGCAGCGCTTCTGCCTGTCAGTACATGGCAGGGCGCGGCTTTTCCGAACTCTACAATCTCCAGGGAGGCATTCTGGTATGGCCTTATGAAATCGAGTACTAACCCTAAAATTTAAAACAATGAAAGCATTAATGAAACTCTTCCTGACCCTGGTGGTTTTTCTGAGCCTGACGGCTTGCAGCAACGGTCAGAGCAAAGAAGGAAGCAGCAACCCCGCACAAGCGGAACAGCTGGCAAGCGGGCAGTATAAAGACGCGGATGCGGCAACTTTCCGCAAACTGTGGCAGGAAAAGAAAGGCATAGTGATTGACGTCAGAACACCCGGTGAATTCGAGCAGGGTCACCTGCCGGGAGCCCGTGAGATCGACTTCCTCTCGGATGATTTTGTCGAAAATATTTCGAAACTGGACAAGGATACTACCTACCTCATCTATTGCCGTTCGGGACACAGGAGCCATCAGGCGGGAACAAAAATGAAGGAATTAGGTTATAAAGTTGTAAATCTCGAAGGAGGTTTTTTAGAATGGGAAAACAAGGGATATGAGATTGAGAAATAATAAGGTCAACTTAAAAAAACACGAACTATGGAAGAACTGAATCAAGTACAATCCGTCATGCCGCGAATCGGAGATCCGGCACCTAATTTTAAGGCAATGACGACACATGGCCTCATCGATTTTGAAGAATGGAGAGGCGACAGCTGGACGATCCTCTTTAGCCATCCGGCTGATTTCACACCGGTCTGTACCACGGAGTTGAGCGAATTTGCCCGGAACAAAGACTGGTTTGCAGAGCACAATACCAAGCTGATCGGGCTCAGCATCGACAGCATTCACTCACACATCGCCTGGGTAGCCAATGTGAAGGAAAAAACCGGAGTATATCTTGATTTTCCCATCATTGCCGACCTGGACATGTCCGTAGCCCGTATGTACGGTATGCTGCATCCGGGTGAATCAAGCACCGCCACGGTGCGTGCCGTCTTTTTTATTGATCCCAAGGGCATCATCCGTCTGATCATGTATTATCCGCTGAATGTGGGAAGGAATATGGACGAGATCATGCGCGTACTTGAGGGGATGCAGATATCGGATAAAAACGGAGTAGCCCTTCCGGTCAACTGGAGACCCGGTGCCAAAGTAATTGTCCCTCCGCCCAAGAGCCTCGAAGAGCTCAAAGAGCGGGAGAATATGGAAGGTGAAAAAGTGGACTTTTATCTGATCAAAAAAGATCTTTAATCAAATCAAAATGAGGAAAAAGCCGCCCGTTCGGGGCGGCTTTTCTTTTCCCATGGAAAAACCCGTCAATTTCAAAAAGATTCGAAGCCGCTGGGGCCTGACCCGCATCGTTCAACTTCTCATCGGAACGCTTTTCCTCCTTTCGGGAATTAGCGACAGGGATTACGGCCTGGCAGCCGTGGGGGGCTTCTTTCTTTTGCTGGCACTTCTGAATGCCGGCTGCGGAGCCATGGGGGCTTCTTCCTGTGAGATAAAAAAGGAAAAATAATTATGCTTAAGAAAATCTTGTGGCCCGTGTCGGGTGTGGCGCTGGGAGCCCTGGCCGGATATCTTTACTGGTATTATGTAGGGTGTACGGGCGGCACCTGCCCCATCTATTCAGTCTGGTGGCGAAGCACCCTTTACGGGGCCATCATGGGCGGGCTGGTTTTTTCTCTTATTGAAGATATCATTGCGCGCTTTCGCAAAAAAGACGATTCTCAGTAAGCAAAGAGCTCTGAGAGTGCTTTGGCAAAGCGTTTTTGAGGCAGATACTGCATTTCCAGCTTGCGGGCAAAGGGCACCGGAGTATCGAGCGAGGCAATGCGCATAACGGGGCCGTCCAGTTTCTCAAAACAATGCTCGCTGATGCGGGCCGCAATTTCCGCACCTATTCCTCCGCTAAGGTTGTCTTCATGCAATACGAGGGCCTTTCCTGTTTTGGCGACTGATTCGTAAACGGCTTCCCAATCGAGTGGCTGCAGGCTGCGCAGGTCGAGGATGTCAAGACTTCCTTCCGGATAATTTTTTGCTTCTTCGAGGGCCCAGTGCACTCCGGCACCGTATGTGATGATGCTGAGTTCAATTCCGCTTTTTACTTTTTTTGCTTTTCCCGCTTCGATGGTGTAGTATCCTTCGGGCACTTCCCCGTGGACGGAGCGGTAGAGGGCTTTGTGCTCAAAGAACATCACCGGATTGGGGTCTTCAAAAGCGCGGAGCAAAAGTCCTTTTGCATCGCCCGGAGTGGCCGGATAAAAAATCTTCAGTCCGGGCGTATGGAAAAACCAGGCCTCGTTGGATTGCGAATGAAAGGGCCCTGCGCCCACACCCGCTCCGGTGGGCATGCGAACCACTACATCGGCATTTTGTCCCCAGCGATAGTGTGATTTGGCCAGATTGTTGACAATCTGGTTGAATCCGCTGCTGACAAAGTCGGCAAATTGCATTTCCACCATGGCCTTGTAGCCTTTGACCGAAAGGCCCAGCCCGGCCCCCAGGATGGCCGATTCACACAAGGGCGTATTGCGTACCCGTTCGCGCCCGAAGCGCTGCAGAAAACCTTCCGTAATTTTGAAGACGCCCCCGTATTCTGCAATATCCTGCCCCATGAGTATGAGCTTCGGATGCTTTTCCATGGCCAGGCCCAGTGCATCGCTGATGGCATCCACATAGCGCTTCTCCGATTTTTTTTCACCGGCTTCCGATGCTTTCGTTTCGAATGCTGCATACACATCTTTCAGTTCTCTGTCTTCATCCGCCTCTATTTCAGGCGCTGCATCCGCGGCTTTCCAGGCCTCGTTGATCTCATTTTTCAACCTTTTCCGTATCGCATCGCGCTCATCGGAGCTGAGGAGGCCCTCTTCCATGAGGTAGCGCTCATAGTTTTCGACCGGGTCTTTCCGGGCCCACTTTTCGAGCAATTCACCGGGAACATACTTGGTACCCGAGGCTTCTTCGTGTCCGCGCATTCTGAAAGTGACGGCTTCCACCAGGACGGGCTCGGGGTTTTCCCGAATCTCCTCAGCCAGCTGTCTGACTTGCCTGTACACCTCCAGGATATTGTTCCCGTCAAGCAGCAGCGAGCGCATGCCATAGGCCTGGGCACGATCTGCAAGTCGTTTGCAGCGGTATTGTTCGCTGACGGGCGTGGAAAGGCCGTAGCCGTTGTTTTCGATCATAAAAATGACGGGCAGGCTCCACACGGATGCTACATTCAAGGCTTCGTGAAAGTCGCCTTCGCTGCTACCGCCATCGCCACTGAAAACGAGGGTGCATTTTTTGCTTTTCTCCAGTTTTTCGCCCAGCGCGATGCCATCGGCTACGCCAAGCTGCGGCCCGAGGTGCGATATCATGCCGACAATGTGGTGCTCGCGGCTGCCGAAGTGGAATGAGCGGTCGCGCCCGGAAGTAAAACCGCCCGCTTTCCCCTGCCACTGCAAAAAGAGTTTCTTCAGAGGAATATCCCGGCTGGTAAATACCCCCAGATTTCGGTGCATGGGCAAAATATATTCTTCGGCCTGCAGTGCCAGTGTGCTGCCTACCGCTATGGCTTCCTGCCCGATGCCGGCAAACCATTTGCTGATCTTTCCCTGGCGAAGCAGGCTGAGCATTTTTTCCTCGATCATGCGGGGTAGAAGAATGCGTTCGTAGAGGCGTTTTAATTCTTCGTCAAGGAGCGCTCCCCGGTCAAATTTCAGGGTAAAAAGCTCAAGGTCTGCCTTTGCAGTCGCGTTCATTGCTGTTCTAAATTTAAGCCGAAGTTAGAATGAAAGTCGATGCCGGAAAAGCCTTTTTGCTACTTTTCTCTGCTCCTCTTTTCTCCCTCATTTTCTTTTTCCGTTCATCTGTTCGCGCCATTGCTGGTTAAAAGATTTGGCCGGGAAAAGCGGCAGTTCCCTTCGTTTTCCCCAGGTTTTTTTGAACAAATAGCGCAGGACAAAGCTCTTGAGTCCGGCCGATGCCCGGTTTAGCCGTTTGCGCTTCATCATGCCTTTGCGCCAGAGTTTCCAGCCCAGCTTTTCCTTTTTCATAAAGAGGCCTTCGTCTACTGCTATTTCCCGGTTTTTGAGCAGCAGATCGTGCAGTTGAATATTGACCGGGCAATTTTCCGTACAACTGCCGCAAAGCGAGCTGGCATAGCTGAGGTGTCCGTATTTTTCCATTCCGAAGAGATGGGGAGAAATGACCGCCCCGATGGGGCCGCTGTAGGGCGAGCGGTAATTATGCCCGCCAATGCTTTGATAGACCGGACAGGCATTGAGGCAGGAGCCGCAGCGAATGCAGTACAGGGATTCGCGAATGGCAGGGTCTTCCAAAAGCCGGCTGCGCCCGTTGTCCAGGAGAATGACGTACATCTCTTCCGGCCCATCGGCTTCATTGCCGCCCTTGGGGCCGGTGAACACCGAATTGTAAACCGTCAGCCGCTGGCCTGTGCCGTAGGAGGCCAGCAGGGGCCAGAAGTGGGCCAGGTCTTCGAAGGCCGGAATCATTTTCTCGATGCCGGCAATGGCAATATGAACCGGAGGATAAGTGGTGCTCAGGCGGGCGTTGCCTTCGTTTTCGGTGATGGCAATGCCCCCGATGTCGGGCAGGATGAAGTTGACTCCCGTAATGCCGATATCCGCTGAGAGGTATTCATTCCGCAGCAGTTCTCTGGCTTTCAGGGTGAGTTCCTCGGGGCCGGCACCGGGCGGAGTGTCAAATTTTTCATGAAACAAGCGGGCCACATCCTCCTTTGACTTGTGCATGGCCGGGGTCACGATATGGAAAGGCGTCTCACCGGCCAGCTGTACGATGAATTCCCCCAAATCGCTTTCGACCACTTTTATGCCCGATTTCTCAAGGTGTGCGTTGAGCTGAATTTCTTCGGTCACCATGGATTTTGACTTCACCGCTTTGCGGGCATTGCGTTTGCCTGCAATTTTCAATATGGCTTCTATCGCCTCTTTCTCGTCTCTTGCCCAGATAACTTTTCCGCCATTGCGGGTGAAGTTTTTCTCAAAATCCAGCAAATAACTGTCGAGATGTTCAATGGCTTTGTACTTCAGGTTTTTTGCCCGCTGCCGTGCTCCTTCGAGGTCGGCATACTGAGCTTTTCCCTGCACCACTTTGCGCTGGTAGCGGCCGATATTGAAACGGATTTTTTTGTGGAGTTCCGCGTCAAAGGCGGTTTTTTCGGCTTCCGCAAGAAATTCATGCAAGGCTTCCATCAGCAACAGGGGATTTTTTTCACTCTTCGCTCGTGGCGGCCGCCTTCAAATTCAGCGTTGAGCCAGGCATCTGCAATTTTAGCGGCCTCTTCATCGCTGACAAAGCGCCCCGGCAAACAGAGGATGTTGGCATTGTTGTGCTCACGTGCCAGGCGGGCGATGTCTTCGCGCCAGGCCAGAGCTCCGCGAATGCCGGGATGCTTGTTGACACTCATGCACACCCCGTTGCCGCTTCCGCAGATGACAATGCCGAGCGCGGCTTCGCCCGAGGCTACCATTCGGGCTACCGGATGCGCATAGTCGGGATAATCAACCGATTCTTCGGAGTAGCTGCCGCAGTCCAGCACTTTGTAGCCCTCATTGAGCAGATGCTTTTTTAATGATTCTTTGCGTTTGAAACCGGCATGATCGCTGCCGATGGCTATTGATTTCGGGTGTTCCATAGGCCGGGGCTTTTGTTCTTTGCAAAGAAAAAGTTTCCCTCTGACATATTGCCACTTTGAAAGCGGAACTTATGCGCATTTTCTGAAATCATCCCGGTGATTTTATGCGCTTTGGGTGAAAATGTGCACGATGAGTTCATTGAAAGGCCTGGGCGCTGTGTACTTTCGGTCCATATAGCGATTGCACATCAACTGGATATAGACCGGCTTGTGATTTTTTTTGATTTGTGTGACCATCACATTGCCGTACTGCTGGATAAAACGTTTTTCATCATTGAAACGGTAACGGGGTTTCATGTAATGGCGTTCTATGCTCTCCACATGGCCGGGCCGGTTGAAAATGCGCAGATCCGAACTGTAAAGTTTGTAATCCAACTGTAATATTTTTTCTTTCAGGTAATCGAAATAATGCTGGAATTCGAGCGGATTGAATATCTGTTCATTAAAGTTGAGGATGAAACCTTCCGAAGCGGGTTTGTTGATCGTGTAAAAGGTCGAGCCGATGTAGTTCTCTTTCGAAAGCACATCTTTTTCATATTCCATTTGTATAAACTGCAGTGCGCGCTCTTTCCGGCCGGAGTTCTTCCAGTCTTCGTAGTCTGCGAGTTCTTCCTCCGTCCGGCTGATCAACTCGTGCACGGCCGCAGGGGTCTGTCGTTCATGCACCTCCCCCGATTTTCCGAATATATTTTTTATTTGATCCCAGAATGCTGCCATCTCGTGCTTATTTGTTTTGTTTTAATGCTGCAAATTCAGCAATAAAGGGGTTCTTTTCTTTTTCCTGTGCAATCCGGGTCGAAGGGCCGTGCCCCGGATACACCTTCACTTCTCCGGGCAGTCGCATGAGCTTGTTCATAATCGAATCGACCAGGTCTTCGAAGCGGCTGCCGGGCAGGTCGTAGCGCCCGATGCTGCCGTAAAAAAGTACATCACCTGAAAGGAGAAATTTCTCATCGGCCTGATAGAGGGCGATGTGTCCGGGTGAATGTCCCGGGACAAAAAGCAGGTCGAGCGTGCTGTTGCCGAAGCGGATGCTCCGGCCTTCTTCGAGGAAATGTGCAATGGGCGGGCTGACGCGGTACGGCAGGCCGTAGGCCCGGGCGATGGCTTCTCCCGATTCAAGCACCGGAACCTCATTGCGATGGGCCTCGGGTACCAGCTTCCACTGCTCCGCTACGAATGCATTGCCGAGGATGTGGTCGATGTGGCAATGGGTGTTGATGAGCCGCTCGGGCCGCAGATGATGCTCCTTGATGTATGACGCCAGTTCCTGCTCCTCGGCAGGCGTGCTGCACCCCGGATCGATGATCATGCAGGCTCCGCTCTCATCGCTGAGCACATAGGTGTTTTCTTCAAATCCGTTGAATGTAAAAGCAGCAATACGCATCATGGAGTTTACGTTTCGTACAAGATTCGCTAATTTGGTTCATGTTTAGAAATTTACTAACTATATTCCCTTCATGAAGGTTTCTCATCCCTCCTTTTACATGCTTTTGCTCCTCTGGGCAGCCTTCCTGCCGGTGCATCTCTTTGCGCAGGGCATCAATGTGGAGTTTGGGAAAAACCGCGTGCAATATCACGATTTTGTCTGGTCCTTTTTTGAGTCCGAACATTTTGTAACTTATTTCTACCAAGGAGGCCACGACCTGGGCAACTATGTAGTGCAGGTGGCCGAAGAGGAACTGCCCGGGCTTGAGAAGTTGCTTGATTATAAATTGAGTGCACGGATTGAAATTCTTCTTTATAATGATGTTTCGGACTTGAACCAAAGCAATATTGGTACGGGTGTGGAACTCAACACCAATATCGGGGGGTATACCAAAATTATCGGGAACAAAGTATTTGTTTATTTCAACGGCAACCACAGCGACCTGCGAAGGCAGGTGAAAGAGGGCGTGGCACAGGTGCTGCTCAACAACATGATTTTCGGTGGCAGCCTGCAGGAAGTATTGCAGAATGCCGTCTTGCTCAACTTGCCCCAATGGTTCGTAAGCGGATTGGTGGCCTATGCCGGAGAGCATTGGAGCAGCGAAGACGACAGCCGCCTGCGGCAGGGAATCATGTCGGGAGCCTATCGCAACTTCAATAAACTTTCGGGGGAGGACGCCCGGGTGGTAGGTCATTCCTTCTGGTATTTTGTCGAAAAGCGCAACGGGCGGGAAGCCATCCCCAACCTCATCTACCTGACCCGGATCAACAGGAGCCTCGAAAACGGCTTTCTCTTTGTTCTCGGATTTACCTATCCCGAGGCCATCGATGCCTGGTATCGCTTTTATAAGAAGCGATATGAATCCGAAGCCGAACGCTTTGAAGTGCCGGCAGACACTTTTCTCGTCAAGAGGAAGAACTTCTGGTGGATCGGGAAGCGCGATTTGCTGAGAAGCCGCATCAGCCCGGAGGGCCGCTATCTGGCCTATGTGACAGACAACAAAGGGCTGCGCAAGGTCTATATCCGCGATCGCAGCAACGGAAAAACGAAGAAAATTCTGGCTACGGGATTTAAGACCAGGGAGATTCTGAGCGATGTGGCCTATCCGCTGATCGCCTGGAGCCCTGCCGGAGACAAACTCCTCGTCATTTATGAGAAGAAGGATGTCATCCGTCTGCTTTTCTACAATGTGGAAAGCGGCAAGGCCGAGCTTCAGAGCAACCTCATTCAATTTCAAAGAATACTGTCCGTCTCCTTTACCGACAATCCAAATGAAGTCGTTCTCTCGGCCATCAACCGGGGGCAGTCCGATATTTATAAAATGAATATCCGCTCGCAGCGAATCACGCAGATAACGGATGATTTTTATGATGACCTCGAACCGGCCTATGTAGACCTTGGTGAGCGCAAGGGAATCCTTTTTTCATCCAACCGGAGGGGCACAACGTTGAAACGTGAGGACTTCGATACGGTCAAGCCCGAAACTCATTTTGATATTTTCTTCTATAACGAAAAGGCGACCCAGCGGGACGAACTCCTGCGGGTGTCGGGGCATCTTCGTTTTGACGAGCGGCAGGCCATGCCGCTTGACAGCATCTATTTCGCATTTCTGAGCGATGAAAACGGCATTTTCAATCGTTATGCCGGCTACATCGACACCCTCTTCTCGCATTTCGAGTACACTTTTTATTTTCCCGATTCGGTGCGCAGCATTGATGCCCGCGAATTGGATCCGCAAAGCTACCTTGAGAAAATAAGCGAGACACCGGACAGTATGAAGCGCTTTCGCATTCTGCGCGATACGGCCATCTGCTATCCGGTCAGCAACTATGCTTATGGGATTCTGGATCAGGACATTGTGAAGCAGCGCCAGCAGCTGATGGAAACATTTTATCTGGAATCGGATTATCGCATATACCTCAAGCCCATGCCTTCGGATTTGGGTCCGGCTTCGTCCGTAAAGTTGCAGCCGAGCCTCTTTGCGCTGGAGCGGGAAGAGTGGGCCGGCCGGCCGGTAAAACGAAAAAAGGAAGCAAAAAAAGAAGAAGTGAATCCCGGATACTTCTTTCAGAGCGAATTTGAGACGAAAGGCGAGGATTTCAGTATGGAGAAGCTGAATTCCCGGAAGGACAATAAGGTATTCAGGGCTTCGAAAGTGCTGCCCTACCGCACCAAGTTCTCTACCGACTATGTAATCAGCCAGCTTGACAACAGCCTGCTGATCAACCCGTATCAGAATTTTGTGGGAAACGGCCCGGTGTATCAGCAGCAGAATCTGAGCGGACTGATTACTTTGAGCATCAGCGACCTGATGGAGGATTATCGCTTTACGGGGGGCTTTCGCATTCCGACCAACTTTGGCGGAAGTGAGTATTTTCTCCGTTTTGACGATCGCAGGAAACAAATTGATAAATCTTTCCTGGCCTATCGCCAATCAAGACGCCAGGTATACTCAATTACCACAGCTATCAGGCAGCATATCGTGGAGGCGCGGCAAACCACCAGCTATTATGAAGCCCGGGCCGTCTATCCCTTCGATGTGACCCGAAGCCTGCGAGTTTTCATGGGTCTGCGCAACTATCGAATTGATTTTCTGGCCAACGACACTTTCTCGTTGGAACTTCTGCCCTATACGGAAAAGTGGTTGTCGCTTAAAGCGGAATATGTTTTTGACAATACCTTCCGGGTGATGACCAATATCCTCAACGGGATGCGCTACAAGGTCTACTTTGAAATGCAGAAAGCTTTTATTCTCGACATTGACCCGGAACCCAATCTTGATTTTGCCAGGGGCTTTCTGAATATTTTCGGTTTTGATTTCAGGCATTACCAAAAGTTACACAAGCAGATTATCTGGGCCAACCGTGTGGCCGGTGCCAGCTCCTTCGGTTCTCAGAAGCTGATTTATTATCTGGGGGGAGTAGACAACTGGCTGGGGGCCCGCTTCAATCAGGACATTGACGTCAACCGGAGCAACAACTATGCCTTTCAGACCATCGCCACCAACCTCAGGGGATTTGAGCAAAATGCAAGAAACGGAAATAAATACTTGCTATTGAATTCCGAAATCCGGGTGCCCGTCTTTACCTACCTCAGCAATAAACCCATTCGCAGCGAATTTTTAAGAAACTTTCAGGCCGTTTTCTTCGGAGACATCGGAACGGCCTGGGAAGGCAGCAGTCCGTATTCGGCAGACAACCCTTTCAATACGAACGTGTTTAACCGCGGCCCCGTGAAAGTAAAAGCGCAGTATTTCAACAATCCCATCATTGGCGGTTACGGCCTGGGTGCCCGTTCCATTCTTTTCGGCTATTTTATTCGCCTCGATGTGGCTTGGGGCGTTGACAGCGGAGTGATCCGTGACCCGATCCTTTACCTTTCCATGAGCCTCGATTTTTAGATTTTCAATGAGCCGGGGTACAATGTCGCTTTTCAGTAATTTTGTGCGTTCCGTACCGTTTGTTTCAAGAGAAAAAATACGTAGAAGATGAAGATGAAATACTTCTTTACCGGCCTGGCGGCCTTTTTGCTGTTCAGTCACCTCCATGCACAGGGAAGTTTCGGAGTGAAAGATCCGGTATTGTTTACCTATGGCAATCATTCGGTGAGCAAAAGCGAGTTTGAATATGTTTTCCGGAAAAACAACCCGGAGACAGAGGTGCCTACCCTGGAGGACTTGCAGAGCTATCTCGATCTTTATGTCAAATTCAAACTCAAAGTGGCAGCGGCAGACGATGCCCGTCTGGATACCGCAGAGGCGGTTCGCAAAGACCTGAAAACCTACCTCGACCAGCTTTACAAATCTTATTACGACAAGATGGTTTTGGAGCCGCTGATGGAGGAAGTCGAAGCCCGCTGGATGACCGATGTCCGCGGCAGCCACATTCTTATCCGACTGAAGAAAAATGCCGCACCCGAAGACACACTGCATGCCTATCAGCGGATAATGAAAATAAGAGAGCGGATCATAGCCGGAGAGGATTTTTCGGAAGTGGCACGGGAAGAGTCGGAAGATGAATATGTAAAAACGAACGGGGGCGATATCGGTTATGTAGCGGTTCTTGCATTGCCCTTTTATGCTTTCGAAAATGCCCTTTACGAAACGGAGCCGGGAAAGGTATCCATGCCGGTGAGAACCTCTCTGGGTTATCATTTGGTGATGCCTGTGGAAAAAAGGCCGGCCATGGGCAGCGTGACGGTAGCGCACATTTTGATCAAGGCGGATGCCAATGCCGGTGAAGAGGAGTGGCGTGCGGCCCGGGAGAAAGCGAATGCAATCTATGAAAAGCTGGAAGCCGGAGAAGAATTCGGCAGCCTTGCAGCCAAATTTTCGGATGACGAGGCCACGCGCAGCAAAGGGGGCGAGATGCAGCCTTTCGGAACGGGGCAGATGGTGGCTGAATTTGAAAAGGCGGCCTACTCCCTCAAAGAAGACAGCAGCTTTACAAAACCCTTTCGCAGCCGATATGGATATCACATCCTCATGTTGTTGAATAAAAAGAAAAAACCTGCTTTTGCAGATCATGAAGCCCGCATCAAAAGGCAAATAAAGAAGGATGAGCGTTATCGCATGGCCCAAAAAAGGACCTTGGCACAGCTGAAGAAAGCGTATGCCTTCAAAAGCCTGAATCCTTCCCTTGATCAAATTGTCTCCAGACTTGACAGCAGTGTGTATTTCGGAAAGTACAGGGTGCCGTTCTTTGAGGAGGAAGAAAACATGGCCTTGTTTGAACTGGCCGGCCGGAGCTACCGCATGCGGGACTTGCTCGAATACATTGCGCTGAATCAGCGCTATGCCCGCAACAAATCGCTTGAAACCATTGTCAAAGAAGCGTATGAAGCATTTATCGAGCATGCCGTGATGGAGCGGGCCTTTGCCGACCGTTTTCCCGAGTATGCCCGCCTCAAGCAGGAATACCGTGACGGCATCATGATGTTCGCGATGATGCAGGACAGCGTATGGAACAAAGCCCTGGCCGACAGTGCGGGCCTTGAAGATTATTATGAGCGCCACAAAGATCAATACCGCTGGAATGAGCGGGCCATGATCGAAGTTTATCACATTCTCGACCCCGAAGCCGTGAATGTCAAAAAATTAAAAAAGATTGCCCGGAAGAAGGGGCGGAAGGGAGTGACGGAGGCATTCAACGATTCGAGCCATGTGGTGATAAAAGTGGAATCGGAAATCGTTGAAAAAGGAGAGCCCTCTGTCCTCACTGAGGAAATGTGGAAGACAGGATGGCATACGCTAAAGGATAGCCAAGAGGGGGAAGGGCTGACACTGGTCCGTGTGAAAATGCTGATAGAGCCGGCTCCGAAAACACTGGATGAGGCAAGGGGTATGTACATAGCCGACTACCAGAATGAACTGGAAGCAGAATGGATTGAAAGACTGAAAAAACGCTACCCGGTGAAGATCAACGAAGCGGTATTGAAATCCTTGGTAAAAAAGAATTGAGAACGAAAAAGACATATTGCCTGGTGCTGCTCATGCTTTTGGCCGGCTGCGAATACTTTCAGCGCGAAGGATCGACCCCGGAGCGCAAAGCCGTTGCACGCGTGGGCGATGCGTTTCTTTACCTCGATGAAATCAGGGATTTGGGGCTGAAAGATGCGGCCAGGGAAGACAGCCTGCGCATTGTGGATGCATACATAGAAAACTGGGTGCAGGATAAATTGAAGCTTCAATATGCCTATGACAACCTGCCGGCCGAGGAACTGGACGTGGAGAATCAGGTACAGGACTACCGGGAGTCACTGATCGTTTACAACTACGAAACAGCGTTTATCAGGCAGCACCTCGACACGAGTGTCGGTGAGGAGGAACTGAAGAGCTACTACAGGGAAAACAAAAATAATTTCAAGCTGCAGGATGACATCGTCAGGCTGTTGTACGTAAAGATACCTGTAGGCGCCCCCAATGAAGACTCATTGAAGATATGGCTGAAAGTGCACAATGAAAAGATGAAAGAAAAACTGATGGCGTATGCCAACCTGCATGCGATGGATTACAACCTGAACGATTCGATCTGGCTTGACCGGATCTTGGTAAAGCGCAAAATATCGAGCGCACTAGCAGGAAAATATGAGGGGGCAAAAGCCCGGCTGATAGAGATTCGGGATACATCTTTCACTATCTTTGCGCGAATTGTGGAGTATAGAACAGCGGAATCCGTGGCCCCGTTTTCATATGTACGGAGAGATATAGAGCGAATGATTATCAACAAGCGCAAACTGAACCTGGCCCGAAAACTTACGGATGACATTATGCAAAGTGCTGCCCGCGAGAAAAAATTTGAAATTTATAAATAATGAAAAACCCTGCCCTGATAATCGTTATGCTGCTTTTCGGCTCCCTGCTTCATTCCCAGGTGCTCATTGATAAAGTAGTGGGAGTAGTGGGCAACCAGGTCGTCCTGAAGTCGGATGTCGAAATACAGGTGGGGCAGCTTCGCGCTCAAAGTCCGAAGCTGCCGCCCGAAGTACGTTGCAAGGTGATGGATCAGCTGATGATGCAAAAGCTTCTGATTAGCCAGGCGAAGGTGGACAGCATTGTGGTATCGGACGACCAGGTGGAGGCCGAGCTGAACAACCGCATGCGCTACTTCATCAACATGTTTGGCTCGCAGGAGAAACTGGAAGAATTTTATAAGAAATCCGTGCTGGAGATCAAGGAAGAATACCGCTCCGACATCAGAGAGCAGTTGCTGGCCGAGAAAATGCGTTCTGAGATTACTTCGGATATTTCGGTTACGCCCGAGGAGGTCAGGGAATTTTTCAAGAGGATACCTGAAGACAGCTTGCCGTATTTCAATGCCGAGGTACAGGTGGGGCATATCGTCATTCTCGCCAAGCCCAGCGAGGCGCAATGGCGTCAATCTTACGAGAGAATCAAGGAAATCAGAAAGGAAATCGTGGAGGAAGGGGCCGACTTTGCCACCAAGGCGGTGCTTTATTCGGATGATCCGGGTACGGCTGCCAACGGGGGCGAATTGCCCGAGTTTACCCGCGAAGACCCCTATGCCCCTGCTTTTATCGGAGTGGCATTCAGCCTCGAGGAAGGGGAAGTCTCCGAGCCCTTTAAAACGGAATTCGGGTATCATATCATGCAGCTGATGTATCGCAGGGGCGACCGTGTGAAAGTGCGGCATATTTTGATAAAACCCGACATCACAAGCAAAAATATGGAGGAAGTGAGAGAAAAGGCGGATACGGTGTATCGGCATCTGACTTCCGGGAAATTGAGTTTTGCCGAAGCTGCCATGCAGTACAGCGATGATGAGAATACCAACAAGTACGGAGGTCTTTTTACCAATCCCCAGACAGGTGACACCTATTTTGAGATACCCGCCATAGGTGCTCTTGATCGCGAAATACCCTTTATTATCGACACCATGGAGTCGGGAGAATACTCCACACCCGTTGTTTACAAGGGCTTGCGTGGCGAGAAAGGATACCGCATTGTTTATTTGAAAAGTGTTACCGAGCCCCACGTAGCCAATCTCGAGCAGGACTATCCGAAAATTCAAAAAGCCGCGCTGGCCAAAAAGAAAGACCGGGAATTGAGGGAGTGGATGAAAGGGAAAATAAGCAAGACTTACATACGCATTGATGACAGCTATAAAGATTGTGAAAACCTTAAAGTCTGGAAACAGGAAATAGATTTAAACTGAAAAGTACATGCGAAAATATTCGAGTGAAGTAGAAGCCGTGGATGCACTGGCCGCAGCGTATCAAGAAATAAAAAAACAAATCGGGCAAATCATAGTCGGGCAGGACGAAGTGGTGGAAAATGTGCTGATCTCCATTTTCTGCGATGGGCACAGCCTCCTGGTAGGCGTTCCCGGATTGGCCAAAACACTGCTGGTGAAAACCCTTTCAGATGCCCTGCATCTCTCATTCAACAGAATTCAATTTACCCCCGACCTGATGCCTTCGGACATTATCGGCTCGGAGATACTGGACCGGGAGCGCAATTTTGTATTTACAAAAGGCCCCATATTTGCGAATATCATTCTGGCCGATGAGATCAACCGGACCCCACCCAAAACCCAAGCGGCCCTTCTGGAAGCCATGCAGGAGCGCTCGGTTACCGTAGCCGGGCATAAGCACAACCTGGACCTGCCATTCTTTGTGCTGGCTACGCAAAACCCCATTGAGCAGGAAGGAACCTATCCGCTCCCCGAGGCCCAGCTTGACCGCTTTATGTTCAATATTGTGCTTGACTATCCGAGCTATGACGAAGAAGTGCAGGTGGTAAAAAACACGACCGGCAATAAATCTGCCAGCCTGGAGAAAGTGCTCGACAAGGAGGATATCCTCTATTTTCAGCATCTTGTCCGAAAAATCCCCATTCCGGACAATGTGCTCGAATATGCCGTGACCCTCACGCATAAGACGAGACCGGAGGGCGAACGGGCTACAGAGACAGTAAAAGAATTCGTAGACTGGGGTGCCGGACCGAGGGCCTCGCAGTTTCTCGTATTGGGTGCCAAGGCACATGCCATACTTCGGGGCAAATATTCACCGGATATTGAGGATGTACAGGCCATTGCCATACCGATACTGAGGCATCGCATCATCCGCAACTACAAGGCCGAAGCCGAAGGCGTCAGCGTAGAAGAAATCATCCGATCCCTGTTGTAGACCGACCGGGAAAGAGGGAGCTCAGGAAATCAAATTCTGACGGAGCAGGAATTCAAGTTGCTCATTGGCCCGCTTGAGTTTAATCAGCAGTTCTTTGTTTTCCTTTTTGAGGTTGTACACCTCAAAGGCATTTTTGATGGTCATTCGAAGTTCGGTTTCGTCCCATGGTTTGGTGATATATCGATAGACCTGCCCTTTGTTGATAGCATCGATAACGGCTTCGATATCGGTGTATCCCGTGAGCAGAATACGAATCATATCCGGATACTTTTCCAGAATGGATTCCAGAAATTCAACGCCCGTCATCACCGGCATGCGCTGGTCGGTGATCAGTATATGTATATCTTCTTCGTCCAGCACCTTTACGCCTTCGGCAGCCGATATGGCCGTAAAGATTTTAAAATCTCTCCGAAAAGTGGCTTTGAAAGCAGTTAAGTTGTTTTGCTCGTCATCTACGTAGAGAATATGAATGTCTTTCAGATTCATAATAATTAATATAAGGTGGTAGAAATATACATTTGTATTGCTAAATTAGGAATTTGCTTGTAATGCTCATTTTCTAACTTTAAGGCTAAATTATAAATACCACCCGAATGAATAGCAGCAAATGGAAGGCAAGGATTGAAAAAAATGTACCGGATCATAAAAGCTACCGTCCACGAATATTTCGAACCGACTCGGAAGAAGACATGCAGGCC
>JALSIH010000119.1 GCA_026981615.1 Chitinophagales bacterium
CAATCCTCGATAGGCATCCTCCTCCGCTCCGGCTCTGACCACGGCATGGAGGAGAAATCCATCGGGGTGTTTTGTGTTTGGATGATGCAGAAGCAGGAGGTTGGCCGCAAGCATGCGCAGTGCCCGGAGGCGGGCCAGCTCTCTGAAAAAATCCGGACCGACCACCAGCTGTATGAGGAGGTCTTCTACGATCTCGTCTCCGCTCCATCCGGCCCGGGAGGCACGTTGAAGGAGTGCATTCAGCTTCTTCAGGGTGAGGCTTATATCGATTATGAGATTGTCGGGAGCCGGCTCGTTGTAGAAATCATTCACGAGCAATTGCTTCATTCCGGGCATGGCCCTGCGAAGCCCGGGGTCGGGGGCTCCGGGAAAGATTGCCCCGCCTCCTATGCTTCCTTTTGCCTTTGCAGCAAGACCGGGTTCGGAATTCGCCCAATTCAGGAGGGCCTCTTTTAGTTCGGGGCTGTCCGATTCGAGGTGCAGGCTGAGATTCAGCCGCGAGGCTTCTTTAAACAAAGGACCGGGGTCTTCCACCGGGGCCGTCCGGTCAAAGTGGAAGCCGATGGCCTCGAAAGCGCTGCCGGCAAGGGCATTCATCTTTGAAAGGGCAGCGGCCGTGTTTTCAAAGCGAAAGTTTTGCCTCTTGATCCAGGGCCGGTTCTCTGCAGAAAAGCGAAAATTGCTTTTTCCTTTTCGGTCATCGCGATGATGGACGGGCTCCAGAAGAAGGCCCTCGGGCGTTTGCCGGAAAAGCGACTCATAGGCTTTGCCTTTGAGGTCTTCCTCTATTTTTTTTATCCATTCCGCCTTGCTCACAGGCCGAAAGGAAGTGAACAATTCTTTACTTTCGCTCATGGTCTTAGATGTCAAATATTCACCGTAAAGTTACTCAAAGTTCAAGGCATGGAATATGCCGGAAAGGGGACTTTCGATTAAAAACAAAGGAATATGGAATACCAATCGATTCTGCTTGATTTTCATGAAGGAATACTCACGGTCACCGTCAACCGCGAGTCAAAGATGAATGCCCTGAATCTGGAAGTGATAGCCGAGCTGACGCAGGTCATGCGGGATATTCGCAAAGACGAGCACACACGGGCCGTCATCCTTACGGGTGCCGGGCACAAAGCTTTTGTAGCCGGAGCCGACATTGCCGAATTTGCGGCCTTCGACAGCGAAGAGGGCGAAGCCATGAGCCGGGACGGGCATGCGCTGATGAATCTGATCGAAAGCAGTCCGAAACCGGTGCTGGCGGCTGTCAACGGCTATGCGCTCGGTGGGGGATGTGAACTGGCCATGGCCTGCCACCTGCGCATAGCTTCGACCAATGCGCATTTCGGTCAGCCCGAGGTCAATCTCGGACTCATTCCGGGATATGGCGGCACCCAGCGCCTGGTTCAGCTGGCCGGAAAGAGCAGGGCCCTCGAAATGCTGATGACCGGAGAGATGATAGATGCCGGGGAAGCCCTGAAACTCGGCCTCGTTAACAAAATATCGGAACCGGAAGAACTGCTGAATGATGCCCGGGCACTGCTTAGCAAAATAATGAAAAAAGCCCCGCTGGCCATAGCAAAAGTCATTGATTGCGTCAATGCGTTTTACGATAATAAGCGCGATGGATTTGAAGTGGAAATACGGCACTTCGGGGCAAGTTTCGATACACAGGACTTTAAAGAAGGTTCCCGTGCTTTTCTTGAAAAGAGAAAGGCCCGTTTCACCGGAAAATAATTTTTTGAGCAATTAAAAGAAAACGCAATGGAATACAGGATTGAGACCGACAGCATGGGCGAAGTAAAGGTGCCGGCCGATAAGCTCTGGGGGGCACAGACCCAGCGATCGCTGGAAAACTTCAGAATCGGAAACAATAAGATGCCGGATGAGATCATCGAGGCATTTGCTTACCTGAAAAAGGCGGCTGCCATCAGCAACCATGAGCTGGGTGTGCTTGAAAAAGAAAAGGCGGAGCTCATTGCCCGGGTTTGTGATGAAATACTCGAAGGGAAGCACCGGGAGCAGTTTCCCCTGGTCGTCTGGCAGACGGGCTCGGGCACGCAGAGCAACATGAATGTCAATGAAGTGATCGCCAACCGGGGCCATTTGCTGAGCGGTGGCAGCCTGAGCGACCCGAAGGAAAAAAGAGCCCTTCACCCCAACGATGATGTCAATAAATCGCAATCATCTAATGATACATTCCCGACCGCCATGCACATAGCCGCCTATCGCATGCTGACGGAGAAGACCGTTCCGGGCATGAAAAAGCTGCGGGACACGCTGAAGGAAAAATCGGAGGCCTACAAAAAGATGGTAAAAATCGGGCGAACGCATTTCATGGATGCCACACCGCTGACCCTTGGACAGGAGTTTAGCGGCTACTATTCACAGCTGGACCATGCGCTGCGGGCCATTCGCCACAGTTTCGGGCATTTGAGTGAGCTGGCACTGGGTGGAACAGCAGTCGGAACGGGCATCAATACCCCGCCCGGCTATGCCGAAAAAGTGGCCGCCAAGATTGCAGAATTGACGGGCCTGCCCTTTCGCAGTGCCGAAAATAAATTTGAGGCCCTGGCGGCACATGAC
>JALSIH010000120.1 GCA_026981615.1 Chitinophagales bacterium
CGAGCTGGGGGAAGTTGGTGAAAAAGACAAAGGTCGGTGTCGAGGCATTGACCTGTGTGATGTATTTTACTTTGATATACTGGCCCCTGGCCGAGGGGGGCGGGGTGCGCTCGATGATCGGCAGCAGTGCATCGTTCAGTTTTGATGTAGGTATCTTTTTCTGACGGTTTTTGTACACATCCAGTGCCGTTTCAATGCTTTTGTAGATGCGCTGCTTGGTCAGAGCCGAGATGAAGACTACAGGTACATCCGTAAAAGGAGCGGTTCTTTTTTTTATTTCCTCTTCAAAGTCTTTGGCCGTGTTGTTCTCTTTGTCCGGGAGGTCCCATTTGTTCACAAGAATCACCAGGCCTTTTTTCTTTCGTTCTATGATTTTTATGAGGCTTAAATCTTGTCGCTCCATTCCCATGGTGGCATCGATCATCAGCAGGCAGACATCGCTTTGTTCGATGGCCTTCACCGCACGCATGACGGAGTAAAACTCCAGGTCTTCATATACTTTCGATTTTTTTCGGACCCCGGCCGTGTCAATAAGCAGAAACTCTTTTTGATAATACTTGTAGTGGGTGTGAATGCTGTCGCGGGTGGTGCCGGCAATGTCTGTGACCACATTCCGCTCTTCGTTGAGGATGGCATTGAGGTAGGAAGATTTGCCCACATTGGGCTGCCCGATGATGGCAAACTTGGGCAGGGATTCTTCCTTCAGGCTGAGACCCGGACCCGGTCCTTTTTTGCGAATCTCTTCGACAATAAAGTCAAGCAGCTCGCCCGTCCCGCTTCCGTTGATGGATGAGATCATGAAGAGGTCTGAAAAGCCCAGCGAATAAAACTCGACCGCATCGGTCATTCGCTGGGAATTGTCCACCTTGTTTACCACCAGTGCCAGGGGTTTCTTTGTTTTGCGGAGTTTCCGGGTCATTTCCAAATCGAGATCCGTAATGCCGGTGGTCACATCTACCATAAAGACGATCACATCGGCCTCGTCAAGGGCAATCTCCACCTGCGAGCGGATGGCCTTTTCGAAAACATCCTCCGATCGCGGAACAAATCCGCCCGTGTCCACCACGATAAATTCTTCCCCGTTCCAATCGCTTACCCCGTAGAGACGGTCGCGGGTAACCCCGCTGCTGTTGTCAACGATGGCCTCGCGAGCGCCTACCAATCTGTTATAAAATGTCGATTTTCCCACATTGGGTCTTCCTACTATTGCTACTGTTGCACTCACTTCTTCTTCTGTTTTGTAATGATTATTCGTACCCGAAATTCTTTAGTTGTTCTTCGTTTTCCCGCCAATTCTCTCTCACCTTGACATGCAAGTCAAGAAAGACCTTTGAATTTAGAAACGCTTCGATCTTCCTGCGGCTTTCCGTGCCCAGGCGCTTCATGGCAGCGCCATTCTTGCCAATGAGAATGGGTTTCTGGCTTTTTCGGTTCACGAATATGATCGCAGCTATGCGGATCAGGCGGACGTCTTCTTTAAAACTGTCTACCTTCACCTCGCAGCTGTAGGGGATTTCCTGCTTGTAGAGTTCGAATATCTTTTCTCTTATAATCTCTGCCACAAAGAATTTCTCCGGCTTGTCGGTCAACTGATCCTTCGGGAAATAGGGCGGACTCTCCGGGAGTCTTTCACGAATGGCTTTTAACAATTGATCCAGATTGGCCCCGTACATGGCAGAAATGGGAATTATGCTTTCGGGCTGAAGTTCCGCCTTTATCTTCTGCACAAGGGCTTCCAGCTTTTGCTGATCGCTCAGGTCTATTTTGTTGACGGCTGCAATCAGCTTCCCGCGGGCATTCTTTATTCTCTCTGTAAATTCTTCCGGCAGCCCGGGGTGCGTTGCATCTACAAGGAGTACCAGCACATCGGCATCCTCCAAAGCTTCTTCCACCTTGGCCTGCATTTTTTTCTGAAGCTGATAGCGGGGCTCCAGATAACCCGGAGTGTCGGAAAAAATAATCTGACTCTCCTCATCATTTACTATGCCCAGTATGCGATGGCGGGTGCTTTGTGCTTTGGCCGTGGCAATGGCCAGGGGCTCTCCTACCAGACGGTTCATCAGGGTCGACTTGCCGGCATTGGGCATGCCGATGATGTTGACGTACCCGGCCCGATGATTTTTTGACATTCTTTCCTTTTAAATTTTTACGATTTGCAAAATTATCATTAAATTTGCACTCCTTATCGAAAGAACTGGGATTAGTGCATGTTTTTTTGATAAATGTTCTTTAGAGAAAATACAGAAGTAAATATCGCGGGGTGGAGCAGCTGGTAGCTCGTTGGGCTCATAACCCAAAGGTCGCAGGTTCGAGTCCTGCCCCCGCTACAAAGAGAGCCCGGATGCGCAAGCATTCGGGTTTTTTTGTTTATGTGTCGGGAGTTCATGGAGGTTCGAGTTTTTTGAGATAGGATTTATCGCAGGCCACTGACGAAGCGGTGCGTGGCATCGCTTGTCAGGGTGCTGACTGCCGGAGGCACGTCAGCATTCGAGTCCTGCTCACTGACGAAGGCCCGGAGGGCCCGTCAGTGATGCTTACCGGCCGG
>JALSIH010000121.1 GCA_026981615.1 Chitinophagales bacterium
TGCTTTACTGAATTAAGATGAAGGAAGACATCAATTGGTTGCCTTCAGTTCACTGACGATATCCACCATTCGAAGCATAAATCCGGTGAGCAGCATGGCCATACCGGCCGCCAGTACCTGAAATATCCATGCAAAGGGGAGCAAGGTAGAGAGATAGCCTTCGGCCGCGGCCAGAATAAAAAAGAGCGGGATGACCGGGGGCAGCACCTGAGCCGGACGCAGGCGAAAGACATAGGCAGCCGCAATCAAATGGGCCACGGCCACGGCAGACTGTGTCACGACCGTTGCCAGCGCAGCTCCTTCGGCTTTGAAGCGGGGAATGAGGAGAAAATTCAAAACCAGGTTGACGAGCACCCCCGAGATGCCGATTACATTCAGGGCCTTCAGATAGCCGCCACCCGTCAGCAGGGAGCCGTAAATGTACATGGAAGCCACACCGGCAAAGCTGAGTATGAGCAGTCCGAATAGCCGGCCCCAATAAGGCGTATAAGCCGTATAAAGCAATTGCATGATCTCGTGCCTGTAAAACCAGGAAAGGGCCATCACGGTAATGGCCAGAAAAAGCATGGCTTTAAACCCCTGCGCCAAAAGCGGGCGGATATTTTCCTTCTTTTTTTGCATGCGGGCAAACATCGGCAGCAGTATGCTGGCAAATGCAAAACCCATCATATTAAAGGCATCGAGGAGGCGGTAAGATGCCGCATAAATGCCCGCCTCAAGGGCTCCGTCATCCGGGAGCATGCGCTCAATCATCACGGCATCCATGCGGTGGTAGATGCTCATGAGCAGGCCGAGCAGTGCAAAGGGCAGCGACAACTTCAAAATTTTACGAAAAAGGCCGAAGCGCCATGAGAGGCGGAGCTCCTTTCTCAAAGATTTGAGCGCAGCAAAGGCAAAAACAGCCGTGAGGAAATAGGCAAGTGTCTGCCCGTACACAAAATGCCGGATACTGATCTTTCCGGGCAGCACATCGCCCCAAAGCATAAACCCGATAAGCAGGATCATCAGCAATCGGTCGGTGATGCTCAAAACGGCATCGAGGCGAAAATAATGCAGGGCGGCTACATTGCTTCGAAAGTAGAGTATGAAAGAAACCAGTATCTGATTGAAAAGAAGGAAAGAAAGTATGAAGAGTTGGTCGCCCCGGAATCCGCTGGCCATGGCCGCGAGAAAGGAAATCAGAAAGTAGCCCGCACCGAGGAGGATTTTCAGAGAAATGATATTGGGCAGCAGACGCTCGAGCAATGAATCGTGGCGGGCAATGGCGCGGTTGTTGAAATTGTTCAGTCCGAAATCGAGGAAAATATTGAAGAGAAAGGAAAAATTGAGCAGGGCAAAGTAGGGGCCGTATTCTTCGGGGCCGACCTGGTTCTGCACCGTCCGGTCGATGCCCAGTATCCAGAACGGCTTTACCAGCAGATTTGCAAGAAGCAAAAAGGCCAGGTTGGATAAAAATCTGCGCTGCTTAGTCATCGGCCTTTAACTTGAGATCAGGCAAAATCGAGCGGATTGTACTTCATAATAAAAGCCCTGCATATGCGCATATCCTCATAGAGCACATGGTCCTTGTCATTGAAAGGCAATTCCTCCCGGAGGGCGGCCAAGATATTTTCGATGATTTGCGAAGACCGGGCCGGGCGCCTGTATTCGATGGCATGGGTCGCGCACATCAGTTCGATGGCCAGAATGTCATGCACGTTTTCGACCACATCATAGAGCTTGACAGCCGCATTGGCTCCCATGCTCACGTGGTCTTCCTGCCCGTTGGAAGAGGGAATGGAGTCCACCGAAGCCGGAGTGCACAACTGCTTGTTTTTGCTCACCAGCGAGGCTGCCGTGTATTGCGGAATCATCAAGCCCGAATGCAATCCGCCCTGTGCCGTCAGAAAAGCAGGCAGGCCTCTTTGTCCCGAAATCAGCTGATAGGTTCTTCTTTCCGAGATGCTTCCGATCTCGGAAATGGCAATGGCCGCATAGTCAAGTATCAGTGCAAGAGGCTCACCGTGAAAATTGCCGCCCGAGAGGATGCGATCCGCATCCACAAAGATATTGGGATTGTCGCTCACTCCGTTGATTTCTTCCTCGAGCACATCGCCCACATGGTCGAAGGCCCGGTGAACGGCTGCATGTACCTGTGGTACGCATCGAAAGGAATAAGGGTCCTGCACCTGTTTCTTTTCGCGCTTCGATATCTCGCTTCCCTCGAGAAAGAAACGGATGGTATCGGCCACATAGCCCTGGCTGTGTGCCTGCCGCAGGGAATGGATCAGGGGGTCCAAAGATTCACTTTTGGCATCAAAAGCATCCATGCTGAGGGCCGTGATAAAATTGGCCCA
The DNA here is from genome assembly GCA_026981615.1 of Chitinophagales bacterium. Classification (GTDB taxonomy): domain Bacteria; phylum Bacteroidota; class Bacteroidia; order Chitinophagales; family S012-47; genus S012-47. Next base: position 2,337 of record JALSIH010000121.1, read on the forward strand.
GTCCATGAGGTGCGTGGATTTTTGCCAGGCATGAAATGCATAGGCACTCATAAACTGGGTTCCGTTGAGCAGGGCAAGGCCCTCTTTCGGGCCCAGTGTCAGCGCTTCGAGGCCCAGCCCGGGCAAGATATCCGAAGCAGGGTGCACCTTGCCTTCATACCAGATTTCGCCCTCCCCGAAGAGGGGCAGCGACAAATGGGCCAGCGGGGCCAGGTCGCCCGAGGCCCCCAGCGATCCCGACTTGTAAATGACCGGGAAAAGCCTGCGATTATAAAAAGTAAGAAGGCGATCGAGCACGGCCCCCGAGATGCCGGAATAGCCCTTGCTGAGGTTGAGCACCTTGAAAAGCAGCATGAGCCGCACCAGGAAGGGTGGCACTTTCCGGCCCGCACCGCAGGCATGGGAGCGCACCAGATTGACCTGAAGTTCTTCGATCTGATCGTCCGAAATGGCTACATTGCACAGCGCGCCAAAGCCGGTATTCACCCCGTAAAAAAGCGCATCGCTGCGGGCCAGTTTCTCCTTCAAGTACGCATGGCATCGCTCCACCTGCTGTTTTGCTTCATGCGAAAGTACCAGTTCCCGCTCCTCGCGTACCCAATCGCTGATGACTCCGAGCGTCAGATATTCATTGCCTATTTCCGCTTGCTTCATATCCTGTGATTCAAGGTGTTTTTAACTGGGTCTGAATTATCTCCAGAGCATCGGTTTCGGTCATGCGTGTCTGCGATCCGCTTTGCATGTCCTTGAGCTGCAGCATCGATGATTGTATCTCTTCTTCGCCCAGCATGATGACGAAAGGAATGCGCCTGGCGTTGGCATACTTCATTTGCTTTTTCATTTTGGCTGCATCCGGATAAATCTCGCAGCGAAGGCCCAGCAGACGAAAACGGCCGAGCATTTCGAAGCTTTTGGCTTCCGCCTCTCCGCCAAAGTTGATAAAAAGCACCTGACTGGCCGTTTCTATATTTTCCGGAAAGAGTTTCAGCTCTTCCATCACATCATAGATGCGGTCGAGGCCGAAGGAGATGCCCACTCCGCTCGTTCCGGGCAGGCCGAAGACTCCGGTAAGGTCATCGTATCGTCCTCCGCCACCCACCGAGCCAATTTCCACTCCTTCGGCTGTCACTTCAAAGATCGTCCCCGTGTAATAATCCAGGCCCCGGGCAAGGGTCAGGTCAAATTCCACATTGCTTTTTTCGGCCTCGGACAGGAAAGAGAATATTTTTCGCAACTCACGGATGCCTGCCTGCCCGCGTTCATTGTCGAGCAGTTTCTCCAGGTGATCGAGCGACCAGCTTCTTTTTTCAATTATTTTTTCCAAGTCTTCAATGGCTTTGGGCAGGAGGCCCCTGGCCGCCAGCTCGGGGCGGATGCCTGCCATGCCCACCTTATCGAGTTTGTCGAGGGCCACGGTAAGGGCAGAAAATTGATTTGCGACACCGAGATATCCGGCCAGCCCTTCCAGTATTTTCCGGTTGTTTACCCGGATGCGGATGCCCACATTCAGCGAGGCAAAAGCCATTTGGTATATCTGAATCAGTTCGGCTTCGGAGATCAGACCGGTGCTGCCGATGACATCCACATCACATTGAACAAACTCACGGTAGCGGCCTTTCTGCGGGCGGTCGGCCCGCCAGACAGGCTGCATCTGGTATCGTCTGAAGGGGAAGGCAATCCGCCCCCGATTCATGGCCACATAACGGGCAAAGGGGATGGTCAGGTCATAGCGCAGCCCTTTTTCGGCAATGGAACGGGCCAGCCGTGTCAAATTCCCGGTTTCGAGGGCTTCGCGGTCGGCTTTTTTTAGAAAATCGCCACTGTTGAGTACTTTAAAAATGAGTTTGTCCCCCTCTTCTCCGTATTTGCCCGTCAGGGTTTCGAGCTTCTCCATGGCCGGAGTTTCGAGGGGCAAAAACCCGAATCGCTCGAAAACTTCGCGGAGATGAGCGACAATATAATTTCGCCTGGCCATCTGATCGGGGCCAAAGTCACGCATACCTTTGGGTATGGCCGGTTTCACCTTTGTCATAGTCCCTTTTGCTTGAGGAACCAAAGTTAAGTATTCGTCATTGGATGAAAAGTGCTTTGTGTAAGGCACTTTTATTTCTTGTATTCTTTAATTTCGGCAAATGCGTACACTTTTTCTCCTCCTCCTGACACTTGCCCCTGCTTTCGGAGCTTTTTCATAAAGTGGTGGTGAATTTACTCCCGAACTGAAGGAGATAACTTTCAGCGCCTTGCCGGCCGTACATTCCTTTGCCTCTGCCATCGACCGCCAGGGCCGCTGGGTCATCATCGGTGGAAGAACGGACGGCCTGCACAAACGCAGGCCCTTTGAAGCCTTCCCGGATGCCGGCAACAACAAGAATATCTATGTCATTGATGTAGCCCGGAAAGAGGTCTGGTCGGCTCCGCTGAGCTCGCTCGACTCTTCCGTCAGCGAGCAGCTGCAATCGACCAATATGGAGTTTGTGCAGCATGACGACACCCTCTACCTCTTCGGGGGATACGGCTTCAGTGCGCAGGCCGGTGACCACATCACATATCCGAATATCTGTGCCATAGAAGTGAGCGCCCTCAGCGATGCCATCGTGCAGGGGAATCCGGTGGCCCCCTATATTCATCAGCAGGAGGACCCCCGCTTTCAGGTGACGGGCGGCTATGCCGGCTTTCTTGAAGGCCTTTATTATCTCGTGGGCGGACAGAAATTCATGGGGCGCTACAATCCCATGGGGCCCGGCCACGGCCCCGGCTTCATACAGGAATACAGCAATGCCATCAAACGCTTCAGGCTGGCTTTTGACGGAAATCAAATTACGGTAAGCCAATACAGGGAAGAAATTGACACGCTCCACCTTCACAGGAGAGATTACAACATGGTGCCCCAAATTTTTGCCGATGGCCGGCAGGGATTTACGGCCTTCACGGGCGTTTTCCGCTATGATGCCGACCTGCCCTGGCTCAACTCGGTGGATATCAACGACACCGGCTATACCGTCCGGAATGATTATTCCCAACTCCTGAATCAATACCATACGGCACATCTGCCCCTGTACGACCGGAACGGCAATGTCATGCATACCCTCTTTTTCGGTGGAATCGGCCAGTATGCCTACGATACGGCCAGCGGTGAGCTGATTAATGACGAAAATGTGCCTTTTGTAAAGACCATCAGCCGCATGACGCGCTATGCCAACGACAGTGTGGCGGAATCGGTGATGCCGGATGCCATGCCCGGCTACCTCGGGGCCGGTGCGGAGTTTTTCGAGCACCCCCGGGCACCTTACATGGATGGCGAAATTCTCGACCTCAATGCCCTGCAAAGCGACAGCCGGGTGGTGGGCTATATCTTCGGAGGCATCGAAAGCACGGTGCCGAATTCTTTTTTCAGCAATACAAACGGACTCAGCTTTGCAAGCAATCGAATTTTTGAAGTGTCCATAGCCCGCGATCCCGGTACAGGCCTTGCCTGGCAGCGCATTCATCAATCGGCTTTGCTGAATTTCGAGATTTTCCCCAATCCAGCAGAAAACGAAACAATCATCCGCTTCTTTGCCGTCAAAGAGATGCATCCTTTTCTCTATATCTACGACAACAGCGGAAAGATGATCAAAGGCTTTGACTTTGGCCTGCTGAGCCCGGGCACGTACACCCATACGCTTTCATTGCAGGGCTATGCAGCCGGCAATTATCTTATAAAAATGAGCAACGGGCTCTTCGAAAAAACAAAGCAACTCATCGTACACTGATACGGGGCCCCTCAATAGTATCTTATCTCAAGGAAATTAACGGTTCCGGGCGGGGTTTTTACCTCGTCTTCGCGAACACCGAGAACGGGGTGCGAAGCCCGTACATAATAATAATCGTCATCGCGTGCCAGGAAAGTAGCCACTCCGTTTCGGTCGGTGGTCTGAATACCGTCCCAGCCCGTATTTGCCTTCCGGTCCTGCTTGCTCAGAAAAAGTTTCACCTCCACCCCCGGCACAAGGCTGTCCTCCCTCGGAGCATCCAGTTTGTAAATGTGAATGACCGTCACTTTCACCGTTCGCAGCTCGGATTGGTTGCCGGTGTTCACGGGTGTCTCCACGGGAATTTCCTTGCTGCATGAGAAAAGGAAAAGAGCGGAGAGGACAAGGACAAATATGCGCATGAGATGATAAGTTTTGCCCTCAAGATAATATTTTTTTCTAAGTCCCTGTCATCGGCCTCCTACAATTGCCGCAACAGATTCTCCATCTGCACACGTTCTTTCACCACTTCCCCTACCTTTCCAATGGGAATGCGTTCCTGTTTCATGCTGTCCCGCTCGCGGATGGTAAGGGTCCGGTCTTCAAGTGTCTGATGGTCGACCGTCAGGCAATATGGGGTGCCGATGGCATCCTGCCTGCGGTATCGCTTGCCGATGGCATCCTTTTCGTCATACTGGCACATAAATTCCAGTTTCAGGCCGTCAAAAATCTGGCGGGCCTCTTCGGGGAGTCCGTCCTTTTTGAGCAGCGGCAATACCGCCACTTTCACGGGGGCCAGCTCGGCAGGCAGGCGGAGTACGGTGCGCTGACTGCCGTCTTCGAGGGTCTCTTCGTCCAATGCATGGCCGAAAACAGCCAAGAACATGCGATCGAGGCCGATGGAAGTCTCCACCACTGAGGGCACATAGCTTTCACCCAGCTCCGGGTCGAAATATTGAAGTTTCTTCCCGCTGAACTCCTGATGGCGCCCGAGGTCGAAATCGCCCCGCGAATGGATACCCTCCAACTCCCGGAAACCGAACGGAAAGCGGAATTCGATATCCACGGCTGCGCGGGCATAATGTGCCAGTTTCTCGTGATTGTGAAAGCGCAGAATGTGATCATAAGAAGGCGCTGCATTGTTGACCAACTGCTTTTTTGGCGCATACAGCGTTTGGTGCCACTTCATGCGCTTTTCCTTCCAGTAGCTGTACCACTTTTCCTCTTCCCCCGGCCTGACAAAAAACTGCATTTCCATCTGCTCGAATTCGCGCATGCGGAAGATAAACTGCCGGGCCACTATTTCATTGCGAAAAGCCTTGCCGCTCTGGGCAATGCCGAAAGGAATCTTCTGGCGGGTGCTTTTGAGCACGTTGAGAAAATTCACAAAAATGCCCTGAGCCGTCTCGGGGCGCAGATACAGCTTTCCGGCCTCTCCGGCAATGGTCCCCAGCTGCGTGCTGAACATCAGGTTGAACATGCGCACATCCGTCCAGTTTTTCGATCCGGTTTCGGGGTCGGCAATCCCCAACTCTTCGATCAGCGCCTTGAGTGCGGCAAAGTCTTCCTTTTTCAGCGCCTCGTTCATGCGGAAATTGATTTCCTCGATTTTGGCCTTGTTGCGCAAGACATTCGGGTTGGTCGCCAAAAACTGCGCTTCGTCAAATTCGGCTCCGAAACGCTTGCGCGCTTTTTCGGTGTCTTTCGCTATTTTTTTATGGTATTTCTCGAGGTAATCCTCAATAAGCTGGTCGGCCCGGTATCTTTTTTTTGAGTCCTTGTTGTCGATCAGCGGGTCGTTGAAAGCATCCACGTGGCCGCTGGCCTTCCATATTTCGGGATGCATAAATATGGCTGCATCGAGGCCCACGACATTTTCGTGCATCTGCACCATGGACTTCCACCAGTAGCTGCGAATATTGTTTTTAAGCTCTACTCCGTAGGGCCCGTAATCATATACGGCACTCAGGCCGTCATATATCTCACTTGAAGAGAAGATATAGCCGTATTCCTTGGCATGTGAAACAATGGGTTTCAATGCATCCTGTTGTTGTGTTGACGCCATGCCTGCAAAGATAAAGCCTCACCGGGCAGGATAAAAACAGCAATTGTGCGCCTTAGTCATTAATTTTAAGCCTCAATCAATTTTCGGAAATGAAGAAACTGCTCTATTTATGCCTTGCCGGCCTCCTGATTTTTGCTTCCGCCTGTAAAAGCTACAGCGATGGGCCCCTGATTTCTTTTAAAAAGCCCGAATCGCGCCTGGTGAACATCTGGGTACCCGAGAAGGTATACGATGAACAGGGCAACGACATCAGCAGCCAGTTTGAAGACATCAGCTACCTCTTCAACTCTGACGGCACGATGGAAATCCGCCTGCTCCTGGCCGGTGTTTTTCAAACCCAGTCGAGCGGAACCTGGTCTTTTATTAACAAGAAAGATCAACTTGTTCTCAACTACAGCGGCAGCTTCATCACGGCTGTCGACACCCTGACGGTGCTCCGTCTGAAGAGCAATAGTTTTTGGTACAAAAGCCAGTACGGGAAAGAGTTTCATCTCCTGCCGGAAGCCCGTTAAGCGATCCGGTGCCTGCCGGCCTTCCTCCTTCGAGCACAACTTTTCTTTAACTCAAAACGGGGTCCCGTCCCGGTTAACTTAAAGATAATCTGAGAGTAACATACCGGTAAGAGTATATCTCAAATTTTGCATCATTCCATTTGGACAGTTTATAACCATTAAAAACATCAATGCAATGAGAGCAATTTTAGTAAGTTTTCTTCTCTTTCTTTTTTCTTCCGGCCTCCGCTCACAAAACACCGTGACGGTAAAAGATGCCGATATCGGGCCCAACGACCAGGTGACCTGGACCAGCGACAATGTGTATTTGCTGGACGGCTATGTATTTGTAGACTCAGGGGCCACACTGACCATAGAGAAAGGCACCGTCATCAAAGGTTTGGCGAGCAACAATATCAGTACGGGCGACCCGGCCTCGGCACTCATCGTGGTTTCTACGGCTAAGATATATGCAAACGGAACGGCAGCCGAGCCCATCATTTTTACGGCCGAAATTGACGACATCAATGACCCTTTTGATCTGGACGAAAGCGATCGCGGACTCTGGGGCGGACTGATCCTCCTGGGGAGCGCCCCGCTGGGCAACTCAAGCCCCATTGCTACCATCGAAGGCATCCCCTCCACCGAAAGCCGCATCAAATTCGGAGGAAACAACAGCAACGACAACTCCGGATCACTGACCTACGTTTCCATCCGTCACGGAGGAGCGGAGCTCTCTCCGGGAGATGAAATCAACGGGCTCTCCCTGGGCGGTGTGGGAAGCGGCACCGTATTGGAGCACATTGAAATTTTTGCAAACAAAGACGATGGCATCGAATTTTTTGGCGGAAGCCCCATGCTGAAGTGGGCCGCAGTGGCCTTTTGTGCGGATGACGGCTTCGACTGGGACCTGGGCTACCGGGGATCGGGCCAGTTCTGGTTCTGCATTCAGGCACTTGACGATGGAGATCATGCTGCCGAGATGGACGGTGCCAAACCCGATGGAAATACCATCTATTCAAATCCTACCGTGTATAATGCCACTTATTTCGGCACAGGCATTGACAATCAACAGGCCGGAGGCATTGCTTTGCTTTTCAGAGATGCCACGGCAGGCAAATACTACAATTCCATCTTTACCGACTTCGGAAACAAAATGATCCAGGTAGAAGACCTGCCGGCAGGCTCGGGTGTCGACAGCCGGCAACGCATGGAAAACGGGGAACTCATTCTGGCTAACAATGTCTTTTACGGATTTGGCAATTACAGCACCCTCAGTGCCGACCTCAATACCGGATACATACAGTTTACTTCCGGTGCGGAAGACAGCACTGCTCAGTTTTTGATTGATCACTTCAACAACAATAACAACGTCATTGCCGACCCGCAAATCGGGGGCATCAGCCGCCTGCCCGATGGCGGGCTCGACCCGAGGCCTTCGGCAAGCGGTCCGGCTACCCAATCGCTGGCCACCTATCCCACGGATCCGTTCTTTACTGAAGTAAGTTATAAAGGGGCCTTCGATCCGGCAGCCAACGGCACCTGGGCAGACGGATGGACCGCTCTTTCCTCTTACGGATACCTGAAAACTTTTGTCGGCATCGAAAAGAAAAAACCGGCTGCCTATGCCATGAGTGAGATCCGCCCCAACCCGGCCCGGGGAACCGTTTATTTCACCCTGCAATCGGCAGAAAATAATAGTGCAGACATTGAAGTGCTCAACGGCTCCGGCCGCGTGATCATGCAGCGAAGCGTGAAACTCAACCCCGGATCAAAGCAGCAGATCGAACTCGACCTGCACGCATTCTCGGCCGGTGTTTATTTCGTTCGTGTCAGCAGCGAGGCCTTCCACGTCAGCCGGAAAGTATTTCTGTTCTGATTAAAAACGCAGCAACAAAAAAGCAGGATATCTCTTTATCCTGCTTTTTTTATGCCCTCACTTAACCATTCCTTAACCTTTAACTTAAACAAATACAACATATGTGAAGCCGGAGGCCCCGGGTCGCCTTCTATTTTTGCACAAAAGCATTTGCAAATGAAAATCAAGGCATTACTCGGTTTTTTTCTGATCTTTCTCACGGGCACTCTTCTGGCCCAGCCCGGCAGCGTAAAAGGAACGGTGACGGATGCCGAAAGCGGTGAAACACTCATTGGAGTAAATGTCATTATCCGGAATCCTTTCATGGGTTCCAATACCGACCTGGACGGACACTACGAAATAAGCAATATTCCGGCAGGCAGCTACGACATTCAGTTCTCATACGTATCCTATGCACCCCAGACCATTGAGGGGGTAGAAGTGCTTCCCGGGAAGGAACTGATACTGGATGTGCAACTAAGTCCCGAATCAATGGGCCTGGATGAAGTGGTGATCAAAGCACGCAAAATTGACAACACCGAAAATGCGATTCTTTCCATGCAAAAGAGGTCCCTTTCGGTTCAGGACGGGATATCGAGCCAGGAGATGAACCGCTTTGGGGTGAGCAATGCAGCCCAATCGGTCAAAAAGATTACCGGTGTGAGCATCGTGGACGGGAAAAAAATCAATGTGCGCGGATTGGGCGACCGCTATTCCGGAGCACAGCTCAACGGAGTGACGCTGAACAGCACAGACCCCTACAGCAACAGTGCGTCACTCGACCTGATACCGGCCAATATGCTGGAGAAAGTAATTGCCAGCAAAACCTTCACCCCCGACATGCCGGGCAATTTCACCGGAGGCAATGTGAACCTGACGACCAAATCATTTCCCGAGAGCAGGACATTTCGCCTGAGCATAGGCAGCGGCTACAATACACAGTCCAGTTTCAACCCCGGATTTCTTTCTTTTGATGCCGGGCGATATGCCTTTGCGGGGTACAATGACGGAAGCCTCTCGCTGCCCGCAATGCTCGCTGACGAAAGTCTGAGAAATGAATTAAGCAATGACCTGTACATCAAAGCGAGGCGCAACGAAAGTTATGCGAAGATCATCGACCAGAGCATCAAAAGCGTAAGCCGGCAGATGGCTGCTGCTCCGCAAAACTCAGGGGCAAACTACAACTTCAGCATCTCCTACGGAAACAGTTTCAAGCTCTTTGGCCGTGACCTGGGCATCCTCATCGGGGGCAATGCCGGACGCAGCCTCACCCACTATGCCAATGGCAGCCAGGCTGCATGGGACATCACCGGCCTCGAAGCCCAATCTCTTTTTCCCTTTTTTCAGTTGAATGATATGCGCAGCATTGCCAATCCGCGCATCAACGGGCTCGCCACTTTGAGTTATAAAGTGAGCGAGCATCATGAATTGGGCATTAATCTCCTTTATAATCACGATGCTCAAATTTCCGGCCGCTATCAGCGTGGTCCGGCTCCGGGCTTTATCTCGGCTTCCAATGCCATATTCGAAACCCGCACGCTGCAGTTTATGGAGCGCGGGCTGAGCAGCTTCCAGCTGAGAGGAAAGCACTTCTTCCCGGCTCTTGGCCGGCTAAAAGCCGAATGGATCGGGGGCATGACCCGCTCATTTCAAAATGAGCCCGACCTTCGTTTCTTTGCCAACGAGGTCCGCGACTCGCTCTACCTCATCCGTGTTTCGGAATATTCCCTGCCTGCACATTTTTTCAGAAATCTGCAGGATGAAAGCAAAGAGTTTAAGCTCGACCTGGAACTGCCCCTCTCCGCCAATAACTCCTTCAATAAATTCAAATTCGGTGTGCTGGCCAACGAAAAAAATCGCAACTTCAGCGAATACCGCTTTGATGTAAACAATGCCCGCGGAAATCTGTACAACGGCAACCCCGAAGATTATTTTGCAACAGACAATCTCGGCATCATTGCCTATGATTCGCTGCGCAAGCGCAACATCACCGGGCTCTACCTGGTCAACAACACCCGCTCCTCCAACAATTATCAAGGCAGCCAGCGCATCTATGCCGGCTATGCCATGTTTACCTACGAACTCTTCGGCAAACTGAAAATGGCCGGAGGTGCGCGACTCGAAAGGACAGAGATAAATGTACAGAGCGAAGACAGTACCCTGCAGGCAGGAAAAATAGAAGAAAATGACCTGCTGCCCGGCATCAACCTCATTTACCCGTTGACGGAAAAGATGAACCTCCGTGCTTCGGTCAGCCGCACCATTGCCCGGCCGAGCATGAGAGAACTCGCTCCTTTCTCTTCCTTTGACTACATCGGGGGCTTTATTTACATCGGAAATCCGGAGCTGAAACGAACCCTCATCAACAACTATGACTTGCGTTGGGAATGGTTTATACGTCCGGGTGAAGTGATGGCCGTCAGTGCTTTCTACAAAAAATTCAATGACCCCATCAGCAAGTTTTATAACTCGGAAGCATACAATCCGGAGATTATTTATCAGAATACTTCCACTGCTTTTGTATACGGGCTGGAGTTGGATTTCAGAAAAAAACTGGACTTCATTCATCCCGGGCTGAAAAACTTCAAGCTGGGCAGCAATTTTACGTATATCGTTTCGCGGGTAGATATGGAGGTCGAAGAATATGCGATACTCAGCACCATCAACCCCGAGCTGAAGCCCTACCGTCCTTTTCAGGGCCAGTCGCCCTACATCATGAATGCCATGCTCTCATACGATGCCGATTCGGCAGGCATTCACGCCATGCTGAGCTACAATGTTTTCGGTCCCCGCCTGAGCGAGATCGGCCGCGAAGGGGTGCCCGATATCTATGAGCGACCCCGCCATATGCTGAACTTCAAAATATCGAAAAAGATAAACAGTCGATTTGAAGCCAAAGTGGAAGCTCAAAATTTGCTGAATGCCTCTTATTTAAAGAGTCAGCAATTCAAAGGACAGGAGTATATCACGGAATCGTACCGGATCGGGCGCACTTTCAATGTCGGGCTCAGCTACATATTGAACTAAGCGGATCAACTTTCAAAAACCAATATCGGCAGGCTTGCCACCTTCAGCAGGTCTTTTGAAACGCTCCGTCCGAGGATTAAGCCGAGAAAGTGGCGGTGGCGGTGCTTCATTGCCAGCAGATCGGCATCGCTTCTTTCCATATATCCGATCAGGGCGGCCACGGGGCTTTCCCCTTCCAAAAATTCATAGCGAATATGCGCCTGCCCAAAGAGGCGTTGGACCAGCTTGGTGAAGTTTTCAAGCTCAGCGGGGGCGGCTTTCCCTTCTTCCACATCCACATGCACAATTTCGAGCGTGGAACCCAATTCCTCCTTAAGCTCCACCAGGGTTTGCAGGGCCGTATCGTCTATGGAGCGAAAATCGATGGCATAGGCCATCTTGCGAATGCCCTGATAGGAATAAGTCCCCGGCACAATGAGCAGAGGGCGTTCCGACTTGGATACCAGAGATGCCGTATGATTGCCAAAGAAGAGGTCTTTGATGCCGGCATATCCATGGCTTCCGGCCACGATGAGATCGGCCTGAAGGTCGTCAGCAGCCATAAGGATGGCATCGGCCACCAGGCCCGAACGCATTTCTTTCCGAACCCCGGGCATTTCCAAATCAGGCAATTCTTCCCTTATTTTCTGAAGGGCATGCTCCATCTCCTTCATCACCCCTGCTTCCACTTCTTTCCATATCTGGTCCATCAGGTCGCCCGGAGTCTGTGCCAGAAAGGCCTCCGGCTCGGTGACGTGCAGCAGTGTCAGTTTCGCTTTTACATCCACGGCCAGCTGAACGGCATAGCGCAGTGCGTTGTGTGCATTTTCGGAGAAATCGGTAGCGACCAGGATATGACTGAGCATGATAGACTATCTTTTTATGCAGAAGCAATAATGGATTGGAGAAGATCGCCTACATAGTAGGCCACGAGCGCGGCCACCGTGCCCAGCAGGAGTGTTTCGATGATGCTGCGAATACGTGGGGCATGGGTCACATAGCTCTTTAAAAAGCCGATAAAAATAAAAGCCAGGCCCGTAAAGAGCGAAGAAAGGAGAAAGAGGCGGGCAGGCGGCATCACGTAAAAATAAGAAACCACGTAGCTCATCAGAGGAATAAAACCAACCAGTACAAAAGCGGAAAAGGTAGCCAGGGCGGTTTTAAGCGGAGAAGCAGCCGGGTATTGCAGATTCAACTCTTCCTTCATCATCACATCCACCCAGCGGTCGCGGTCGGCCGTGATCACATCCACCACCTTTTCCAGCAATTCGCCTTCAAAACCCTTGGCCTCATAGATTTCTCTTATTTCGTCCCGTTCTTTGTGCGGCAGATTGTCAACCTCCCAATATTCGACTTTCTCCTGCCGCTTGTACTCATCAATTTCGGATTTCACCGAAAGGTAATTTCCGATGGACATCGACAGCCCGTCAGCAAAGAGGTTGGCAAAGCCGAGGATGAGCACCACTCCGACACCCAACTCGGCCCCCACCGCTCCGGCCACCACGGCAAAGGTGGTCACACTGCCGTCCATGCCGCCATAGACAAATTCGGCCAAATACTCGCGCAGACCGCCAAATCCGGCACGGCCGTGCACCTTGTCTTCGAATTTTTCCCTCTTGACTTTTTCTCCTCTACTCATGCGCAATAAATATAGGTACCGAGTTGGAACGTATCAATCTTTTGCCGGTGCTGGGCTTAAACAATTTCGAAAAGGCATTGCGCCCGAAGGCTCCCATGACCACGATGGATTCCGGTGACATCTTCACGTAGCGCAACAACTCTTCCCCGGCCTTGCCCCGCAGCACTTCACGATACAGATTCTTCTTGTAGCGTGTCAGATACTGCAGCATTTCCGTCTCATAAGGAAGCGCTTCCCCTTCTCCCCGCAGCACCGTGATCAGGTTCGCTTTTGCCGAAGCTACCAAATTCGGAAATAAATAGAGGAACTGACGAATGGCAAAAGAAGCGGAGGGAGAGCCGTCAAATGCAAAATTGATCAACTTTAATTCGTGGAATTTTTCGGGTACCACAATGACGGGAGAATGGGCATGGCTCAGCAATTCGGAAACCAGGCGCAAATCCCCCTGCATACCGAGATTCGAGAAATAGGTGACCGCCCCGATGATCAATACATCCGTAAACATGGAACGATCAATAAGCTCCACCCCCGGCACTCCTATTTCATGCTCGGCTTTGCAATGCACCTCAGCGGCAGCGCAGCTCGCTTTAAATTTGGCTACATTCTCCTCTATCGATTGCCGTGTGCTGCTTTTCAGTTCTTCCAGCACCTCGTCTGCAATGCCGATTACATCCGGTGCTTCGAATATCGGGCTGAACTGATGATAGGCACTCAGGTCTTCCAGGAAAACACCTTCGATCATCGCCCCTTCCGATTTGGCCAGCTGAATGGCATATTGAAGCGCGGCATCCGAATAGTAAGAACCGTCAAAGGCTAAGAGAATGTGTTTCATGGCCCGGACTTAAATGTTCATCAAAATATCCAGTAATTTAAGGGTTTCTCCTTTGCGCTTCATCACAAATACGGGAATCTTTTTTGTAATGCGCAGCAGTTTTTCGGTTGTGCTGCCGAGTACGATGCTCGAAACCATGGAATGCCCGCGGGCTCCGACCAGTATCAGATCACAATTTTCGCGTATGGCCAGCTCGTGTATTTTTTCAGCCGGATTGTGCTCTTCTCCCAGTACGAGTATGGGTTCCAGTTCTAATTTTTCCAGCTTATTGTTTTTGACGAATTTCTCAAACTCCTTTTCCGCATTTCTCTTCATGATTTCGGCAAACTCGTCATAGCTCTTCCCGGTGGAATAATATCCGATGGGAACATGATAAACATGAAGGGCGACAAGACGGATCCCGGGAAATTTCTGACGAAAGAACATGGCCTCGCGAAAAGCCATGGCCGAGTAGTCCGAAAAATCCGTAGGCATGAGGATGGCATCCATCAGCAACTCGGGGCGGGGCGGAATGAAAATGACCGAACAGGGTGCCTTGCGACTGAGCCGGTGTGCCACAATGCCGGCTCCCCGGTGTTCTTCCTTTTTTCCTACGACCAGCAGGTCAATATCATTCGTTCTGGTAAATTTTAAAATCTCATTGAAGGGGTTTCCCCTGAAAAGATGGGCACTTAAATTGA
>JALSIH010000122.1 GCA_026981615.1 Chitinophagales bacterium
CGGCAGTTGACGGCCGCTGGCATGAGAAAGGCGATCCATTTGCCATGCACTGGGAAGAGCCCCCGAAGACGGCCTCGGTGATCTGGGATACGGACTACAACTGGCAAGACCACTCCTGGATGCAAAGCCGCAGCGAAAAAAACAGCCTCCGCAGCCCCATTTCGGTTTACGAGATGCACATCGGCTCATGGAAGAAAAAGGAAAACGGGCAATGGCTGACTTATCGCGAGCTGGCCCCCGAACTGATCGCCTACCTGCAAAAGACCGGCTTCACGCATGTGCAGTTTATGCCCGTCATGGAGCACCCTTTTTACGGCTCCTGGGGCTATCAGCTCACGGGATACTTTGCCCCATCTTCGCGTTTCGGCACGCCCGAAGATTTCATGTACCTCATCGAGCAGTTGCATCTTCACGGCTTCGCTGTCTATCTCGACTGGGTGCCTTCGCACTTTCCGGGCGATGCCCACGGCCTCTACCGCTTTGACGGCAGCGCCCTTTACGAACATGCCGACCCGCGCAAGGGCTTTCATCCCGACTGGAAGAGCTACATTTTCAATTACGGGCGCAATGAAGTGCGGGCATTTCTCATCAGCAATGCCCTCTACTGGCTCGACAAATACCACGCGGACGGGCTGCGAGTGGATGCCGTGGCTTCGATGCTCTATCTCGATTACTCGCGAAAAGAAGGGGAATGGATTCCCAACGAACACGGAGGCAACGAAAACCTGGAGGCCATCGCTTTTCTGAAAGAATTCAACGAGCAGGTCTATGCCCGATTTCCGGATGTGCAGACAATAGCCGAAGAGTCCACCTCCTGGCCGGCCGTCTCGCGCCCGACTTTCGAGGGTGGGCTGGGCTTCGGCATGAAATGGATGATGGGCTGGATGAATGATACCCTGCAATTCTTTAAAGAAGACCCGCTCTACCGCAATTTCCACTACGGAAAAATCACCTTCAGCCTGCTTTATGCCTTTAGCGAAAATTTTATGTTGCCGCTTTCGCACGATGAAGTGGTCTACGGCAAGGGCTCCCTGCTGACAAAAATGCCGGGCGATCCCTGGCAGAAAAAGGCCAATCTCCGCCTCCTGCTGGGATACATGGTCTGCCATCCGGGCACGCAGCTCCTCTTCATGGGCGGAGAGTTCGGGCAAATCAGGGAATGGAACCATGATGAAGCGCTGCAATGGGAACTGCTGGAGGACCCCGCCCACCGGCAGGTGCTGGATTGGCTGGCGGCTGTCAATCGCCTTTACCGGAACGAGCATGCCCTCTACGACCTGCAATTCAGTCCGGTCGGTTTTGAATGGATCATCAATAATGACCACAACAATTGCGTTATCGTCTTTGTGCGCAAAGGCCGCGAGGCGGCAGACAAGCTGATCATCGCCTGCAACTTCACCCCGGTGGTCCGCTACGACTACCGCTTCGGGGTGCCCGCACCGGGCAGCTACCGCGAGATTCTGAACAGCGATGAGCTGCGCTTTGGCGGCAGCGGAGTGTGCAACGACAAGCCGGCCCCGGCTGAAAAACTGCCCCTGCACGGGCGCAGCCATTCCATCTCCGTCACCCTGCCGCCATTGGCCTGCATTGTATTAAAGAAAAACGACTGACATGAAAAACCTACTGCTCATCTTCTCTCTCATCTCCCTGCTGAGCCTGCAGGGGCAAAGAGCTCCCGATCACGTGGAGCCGCCCTTCTGGTGGACGGGAATGAAAAATCCCGAATTGCAGATTCTGCTGCACGGGCCTGAAATCGGCAGCTGGACTCCCCGCATCGATGCCAAAGGCATCCGCCTCATGGAGAGCCATCGCGTGGAAAATCCGAATTACCTCTTTCTCGACCTTTACATCGACAGCAGTGCCGGGGCGGGTCCGTTTGACATTGTCCTGCAGAAAGACAATAACCTGATCGTCTACAACTACCAACTGCGGGAAAGGAAGCGCGATCCTCAGCGCATTGACCCGCTCCATCCTGCCGACCTCATTTATCTGGCCATGCCCGACCGCTTTGCCAACGGCAATCCGGACAACGACCGTATAGAAGGCATGCGCGATCAAAGCCTCGACCGCAGCAAAATGTTTGAGCGCCACGGAGGCGACCTCCGGGGGGTGCTCGATCATCTCGACTATCTCAAAGAGCTCGGAGTGACGGCCCTCTGGCTCAATCCCGTGCTCGAAAACAACGAGAAATCGGAATCGTATCACGGCTATGCGGCCACCGATCTCTACCGCGTGGACCCCCGCCTGGGCGACAATGCCCTCTTTGTCAAACTCTGCGATGAGCTGCAAAAGCGAAATATGAAAATGATCATGGATGTGGTGCACAACCACTGGGGCATCCATCACTGGATGATTCAGGACCTCCCGTCCGCTGACTGGATTCATCAGTGGGATACCTTTACCCGCACCAACTACCGCGCCCCGGCCATGCTCGATCCGCACGGCAGCGCCTATGACAGAAAAATATTCAACGAAGGCTGGTTTGACAAGCACATGCCCGACCTCAACCAGGACAATCCCCTTC
>JALSIH010000123.1 GCA_026981615.1 Chitinophagales bacterium
CAGCAGAAAGCAAAAGAAAAAACTTCTCCTTCCGGATATGGTCAGGGAGGCGATCGACTTTCAGAAGCCGGCATTGGAAGACAAGAAGATCCATGTTCGCACGGAAAATATAGAAGGGGTTTCGTTTGAATTTGATCCGGTTCAATTCGAAATCATTCTGAGGAATCTCTTAAGCAATGCGGTCAAGTTTACGCCCAACGGTGGAGAAATTATAATCAGAGCGAGGGAAGAGAATAATGAACTGCTGGTGGAAGTAAGTGACAGTGGCGTGGGAATTCCCGGGGAATTACAGAAAAAACTCTTTGATACCCGCCACATGTTTACCTCGAGAGGTACGCTGAATGAAAAAGGGGCGGGACTGGGGCTTTCCCTCGCCTATTATTTTGCCGTCAGCAACGGAGCCCGGCTGAGCGTGGAAAGCCGTGAGGGAGAAGGGAGCACCTTCCGCATTCACATTCCAAAGCACAGCCACTAAAAAAAAGAGCCGGACCTCTACCGATCCGGCTCCCGCTTTCTCAATGACTGGTTTTAATGAACAATGCTGATCTTCCTCACTATCGATTGATCTTTGTTGCGTATCCGGATGAAGTAGTTTCCGGCAGCCAGGTGAGACAGATTGATCACGCTCAGACCGCTTTCGTGGCGAACTTCTCTGAGAAGCACGCGCCCGTTCTCATCCACAATTTCCACATCAAATTTATCCACCATCAGCTCATCCACATCCAAATAAAGCACCCCTGAACCGGGGTTCGGATAAATGCTGATATTCCCGGCCAGGTGACTTTCTTCTATACCCACACAGGCTTCCACAACTACCATAATGCTGTCCGCAGCCTCGCATCCGTCTTTGCTTCCCGTTACGCTGATGACCGTACTGTTTGACAAGGTCAGGGTAAT
Organism: Chitinophagales bacterium; assembly: GCA_026981615.1. GTDB lineage: Bacteria > Bacteroidota > Bacteroidia > Chitinophagales > S012-47 > S012-47. The sequence goes on from JALSIH010000123.1 coordinate 898, forward strand.
AGCCGCGCTCTGATCGCCCGTGCTCCAGAGGTAGGAATCGGCTCCGCTTGCATTTAAATCAAAAGGTTTGTCCATACAAACCGTGATGGAGTCCCCTTCCTGAATTTGAGTGGCCGGCAGCGCTTTTACATTCACCGTCACCTGCAGGGTGTCCTCGCAGGCACCGTCCGTAATGGTGACCATGTACTGTGTGGTACTCACCGGGGCCACATTGATGCCGGGCGTGTTTTCACCGTTGCTCCACTTATAGACTGTGCCACCGCTGGCCGTCAGTTGTACCGATTCTCCCTCACAGATCGTCTGATCCGATGAAATGCCTGAACTCTGATCGTCCGTCAGGCCGATGATCACCGTATCTACATCGCTGCACTGATTGGCATCGGTCGTGGTCACGTAGTAAGTGCCGGCAGACAGGGAATTTTGTGAAGAGCCGCTTTGACCGTTTGACCATTGATAGCTATATGGAGCCATGCCTCCGCTGGCCGATACCGAAGCCCGCCCGTCATTGTTGTCGCAGGTGGCATTGCCATCGGCTTGTGCCACAGCCTGCACCGGGGGCAACTGTGATACTTCTACGCTTGCCGTTTTCGTGCAGCCGTTGGCATCCGTAATGGTAACCGAATAATTTCCGCTGGCCAGGGCACTGGCTGTCTGTCCTGTTTGCCCGTTTGACCACATGTAGCTGTAAGCTTGGGTACCACCGCTCACATCGGCTGTGGCCGTACCGTCATTGTCAAAACAACTCGACCGGCTACTGCTCATCGTTATTTTCAGGGAGTCGGGCTGAGAAACCGTGACCGATATCTGATCCGTACAGCCCTTGCTGTCTGTCACCGTCACCACATATCCGCCTGCCGGCAATCCCGTCTGAGAGGCTCCGCTGCCGCCCCCCGGCCAGGCATAGCTGTAAGGCGGAGTGCCCTCGCTGGCACTGACGCTGGCACTTCCATCCGAAAGACCATAGCACGACACATTTTGAACACTTTGCAAAGAGGCTACCGGCCCGCTGGCCGAGCCCACATAGGCCAGGTCATAGTCAGAGCAACCCTTGGAGTCAGTAATATAGAGGGGGTAGGTTCCCTCGGCCAGGTTGACCGCGGTCGGTGTCGTCTGATTATTGGCCTCACTACCCCATTGATAGGTATATGGTGCGCTTCCGCCCACTACTATGGCTGTGGCCTGCCCGTTGGCCAGACCGCAGGCCGAGGGTTCCACAGCAAATGAGTCAATGCTCGGGAAACTGTTGACCTCCACGAGTTGCAGCGCCACGGTGTCATCCGTTGCACGGCAGGAGCCTGTAGCCCGGAGCAACACACTATGCACTCCCACCGTATCATAGGCCACCACAGGCTTTTGAGCCATTGATCGATAGGGAGTACCACCGGGAAATAGCCATTCAAAGTTTTGCGCATTGGTGCTGCTGCCCGCGTCAAAGGTGACGGTATTTCCTACGCAGAGAGACGTGTCGCTTACGGAAAAGCTGGCTACGGGAATATCCGTGGCCACATAGGGCGAGATAAACATGGCAATGTCAATGTTCCATGCGCTGTCATTGGACATGGAGAACCAGCGGCCATCGGCCCATTGCTCCCACGATTGGTCGGGCGGGCTTTGCCCGTTTAAGTTTGACACCAGGCCCAAGGTATCCTGCGGTGTAAAATTATTCATGGTGATGCCGAAGTAGAACTTGCCGTCAGCCGGAATTTTTACGGCTTGCGAGAAAAAGAGCTGGGGAAGAAAGCCCGCATTCACGATGCTGGTGATCACTGCCAGGTCAACCCGCAGAGAGTCGAGCACATTGCCGGGTCGTCCGCCCGGGCCCGCTGCATCCCAAACATTGAAAGTGACCGTGGCATTGGAATTGGCATCTTTATGCGCTTTGGCAAAGAAAAAGAGCCCTCCTGTGATATAGCGGAAAGGAAGGGTGTTTTCGAAGAACATGGCTTTTGAGCGGTCGGCAAATTCGTTCCAGCCGCAGATGCTGTAGTTCTGTGCCGTGATATAATGAACGAGATTGCCCGGAGGAAAGAAGTTTAAGGTATCACAGCCCGTAGCCTCCGTCACCGTAATATATCCCTGCTTTACCTCCGAATCGCTTCCGTGGGCATTGCTGGCCACCAGGGTGACGGGGTAAGTTCCCGGAATCTGGTAATTGATCACGGGATTCTGTAAAGTGGAAGAAGAAGGGCTGCCCCCCGGAAAAGTCCACTGCCACTGGGTGGGATTGCTGCTGCTTAAATCGGTGAACACGACATTGCCACCGGCAAAAACATTGGTAGGCGAAGCTTCGAAATCAGCCACTGGCGGTACATTCGGATTGCAGACCACCGAGTTTTTCAGTTCTTTTCTTCGCGGTGAATTGTTTAATACGGTTCGCATGCGCGTTTTCTGATCAGCCGTAAAAAGGTTTTGGCAGTTGTCGTTGCTGTAATCCAGATAGTTCTGTACCATATCCGTACTGCCGCAGCTCACTTCACTCGTTGGGCACCCATAATTAGGCGCATCCGATTCGGGCGTATCGTTGCAATAATCATCGATGCCGCAAGGTCCATCGCCCCAGACATGGCGAAGGCCCAGCCAGTGGCCCACTTCGTGGGTTGCCGTACGGCCCAGGTCATATGGTGGTGTCAACTGAGGGAAACTGCCCCGTCCGAATGCATTGTATGTGACCACCACCCCATCGGTTGAGGCACTGCCACCAATGGCCGGCAATCCGCTCAGGCCCGACTGATCGGGAAACTGAGCATAGCCGAGAATGCTGCCTCCGATGTGAAGTACCCAAATGTTCAGGTATTGGGTAGGGTCCCAATAGGTGGAAGGCTTAATGGTGCTGTTGATATAATTGACGGTATAGGGCGGTGCATTGAATCCGGCACTGTTGCGGTCTATCCGGTCGATCCCTGCTTCGGGGAGCACATTGCCGTTTTCATCGACAGTGGCCAGGCAAAACTCCACTTGAATATCGGCAGCAACGGGCTTGAAAGCGCCCGGTGTATTTACCGTGTCGGCATTCAAGCGTCTGAAATCTTCATTCAGCACGTCTATCTGCGACTGCACCTGGGCCGCACTGATGTTGCTGCCGGTTCCCACACTCTCGCCATTGTGTACAATATGCACGATAACGGGAAGCGTAATGATTCCGCCTGATGCCCCCGATTCCTGCGCGATCCGGTTTTGCAGCCAGGCTTCAAATTCTTCCAGCGATGGGAGATTCGTGTTCTCCTGCCTCCGCAGGGCCTCGGCTTCCATCGTGGCGCAGGTACGGTGCGGAGGCACATCAGGCGTAAGTGCCGGAGCAGGCGTTCGTGAGGGACCCTGCTTAATTATAAAGTTCATCATTTCGGGACCGGCTTCCTGTGTGAAAGCGGAAAATGACAAGAAGACAAGAACGAGGAGTGCGAGTAGCTTTTTCATGGCTTTCAATTGTATTAATTTGCTATATGTAAATCTATTCATTAAAAATCAATTTCAAGACCTGAACCAACACATTGCCCGGCTTTGGCAGGAAATTGCTTTTTCAGCGTCTGGCACAGCGGACACAGCGGGTACTCTCGGGCATAATCATCAGGCGACCCAGCGGAATTTCACCCTTGCAGCTTATACAAAGGCCAAAGTCCGGAGCCTCTACCCTCGATGCCGCTTCTTTCAGTTTTCTCAGCCTTTCTTCGGCTTCGCGCAGTGCGGCTTCAAAAACAGCTTTGTTGTTGATCGCTTCCATCCTCGAAATGCGCCCGATGGCATTTTCCGGGGAAACAGGTCGGGTCAATTCACGGTAATCAGCGATTTTCAAGGTCATCTCCCTGATCTTCTCCTCAATCTTCTTTCCGATTCTTTTCCTGTCCTCTTTATTCATCTTCTGCTTTCAGAGCTATTTAGCAACCCGGATATGAAAATAAGTTATCAATGGATAATTTACCGTAAAAAAGCGCGGACTCTGCTGTATTTTTACATTATGAAGAGGCTCATCTTATTATTGGGATTGCTTGCTGTTATGGCAGGTGCCTGTGCTCCTTCCCGATATGTAAGACCCCTGGAAAAGGGACAATGGGCTGCGCAGGGACACTTCGGGGGGCCTTTGTTCAGCAATCTGGGCTATACCATCCCGGTGCCGCTCACGAGTGCCGGTGTGGGCTATGGCCTCGATGAGGACATCACGCTTTTTGCCGACTTGCAAATCACCGAGCTTGCCTTTGGAGTGATACAGCTCAATGCGGGAGGCAACTACTATCTCAGCCGGCCCGAGGGATACCGCCCCGGTATCACCGGCACACTGATACTCAATGCAGCCGTCAGCACCTGGGATGGCCGGGCCAAGCTCTGGCCTCAGCTGGATGTCAATGCGCGCTGGGCGTACGGCCAAAATGACAATCAGATTTATCTGGGCCTCTCCAATTTCTTTGAGCCCGCAAGGTATCGTACACAAGGCGAAGCTCAGCCTGCGCATTGGCTGCCTTCGATTTTTGCAGGACATGTCTTCAGCGGAAAATCGTGGGACCTCAGCCTCGAAGGCAAGTGGATCGCACCGAATCAAAGCAATGAATGGAGCGTGGTCGACTACGTCAGTGCCGCCCAACGCGGTAGCTTCGGACTTTATCTGGGTATTGCCAAAAGATTTTGAAAATGAAAAGCCGGTATTTTATCCTCCTTGCCTTTCTCTCTCTCTTTTTCACGGCCTGTTTTCGCCTCGACAGTTTCCTTTACGAGCCGGAAGTTGTTGATGCTTATCTGCTTGATCAATACACGGGCCCGCAAGAAATGAAAGACGAACTTGCCTTCATCCGAGTGCCGGATTCACTCATTTACCAATTTTCCATCCCCTCGGCCAACGGCAAGCAGATCTACGGCATCTATATCGGCAACCGGGACGAGATGAACCAAGATACCGTCATACTCTATTGCCACGGCAACAGCGGGAACAATGAAAATTACTGGCCCCGCAGCAAACTTTTGTGGTATGCCATGCAAAAACACGGCATACGCGGGGGCGTACTGCTCTTTGACTATCAGGGCTTCGGTGCCTCGGAAGGGGAGGCACACGAAGAGAGCCTCTATGAAGACACCTATGCCATGTATCAGTGGCTGCTCGATGGCGGAGCCGACCCCGGCAAAATGATCCTCTACGGATATTCACTCGGATCAGCCCCTGCCACCCGGCTATGCTACGAACACAAAGACGGCTTTGATATGGAAGTGGCCAAACTGATTCTGGAATCGCCCTTTGCATCGGCAGAGGTCTTCGTGCAGGATGCCACCCTGCTCGCCATCCCCGGTTCCTTTATGGTAAACCTTCAAATCAACAATGCCGAAGAAATAAAAGAAGTCACGCAGCCTTTTCTGTGGATTCACGGAATAGACGACCACTATATCCCCATGAAAACCCATGGGCAGGTAGTCTACGACAACTATCAGGGAGACAAAAAGGAATCACTGCTCGTGCCGGGTGCACGCCATTCGGATGTGCCCGCAGTGTACGGTATTGAAAAGTATGCCGACTTTATCACAGAATTCATACGCTATTTTTAATAAAAACGATTTAAAACCAAGTACCATGAAAAGAATTGCCATTTTATTGATTGCCTTGTTGCCCATATTGGCCTGCAATAATTCTGCTGAAAAGGAATCAAGTACAGAACACGAAGGAGAGGAAATGCATGAAGACCACAATGAAACGGGCATGCAGGAGACGGAAGAAGGGGAAGAAAGTGCGTCCCTGCCGTCAACGGGAAATTTTGGAGCCGATATCACAGCGGACGGGGCGATCACCCCTGCCGAGATGATGGCCATGCTGGCCGATAAAGACAGTGTGGAAGTGAAAGTGAAAGGAATAGCGGAAGCCGTTTGCCAGCGCAAAGGATGCTGGATGACCATGCCTGTCGGTGACGGGGAGATGCGCATTACCTTTCGCGATTACGGATTCTTTGTGCCGAAAGATGCCAGTGGCAAAGAGGTGATCATACAGGGCATTGCCAAAAAAGAAGTAACCGGTGTGGAAGAGCTTCGACATTATGCCGAAGATGCAGGAGAAAGTGACGAGGCCATAGCGGCCATCACGGAGCCGGAAGAAAATATTGTCTTTGTAGCAGACGGAGTGATCATCCGGGAACCGGAGCAATAATATTTTTCAATCAGCTATTGGCTTTTCAGATTACTCCTCTTATCTTTGCAGCCGTCTTATCCGAAAAGGATAGCGAGTCAGTAGCTCAGCTGGTAGAGCAACGCCCTTTTAAGGCGTGGGTCCAGGGTTCGAATCCCTGCTGACTCACCAAAAACCCTTCTCCTGTGAACAGGTGGGAGGGTTTTTCATTTTAAGAAATGCCTTTTGATTGGCATATCAAAGAAGATTGATTACTTTTGCACCGCAAAAAAGATCAGTACGCCCAAGTGCTGAAACTGGTAGACAGGCATGGTTGAGGGCCATGTGTCCTTTAGGACGTGCGGGTTCGAGTCCCGCCTTGGGCACCAAAGCCTCGCTTTGCGGGGCTTTCTCATTTTGAGAGATGATATTTTAAATTAAATTCGCCTTCAACCCCCTAATTAATCACCGGAAATGATCGCCATCCTTGCTCCTACGAAAACAATGGATTTTGCCCCCGGCACCCTGCCCGATGAGCATACCCGCCCCCGTTTTGAGGAACAGGCGTGCAAGATTATAGAAGTCTTGCGCAGCTACGACAAGCCGGGCCTTTCGGATTTAATGGACATCAGCGAGCAGCTGGCTGATCTGACACACCAACGCATCCGGAATTTTCAAAAAGAGCCGGGACGAAAAAACAGCCGCCAGGCCCTCTTTGCCTACAAGGGGGATGTTTACGCCAATATGCAGGTCGACAGTTATACGCACGATGAACTCCTCTTCGCGCAGGAACATATCCGTATTCTTTCCGGCCTCTACGGCATTCTTCGCCCGCTCGATCTTATCCAGCCCTACCGCCTCGAAATGCAAACACCGCTTTCGGTTGACAAACACAAAGACCTTTACAAATTCTGGGGCGAGCAGCTAAGCAATGCACTTCTCGAAGATATCCGCGGACAGCAAACCCCGATGATTATCAATCTCACATCCAACGAATACCTGAAAGCCCTCCCCGGCAAGGATATTAAAAAAAGCCTCATCCACATCGATTTCAAAGAATTCAGAGACGGACAATATAAAACGATCGCCATCTACTCGAAAAAAGCGCGGGGCCTGATGGCCGACTTTATCGTCCGCAACAAGATCGACCGCCCCGAAGACCTGAAAGCTTTTGATACCGAGCAATACCATTTCAACGAGCGCTTGTCGGAAGAGAAGACTTTCGTATTCACCCGGTAAGTCTTCCTGACGACATTTTAGCATCAGACAGGCGCCCCGGAGCGGCTCTTTTGACAATTTTGCACGAAATTGCAACGTGCATCGTTCATAGCGATAAACTCACACAATTATGAAGTTACTTTTTATAGGCATGCTATCGGCATTTTTTATTTCCTGTGCCAACGGGCAATCCGGCAAGGCGGATGAAAGCAATTCTCAGGAAATCACTGTTCCGGACGAGCACTTCGACCCGGCAGCAGTCGATACGGCCACCCTGGCCGGGGGCTGTTTCTGGTGCATGGAAGGTGCTTTTCAGCAAATTAAAGGGATCAAAGCGGTGATCAGCGGCTACTCGGGCGGCAAGGAACCCAACCCGGGCTACCGCCAGGTAGGCAGCGGAGAGACCGGCCATGCCGAGAGCATCCAGATTTATTACGACCCGCAGGAAATCTCCTACGAAACCCTGCTCGACATCTTCTTTGTGGCACACGACCCCACCCAGCTCAATCGCCAGGGGCCGGATGTAGGTCCGCAATACCGCTCGGCTGTTTTTTATCACAACGAGAAACAAAAAAAGGCCGCTGAAGAAAAAATTCTGCAACTCCAGGGAGCCGCTTTTGCCGAAAAGATTGTGACGGAACTCAGCCCCTACCAAGGTTTCTGGCCGGCAGAAGACTATCATCAGAATTACGAAATGCTGCACCCCGAGAACCCCTATGTTCAAAAAGTATCCCGCCCGAGAATCGAAAAAGTCAGGGAAAGTTTTCCGGAGCTTTTGAAAGACACTAAGAAGTAAGCGAAAAGGGAATCACTTCAATCGGGCGAAATAAGTATCTTTCGGGAGAAAGAAAAAAAGACGCATTAAATGAATTCCTCCCGATGAAAATATCCGTTTACCGCATGCCCCGGGCGGGCAATATTCATAAGCTTGCCCTCCGCTCCGAGGAACTGCCCGAACCGGCAGCCGATGAGGTTCAGATAGAAGTAAAAGCCGTGGGGCTCAATTTTGCCGATATCTTTGCCATGCAGGGGCTCTACAGCGCCACCCCCGAAGGCTCTTTCATTCCGGGACTCGAGTTCTCCGGAGTCATTGTCAAAACGGGGGAGAAAGTAAAAGACCGCAAAGTGGGTGAAAGGGTGATGGGAGCCACACGTTTCGGGGGCTATGTCAACTACATCAACCATCATCACCTCTATGTGCAGCCCATCCCCGAAGACTGGTCCTTCGAAGAAGGGGCCGCGTTTTTGGTACAGGGCCTGACGGCCTACTACGCACTCATAAAACTGGGCGACATTAAGCCGGGAATGAATATCCTCATTCACAGCGCGGCCGGAGGTGTGGGCATACTGGCCAACCGTATCGCCAAAAAAATGGGGGCTTATACCATCGGCACCGTAGGGCGGCCCGGGAAGCTTGAATATCTCAAGAATAATGAATCCTATGACCGGATCATTGTGCGCGGAAAAAACTTCGGGGAGCAACTGGAAGAGGCACTGGGCGAGCGGGAATTGAATCTGATCATGGAATGTATCGGAGGCGATGTGCTGAAGGCCGGCTGGGATCGTCTGGCACCCATGGGGCGGATGATTGCTTACGGTTCGGCAAGCTTCACTTCGCACAGTGCACGTCCCGATAAAATCAAACTGCTGATAAAATACCTCAAAAGGCCGCGCATCGATCCGCTCCGCCTGCCTTCCGAGAACAAATCGCTCATGGGCTTCAATCTCATCTGGCTCTACGACCGGGTAGAACTGATGCGGGAAATGCTGCAGGGGCTGATGGACTTAAAGATCGGAGCCCAGCACGTAGGGCATGTCTTCGAATGGGAGCAGATGCATGAAGCCATCCGGCAGTTTCAGCTCGGCCGCACAACAGGAAAGGTCGTTGTAAAAACAGATTTACATTAATCCCGCATTCAAAATACGGCCCGCAAAGCAGCGATTAGCTTTCGCTTTTTCATATCCGGCCTGTCCATACTATATTTGACACAAAGAAACGGCTATGCGCAAACTTATTTTGTTTTCGGCTTCGAGCATCGATTTCTATATTGCCCGCAAAGACGGATCCATCGACTGGCTCTTCTCGGACGGCAACGACTATGGCTTCCAGTCGTTTTATACCCAGATCGACAGCATCCTGGTCGGGCACAATACCTTCAAAGAAGCTCTTGAGCTGGATAAAAACTTCCCCGACCCCAAACGCAGTTATTACGTTTTCAGCAGAAAGAAAGAATCTTCGGACTGGAAAAATGTCAATTTCATTCGCTATGACATTGCCGAGTTTGTAGAAAAAATGAAAAACCTGCCCGGAAAAAACATCTGGCTGATGGGCGGTGCCCAGATCAATGAATTGCTCTACAATGCCGGGCTGATTGATGAAATCATACTCTCGATACATCCCATCATCCTCGGGCAGGGCATTCCCCTGCTTGGGAAAAACGCCCATGAAGAGCAGTTTGAGGTGAAGCAGGTACATAGCTACGACAGCGGCCTGATTCAGATTACCTATCGCAAGGGCCTGCGATGAGGACTGCCCTTCTGCTCGGCCCTACCGGGTTGACCGGCCGGGCTTTGCTTCTTCAACTTCTCAATGATCCGGATTTTAATATTGTCAGGGTCTTTCACCGCAGACCCGGTGGGGTGCGGCACCCGAAATTAAATGAAGAGATCATCGATTTTGATAAACTTTCGGAGTGGAAATCCGGGCTCCGTGGCGATATTCTCTTCTCGGCCCTGGGTACTACCCTGAAAAATGCCGGAAGCAAGGATGCGCAATACCGTGTCGACTTCCGTTATCAATATGAATGTGCCCGGGCTGCTGCTGCCAACGGTGTAAATACTTATGTGCTCATCAGTGCCCGCATGGCCGATTCCTCATCGCAGATCTTCTACTCCCGTATGAAAGGAGAGCTCGAAGATGCCGTAAAAGAACTTCCCTTCGGAAGAATTCTCATTTTCCGTCCGGGACTGCTGCACGGACCACGGGCTGAGAAACGAAAAATGGAAGGTCTTTTTGCCCGGCTTTCCAAAGGAATAAGTCTCCTGCCGGGCCTTCGTCATTGGAAGGCTCTGAGCGGTGAAGAGCTCGCAAGAGCCCTGATTGCTGCCGCAAAAAAGCCTCCGCAAATGGAAAAGACCGAAATCTATGAGGCCCGCGATATTTATCGCTTATTGAAGGCCTGAGAGAAGGAAAATCAGTGCTGCTCCGCGGAGATCAACTGCCTGATTTCGGGGCTTGCCTCCACCTGATAAATACGGGGAGGCCGGTTATTTATCGCAGCAATGACATATGTGGCCCCGCCACCGGCCCGCGGTATGGCAATCAGGTCTTTCAGATCTCCGGGTGCATAAAAGCCGGTCCCGGAAGGCAATCCGCTCTTCAGGCCATCCGGACGGCTGAAGAGTACCAGGCCGTTGCCGGCATCATAGCGGGGTGTTTCCACTTCAGCGCCATACATATTTCCGGCCATCATCAGATCGCGGATACCGTCAGCGTCCACATCGATGGCCAGCATGGCATTGAGCGGAGCCAGCTGTGCCAAAGGTGGGAATGGATGGGGAGAAGCGAAACCCTTGCCGGTATTTAGGAAATAAAGTGAACTGAAGTTATTGACCTCCCGGTGATAGGCGTTGGAAAGCTTTTCGCTTCCGAAAATATCTTCGATATCGGCCTCGGCAAAGGAGCGGTAACTCGGGAATTTCTCCTTTATGAAGGGCATCTGCTCTGATGAGCATTGCCGCCCTCTCAGGGGAACCAGCTCGCCCCGGTATGTGCTGCTCAATACAATGTCATTGCTTCCGTTGCCATCGAAGTCATCCGAAAAGATGTGCAGCGGCCGGTCTGCCTCCGGATGGAATTTGTTGTTTTCACCCAGGTTTCCCGCAAGGATATCCGGCAAACCATCGCCATTGATATCATGTATCAACAGGCTGTACCACCATCCACTCAGGGTTTGAAAAGGATATTTATTTTCAGCGCTTTTGAAATGCCCCCGGTCATTTATAAGCGCTGCAATAGGCATCCATTCCCCGCAAAGCAGCATGTCCTCATCACCGTCCCCGTCCAGATCGATCCAGGCAATGTCGTTGACCAGTCCGATGCCGTTCAGTTCCGGTGCAATTTCATCGCTTTTGTCCTGAAACCTTCCCTTGCCATCGTTGACGAGTATTACGCTGCGGGGTGCACGGGGATAGCGGCCGGGTATGTTTCTTCCGCCCACGACAAGGTCCGTGTCGCCATCGCCATCGATATCATGGGCCGATACGGCCAATCCGCTAATGGCCGGACCGGGAAGTGCCCGGCTTGCTTTCACAAAGTGCCCCCTGCCATCGTTCAGATAAAGGCGGTCGCGATAGCGCGGATCGCCTTCCGGAAATTCGTTTCCTCCGCTTACCACATAGAGATCCGGGTCATTGTCTCCGTCTGCATCGAAAAAAACGGATCGCATATCCTCCGATGCCCGGTCCGCCTTCCACGGGGCATTTTCGACTTCTTTGAAATGCCCGTTGCGCTGCTGCAGGTACAATGCCCCGGCCTGCCCCGCGGCACCGCCTATGAAGAAATCCGTCAATCCGTCTCCATTGACATCTGCGGCACTCAGAAAGGGGCCCAGTTTCGACTGACGGTGAGGCAGCAAAATTTCCCTCTCGAAATCGTCAAATTGGTTTTCGCGGTGTACAAAGTTGATTCCCAACGACTTGGCATTCAACTCCTTGACCGGAAATAATTTTGACGCTTTACGGCTGATGGTTTTTCTCGCCTCCGCAGCATGGATAAGATAGAGGGTGTCCGGCCCGGGGTCCACTACCGAAATCAGCGAGCCGTCAGGCCATATCACGCGAAAGCTGTCAATCTCCGGGGATTTCCCCAGCCCGAAGTGCAGCTTCTCACCCATGGCCGACTGATAGCCGCGGCTGCCTGTATTTTCGAGCGTTTGTTTCCCCAGTGGTCCGTAAAGTTCAATGCGGGCATTCATGTTTTTGGCGTTTCGTCCGCCCCCTTCAAAGAGGAATTGCACGAAATGATTGCCCCGCCCGCTGGCTGTGTTCTCATAGACAAAAGCAGGGTCATTGATGTTGTTGATTACCAAATCCAGATCACCATCATTATCCAGATCGGCATACGCTGCCCCATTGGAGAAAGTAGGCTCGCCCAGGCCCGCCTCCTCGCTGATATTGCGGAAGCGGAGCTCGCCATCGTTGCGATAGAGGATATTGGGAAGCTTTTCGCTCGGCATCTCCCGGTAGAGCTTTTCCTTTATTTCAGCCGGTATCCGGCCCCGGTATTTTCTTGCCGTTTCTTTCAGCTTGATTTGGAAATCGTTGTCCAGCGAATAGCGTACGTATCCGTTGCTGATAAAATAGTCTTTCCATCCATCGTTGTCAAAATCAGCAAAGAGGGCTGCCCAGCTCCAGTCTGTCTTTGCCACACCGGCACGCAGTGCGATATTGCTGAAGATCATCCGCTGCGGGTCTCCGGGGACGGGTCCTTCATTGAGCTGCAGGGAATTGAACATATACTGATACTGATAGCCGAGATATTCGACCATGGTTTTGAATCGCTCGTTGCTCATCGATGCCATCAGGGTTTTGCTGCGAATATGATCGGCAGCGGCCATGTCCACGACACCTATTTCCGGGTATCCGTCATTGTTGATATCGGCAATGTCTGCACCCATACCAAACCATGATATCTGCCCGGTCATCTTCTTCTGCATTTCGCTGAAAGTGCCGTCACCATTGTTTATGAAAAGGAAGTCGGGGACAGAGAAGTCGTTGGCCACATAAATATCTACCCGGCCGTCCAGATTGATATCGGCAGTGACCAGGCCCAGACCATAGCCATAGCGGAGGAGACCCGCCTGGCGGGTCACATCACTGAAATGGCCGTCACCGTCATTGCGATAAAGGCGCCCGCTTGCGGCTTCCATCTTCCGGGGGTCTTTCAGATCGTCAAATACTTTGTTCAGCGGTACAAAGAAATATTTCGATTCATTCATCACATAGAGGTCGAGGTCTCCGTCCCGGTCGTAGTCAAAAAAAGAGGCCTGGGTGGAGCGGTTTCCGTCATTCACCCCGTATTCTTTTGCCATCTCACGAAAAGTGCCGTCTTTTTGGTTGATATAGAGCAAATTTTCGCGTTTCCGGGCATCTCCTGCCGGCCCGGCCCGGCACACATAAATATCAAGCCATCCGTCATTGTTGACATCTGCCATCGTCACCCCGGTCGACCAATGATGCTTCTTAGTATTAATACCCGCCTTCCCGCTGATGTCTTCAAATTTCATCCCGCCTTTGTTCAGGTAAAGCCGGTCGGGCACCTGGTTGCCGGTAAAAAAGATGTCTTCGAGGCCGTCATTGTTGATATCCCCGATGGCCACCCCGCCCCCGTTGAAGAAGTATTGATAGGAGAGCACATTCGCTCTGGTATTCACATTTTCTTTCAGATCATTTCGAAAGCGAATGCCCGTTACAGACGGATCGAGCCTTACAAAAAGCGTTTCTTCGGCTTTTTTATCTGTCTTTTCATCCCCCTCGTTTTTCTCTTTGCAGGAGGAGAACAATACAATCAGTGAAAGCAGGATTGCGGCAAACTTTGGCATGCAGAAAAGTCATTTAATATCCGGAAAGTTTAAAAAACCAAAGTGTACTTGGGCAGGTAAATATAAATTTACATCATTTTGCCGAATAGGGAAGGCCGGCCGGCTTTGAAATAAAATGTATAATTTACAGATTCGACACTTCTTAAATCTTTGATTCATGTACCGCGAAATATCCGATGCCGCAGCATTTATTGCCAATAAGTTTTATCAATGGGGGCTCGACACCCTCGAGTTGCTTCCCAACCTGATCGTAGCCCTGCTGCTCATATTTCTTTTTGTATTGCTGGCCCGCATGGTAAGGAGAGGGGTGGCACGCCTGCTCACCCGCTTTATGCACAACGAAGCCGTGGTGAAGCTGGTGGCCAAGCTGAGCTATATCCTCGTTTTTGCCATCGGCATTTTGATATCTCTCGAAGTATTGCACCTCGAACGAACCGTCACCTCGTTGCTGGCCGGAATCGGAGTGATCGGGCTGGGACTCGGAATCGCATTTCAGGATTTGGCGGCCAACTTCATCAGCGGAGTAAGCATGGCCATGAAAAACCAGGTGAAAATCGGAGACCTTATCAAGACCGGTGAATTTTACGGTACCGTCACTTATGTGGGATTGCGCGAGACCATTATCCGCAGCATCAGCGGGCAGGATATAATCATTCCGAATAAAGAAATTTATCAAAACCCGATGATTCATTATACGGCCCGGCAGCAGAGGCGGATCGACCTTGCCATCGGGGTGTCGTACGGAGAAGACCTCGGACAGGTGGAAAAAATAACGCTGGAAGCCATTCGCGGGCTTGACTGTCTGCTCAAAGGAAAAGAAGTACGGCTCTACTTCACCGAATTTGCCTCCAGTTCTATTAACCTCGAAGTTCAGTACTGGATATCCTTTCGCACGCATGCCGAATATGTGTATGCCGTGAGCGAAGGCATCAAGGCAGTCAAAGCGGCCTATAACAAAAACGGGATCACCATTCCCTTCCCCATCCGTACGCTCGACTTCGGCATCAAAGGAGGCACACCTCTGGCCGAAGTTTTATCAAAATCTGCAGAAAAAGGGGAATAATAACCCGTGCAGCACAAGTATTTTCAGCGTACGCGTTTAGCCGCTTCTTCGCGAATCCCTGCGGCCACCCTCTCCATCTCCGCCTCACCGGCATATTTCTGCCGGGGCCAAAAGAAGCCTTTCAGGCCGTCTCCCCTCGTGCGGGGGACGATGTGCACGTGAAAATGAGGCACCCGCTGGCTGACTACATTGTTGTTGGCAATAA
The DNA here is from genome assembly GCA_026981615.1 of Chitinophagales bacterium. Taxonomy (GTDB): domain Bacteria; phylum Bacteroidota; class Bacteroidia; order Chitinophagales; family S012-47; genus S012-47. The sequence goes on from JALSIH010000123.1 coordinate 16,059, forward strand.
ATATACCTTCGGCATGCATGGCCGCACGAACGGCCTCGGACAGCAAACGGATATTTCCGGCCAGCTCCTGCAGCCATTCATCCGGCACGTCCATCCAGGTAGAGATGTGCCGCCTCGGGATCAGCAAAACATGGCCGGGAAAAAGCGGGCGGTGGTCAAGAAAAGCCAGAAAATATTTGTCTTCAAAAACTTTATGGGCCTTTTCGAGGCCCCCGGCTATCGCGCAAAAAATACAGTTTTCCTTCTCCCTGCTTTTCATTTAAAAAGCAAATCTCTGTAAAATCCCGGTTTTTTCAACCGAGCTCTGAGGTCAATGTCTTCAAACATGGCGGAGATGGTGTTTCGCAGGGTCTCGCTTTTCGAAGCCCGGTTTACGACCAGATTGAAAAGCCAGGGGTAATTAACCAGTTGCTGCATTTTATAGCTGAGTTGAAGCTCGCGGCCCAGTTTTCTATAGACATTCTCATCATATTGTTGCATAAAATCCGCTTCAAAATGCCCGCTGCGAACAGCTTCCGCTGCCACCTTTGCGGCTTCCACCCCGCTGAGCATGGCATTGCCGATGCCTTCCCCCGTAAAAGGGTCAATCAATGCTGCCGCATCACCGGCCAGCAGGTAGGCCTCGCCCGATATCCTGCGTTTTTTTGAGCCGAGCGGCAGGCCATACCCATCGATCTTGCCGAGAAGTTCGGCCCGGGCAAATCGCTTCTTCAGATTCTTGTCTTCCTTTATCATCTGCATCATGCGCTCACGCAGATGGATCTTTTTTCTGCTCACCTTGTCGCTGCGCATGCCCACCCCCACATTGAAAAGCCCGCCCGGCAGAGGAAATATCCAGAAATAACCGGGCAGAAAAGAGCGGGAAAAATGCAATTCGATAAAATGGCCGGGATGGGCATATTCGACCCCTTTGAAATAGGCTCTGACCCCGGCACAATAATGCTTCTTCTCTTTCCGGATCCCGGCCTGCCGGGCAAATCGCGAATGGGCTCCATTGGCAAATATCAGCAGCCCGGCCTCTATGCACTGCCCGTCAGCCGAGCGTATCTCCCAGTTCCCGTTCCTTCGTTCAAAATGCTGTGCATCAAAGGCTTCCAGCACCTCCAGCCCTCTTTCCCGGGCTCTTTCGAGCATAAAATGATCAAAATCAAAGCGTTTGCTGATAAATCCCGGGGGGTGATGATCCCCCTTTTGATAATCCCTTTTGAAGGGGATTTCAAGGGCTTTGCCATTGGGAGCCACAAAGGTCACTCCCCAGGAAGCACATTGAATGGGGCTTTTCTCTAACCCGGAGAGGATTGAGGGGTCCAGTTTCCTGAGCAGCTCCACCACTTTGCCGCTGATGGCATCTCCGCATATCTTATCCCGCGGAAAGCGCGCCCGGTCAACAAGCAGGCTTTCCACACCCTCTTTCTTAAGCTGCAGCCCTGCGGCTATGCCTGCCGGACCCGCTCCCACTATCAATACCTTTACTTTTCTCATTCGGCTCAAAGCTCCCAACTAAGACGCAGAAAAGAAGACAATCCGCCCAGATTATTTGCAAAAAGAGGACTCAGGAGGTGCTCGCTTCCAAAGAAGAGGTATACTTTTTCCCCGAATTTCTTTCGCAGGCCCATGCCCAGATTGGGCGCACCCGCACCGCCATAGTACAGAGCAGCCCAATAATGCATGCCGGCCGCCTTGTCCTCATAGCCCACTGCGGCATGGAAAAGAGGAAGCGGGTAGGACAAATAGCGGTAGCGCAGCCCAAAATTCATATCCCAGGCCCCCAGTTTGCGCTGTGCAAAAAGGGAAAAAAGAGCGGGAGAACTCATCCGGAAGCCTGTATTTTCCGTTTTCACATCCAGTCCGGAAAGAAGAGAGTCCTTTTCAAAAGAAAAGGAAAAAGACCCGCCATTAGCGAATACCTCAGCGATATCCGCCCCTTCATAATATTTGCTTGCATGCCGGCTCAGGTATATGGCCTTCTCCGATGCCAGCAGAATGCCGAAATCGCTTAGCGAGGCCTGCCATTCCCAGCCTTTCCAGTTGATCGAAAAGTCAAAGGAAGCGGTAAAACCCCATCCGTCCGTGCCGAATTGTGCATTGTTGCTCGTATCGGAAAAGTAAATATCCAATTCGGTGTCGAGGAGGGTTTCATTTGAGAAGGGAGTGGTTTTTACCTGCCCTTCCGGAAAGTCGAGCATCCAAAAACGATTGATTTGCATGACCGAAGCGCCATACTTTATCGACCAGGGCAGGCGTGCATCTCTGCTTCCCCGCTCAAGCCAGACAGCGATGCGATTGCCTGCGTAAAAGTAGCCCGCAGCGGGGCCAAATGCTTCGCCACTGCTTTCGGGAGCGGCATTGCCGTAGAAAACAAGTGTAAACAATTCGGGGGGGAAGCGAAGTGCGGCACGATGTTCCCGCGCAATGGCGAGCCCCATTCTCCGGTAAGCCGCCCCCCGTGAGCGCATCATCGAAGTCCATGAAGCGCCATATGAAGATTGAAAAAAGAGATTGTTTTGCCTCCCCAGCACCCTGTTTGCCCGGTCTTTGAGCGATGGGTCAATGCTGCCTCCAAAAATAAATTTGTTCAAAAACGCTTGAGGCAGACGATTGGCTTCGACCCGGTAGTCGCCCCATGTGCTGACATAAGCCGAGTCGAATGCCGGCACGGCAGCCAGGGAGCGGTAAAGCGGGTAGCCATTTTGGGCTGAAAGCAGCGAAGAGCATGTGATCAGAAAAAGAAGAAATACTCTATTCATTGCTAAAACGGTAATTTATCGTAAGGCCCATCTTTACATCTATGGAATATGTGTCGTAGATGCGAACATGGCTTCCGCAATTTGCCGGCAGATCGCTTGTATTCAACCAGCTCTTAAAGATCAGTTCATCGGCTGTTTTAAGATTCTCAAATTGTGATGCCCCGATCTCGCTCACGAGTTCGATAACTTCTTTCTTGCCGGCCCGGCAAGTCTGCTCATCAATGGCAGCCGCCCTGATCTGCCGCCTCCGGTCAAAGAGGGAATCGATGAGCACGCCCCCCCGGTAGATATATGCCTGCACTGCGGCCGTGAGCGGAAAGCCATTGCCAATCCGGCTGCTGATTTGCACGGATTCTACATTTGCCAGTTCTTCATCTGACGGGAAGTTGAAATTGAGATTTCCTGAAAGGCGAAGGCCTCTTGCGATGCCTGACAACGGCATTTCGAGGTCGGCATATACCTTAAAAGTGGAGCCGTAAGAAGCAAAATCCTGGTATAAAAGGCGGTTTCCGTCCGGATTGATGTCCACCTCCAGATCCATGTCAAGATATCGCGGCAGACTTTCGATCATTTCCTTCACATTTGAGTTTTGCTCATTGAGTGCAAAGGAAGACTCCCCCCTGCGAAAGGGATTCTTAAAAGCCCGCGGGATATCCTGAGGCGTTCCTATTATCGGGGCCTGAAGCTCGACAAAATCACCGGCCACCGATTGCGTTCTGATCCGCTTCACAAGAATGCGGCTGTCTGCCCCTACTTCATTTTCAATACGAATGTTCAATGCCACCCCTTCCAGGTCGAGCGTGCCTCCTTCCAGGTATTTAAAAATATTCAACTCGCGATTTTCAATATTGTAGCTGATATGCTGCTGCCCGAAATAGCCCTCCACATAATCGGGGACAATGTCTTTAAGTCCGTAGAGTATTGAAACACTGTCAAGCAGGGAGATGTAAATCAATTTTCCCGTGCTGTCAATCCTGACGGCCAGCTCGTTGTAGAAAGTGTTCACCCGGTTATATGCCTTTCCCCTGAGATCAATGCTGTAACCGTCAAGGGGAATCTCCACATCAATGTTGGAAGCAGAGGTTGCGGTTCCCGGAGCTACAACAGCCAACTCATTGAGTTGAACACCATCAGGATCATTGGCATTGGGGATGCGGTAGTTGATATAGAGGCTGTCGTTGATGGTATTGAAAGCTGTTATTATCAGTTTTCCGCTTCGTATGGCCATGAAGGTAAACTCGGGGCCGTTCATATTGTAGACAATCTCCTTGGCCACATTTACCAGATTCTGAGCCGGGAAAACCGCTTCGGCCGCATTCAATTCCAGATCGCGTACCGTCATGGTGAGTTCGAGGGCATCGGAAGTGTCGATAGGTACAGGAACATTGCTGCTGCCGGGCGAGCTGATGTTGTTTATATCGACCAGAATCCGGCCTTCCAGTTTCTTGCCGCTGAGGTCATAGCTCAGCAAGATGCTTTCTCCCGGATTGATGCGGCTGACCTGGTCAGAAACGATGACGACTCCGTCACCGGCATTTTTCATACTGAAATCCAAGTTGGTAATCGGAACGGGCAGGCCGTTTTTTATCTGCAGGTCCATCCATCCGCTGCGCACATCGGCTGTCTTGAAGAGCTCGGTGGCATCCACGGGCAGATCGGTGGCACTCAGGCTGTTGAATGGCGGAATGGGAGCCGTATTGCCATGCAGTGCTATGATGAGCGCCCCGGTTCCCGATTGGTCGGAACGTGCAATAGCCCCCAGGGTGATGGGATAATACATGGTACGGTTGGGAATACGAAGGGAGTCAAGAGAGACTTTTTCGCGCAAGACCGTATCCGGCACTTTGAAGTAGTCCCTTGCCAGATGTAAGGCAAAGAGCTCATCAGAAAGAACCAGCCAGACCGAGCTGTCGGCCCGGGTCTGTCGTACACTGTCAGGCACGATATCGCTGACAAGCAACTCTCCCCGGGCCAGGGGCAGTGCGATCTCCGAGTTCCAGCTCACTTTCTTCCCGCAGGAAGAGAGCGACAGCAGAAACGGCAGGAAAAGCATTGGGAGAATGGCACGTTTTACTTGCTGCATCCTTCAAAAATAATAAAGCATAAGCTGGCAATTGTCAAATGAATGTTTGCAAGTACCGTGCAACTTCCGGCAGCGGCCATCGTGCCCGCTGCACAGCATTGCAATAGCGTATCAGTAATTAAGAATCTTCCGCCCCGGGACACTGCAATGCCCCGGTCAAACGTGAAGCGTCTCCTGCCCCGGCTCCCAGTTACATGGCACCAGTTCGCCAGTCTGCAGGGCCTCCAGCACACGAATTACTTCATTTACATTTCGGCCTACATTCAAATCATTTACAGAGACCCAGCGGATGATCCCTTCGGGGTCTACGATAAAGGTGGCACGATAAGCCACTTTTTCATCTTTATTAAGAATTCCGAGGTCTTCAGCCAAAGATTTGCTGGTATCGGCAATCATCGGAAACTGGAGGTCGCGAAGATCGGGATGATCGTTTCGCCATGCCAGGTGTACAAATTCCGAATCTGTGGAAGCTCCCAGAAGTTGTGTATTCCGGCTTGCAAAGGCTTCGTACTGGCGGTTGAATTCGGCAATTTCCGTAGGACAAACAAAAGTGAAATCCTTGGGCCACCAAAAGATGACCATCCACTGGCCATTCCGGATATGCTCTTCGCTGTCGACCGTTGCAAATTCTTTCCCTGCTTCTATCGAAACGGTGGCTTTCTTGCTGAACGAAGGGAATTTCTCTCCCACTTGTAACATGCGCTTGCATTGATTCATTTCTGCATTCATAATCATATTTTTTTTTGCCTGCAAAAGTAAATACACTTCTATTTTTTTATGCAAAAAGAAGATGAATTCTTTGCTGAGGAGCTACTTTAACCCCAATCAGAGAATAGACCTTTGGCTTTTAAAGTATTCTTACTTTTGCAAGCATCATTTCTGATTGATTTGGCATGCTTTTCAACTCATTTGAGTATTTTCTTTTTCTGCCTCTGGTTGCAGTGCTGTACTATCTGCTGCCCCAGCGCTATCGATGGGCCCTGCTCCTGCCTGCGAGCTACTTTTTCTATATGTACTGGCGCCCCGAATACGGTCTGCTTCTGCTCATCTCAACCGCCATCGACTACTGGGCCGCCATAGGCATGGCCAAAAAGCCCGGCAAAAAGGCCAGGCGGCCCTACCTCTGGCTTAGCCTGATCGCCAATCTTTCCCTCCTGATTTCTTTCAAGTATCTCGGCTTTATCAACGAGAGCATTCGTGAAATCTTTTCTGTTTTTGATTTTGGCAGCACCCCTTCGCAGTTCGATATCCTCTTGCCGGTAGGCATTTCTTTTTATACTTTTCAAACACTGAGCTATACCATTGATGTGTACCGGGGGCGAAGGCCGCCCGAAAAACATTTTGGCATATTTGCGCTTTACGTGTCCTTCTTCCCACAGTTGGTAGCCGGCCCCATCGAAAGGAGTACGACTCTCCTGCCCCAATTTCACCGCAAGGTACATTTTGATATCAACCGCATTCTGAACGGGAGCAAATTGTTTGCCTACGGGCTTTTCAAGAAAATCATTCTGGCCGACACCCTTTCCATTTATGTGTACCAGATCTTCAAAAATCCGGGCTTGTATGACAGTCCCACCCTGGCCCTTGGTGTGGCCGCTTTCGGTTATCAGCTCTACCTTGATTTTTCGGCTTATACGGACATGGCCATCGGCTCGGCCCAGATACTGGGTTTTGATCTGATGAGCAACTTTGAGCGCCCGACCCGTGCCAAATCCGTCAGAGAATTCTGGAGCCGCTGGCACATCTCGCTGACTACCTGGTTTTTTGACTATGTGTACAAGCCCATGGCCAAAAACTGGCGCTGGCCCTGGTATGTCAATATCGTCATTGTCTTTGCACTCATCGGCCTCTGGCACGGAGCGGGTTGGGATTTTCTGCTTTTCGGCCTGGTCAATGCAGCCGGCTATATCGTTTCGCTGTGGATTGATGAGATGAGCCTTGCCCACCGGGTATTCGACCGCAAATGGATCAAAAAAAGCATCGGGCTCTTTCAAATAGCCTTCACATATGTGACGCTCGGCTTTTCACTTGTTTTTTTCCGGGCCGATGGCATTGGCGGTGCCTGGCAATATATTCAGGCCTTTTTTGACAACCTCTACATTCCTTTTACAGGCATCACCCTGGCCAGCCTCGATGCTTTTCTTCTCCTCACCGGCTGGCCGCTTTTCCTCCTGGTTCAGTGGCAAAGAGACTTCAACTCCAAGGCTCCGCTCAATGCAATAAAGCCCCGTTGGCTCCGTTGGGGCGTCTATTATTACCTGCTTTTTTATCTCATTTTCTTTGGCGGGCGATTCCTCAAAGAATTCATTTATTTCCAATTTTAACCCATGGCACGGCTCGAGTCAAAACTTAAAAATCCCTATATAAGGATCGCAGTCTTTGCCGGTATCTTTGTACTCCTTCACCTGAGCATCCTCGGGGTGTTTTATAATTATGTGCAGTATCAGGCCAATCTTCGCTACCGGGTCGACAAAATGTTTAAAGCGGAGGCCGACACACTTGAGCACCTTTTCATCGGCTCTTCGCGCAGCAACAAAGCCATCGATACGGACTCTTTCCGTCATGCCTTCAAGTTTTTCGGCCCTACAGAGACCGCCCCCTACCATTATTACCGGGCAAAGTACCTGCTGGAGCAGCACCCATACCCCATCCGGCAGATTATCTTTCCTGCAGAATACGGAGTGCTGGCTTTCAACTCACAACCCTTGCAGTATCTCGGCCTCTACTGGAAACGCTATATCGATTTTGCCGAATTGGGAATGCATACGAATCACCCATTCTACTATATGGGGCTGGGTCTTAAGATTTCAATCTTCCCCTATTATCAGCATCCGGCCGGCCTGCTGGTGCTGCGGGATTTGCGAAAAAACAAAGTCATCTGGCGCTACTTTCAGCGCCCCAGCTGGAAAGACTACAGCCCGCTGGAACAAAATATGATCATGGCCTTTGTATTGGCGCGGCATTTTATTTTCGGAAGCCTCGTCAACCCCACGGGAGTCGACTACTTTGAAATGATGACCCGCCTCGCTGACCCGGAGAGGGTGCAGCTGGTTTTCCTGAAATACCCGTTGCGCAAAGAATATTATGAAAATATCGAGCGGGTCGATCCCCGGGCGGCCCGCTACAACCGGTGGATCGACAGCCTGGTGGAGGCGACCCCCGGAGCCGCATTGCTGGATTGCATGAAATTGTATGACGAACGGCCCGAACTCTTTCTTGACCCGCATCACCTGAACAAAGCGGGAAAGGCCGAGTTTTCAGGGTGGCTGAGCGATACCCTGAATGCGCTGCTCCGCCAGTTTGATCGCAAAAAAGCGGACACCCCCGGCTAAACAAGTGCTCCGCTGCGCAATATCAATTTCTCCCGTTCGGGACCGGTAGAAATCATGGATACCGGCACTCCGCATTCGGATTCTATAAAACGGATAAACTTTTGCAGGGCTTCGGGGCAGTCGTCCATATCCTGCCAATGCTCCGATTCCGAAAGCCATCCTTCAAATGATTTGTAGACGGGTTGCGGTTTTTTATTTAGCATGTCAAATTCCCATTTTGGGGTCTGCTCCCCGCTTATCCGGTAGGCGATACCCGCTTTTATTTCGGCAAATTGATTGAGCACATCTACCTTGGTAAGTGCAATATCCGTGGTGCCCGAGAGCATGACGGCATATTTCAGGGCAGCCATGTCGATCCAGCCACACCTGCGGGGGCGCCCGGTCGTAGCGCCAAACTCTCCACCGGCTCTGCGCAGGCGTTCTCCCGTTTCATCGTGCAATTCAGTGGGAAAGGGCCCGCTGCCGACCCGGGTGCAATAAGCTTTGCTGATGCCGATGACTCTTTGTATTCTTTGGGGGGCAAGGCCCAGGCCCGTCAGTACGCCTGCCGTGATGGTGTTCGAAGAAGTGACAAAGGGATAGGTGCCGTAATCAATATCAAGCATGGCTCCCTGTGCTCCCTCGGCAAGGATTCGCTTGCCGGCTTTGTCGGCTTCGTTGATATAATACTCGCAATCTGTCAATTGCAGAGAGCGGAGCATCTCAATGCCCTCCCACCATTCCGCCTCCATGGCTTCGAGGTCGAAATCATAGTCGTAGAGGCGAAGCAAATCGAGGTGCTTCTGCTTGAGGGCTTCATACATCTGATCAAAGCGATGGTACTCGATATTGCCGGCCCTCAGTCCGTTGCGACCGGTCTTGTCCATGTAGGCCGGGCCGATGCCCCGCAGTGTGGAACCAATTTTCTCTTTTCCCTTGGCCTTTTCGGAGGCCGCATCCAGCACACGATGTGTGGGGAGAATCAGGTGGGCCTTTTTAGCCAGCAAAAGGCGCGGGCGCACTTCCAGCCCGAGGGCTTCGAGTTCTTCGATCTCCTTCGTGAGCGTGACCGGATCCACCACCACGCCATTGCCGATCACATTGACGGCACGCGGATGAAAAATCCCGGACGGGATGGTATGCAGGACGATTTTTTTTCCGTCAATTACGAGGGTGTGACCTGCATTCGGTCCTCCCTGGAAACGGGCAATAATATCGTAGGAAGGAGCCAGTACATCCACAATCTTTCCCTTTCCCTCATCGCCCCATTGAAGGCCGAGTAATACATCAACAGCCATATTTTCAGTTTATCAGAGCGAGGAAAGATAGGTGGCAGCAGATTCAACATCATCGCGTATGACAAATACCGCACTGAGCTTGGTCAGTTCCAGCAGCTTCATCAGCTCGGGCGATACTTTTGCGAGTACCACCTCCCCTCCTGCTTTCCGGTACTTGGTCAGAATATTCAAGAGCAGATTCAGTCCGTTGCTGTTGATAAATCCGGATGAGCCCATTTCAATGACTATTTTCCTCGACCCGCCTTTGATCTTATCGGTGATGGCACTTAGTATGGCCTGGTTATGCTGCCCGGTTAGTACATTGCCTTTTACCGTGATGACATCTACCCCGTCATGTTGTTTGAATTCGTAGTCCATGTGTATCAGTTTTTATGCTCACAATCTGCCGTGCGGCAAGTGCCGTACAATGTTAATGAATGATGTTGAATTTTAAAATTAAGCAAATTGCCTATAGTAGACTCTATCTCCTGCAATCTTGGATCACAAAACTCCAGCACACGATTGCAATCGAGACAAATCAGATGGTCGTGTTGTCTGAATCCGTAGGCCTTTTCGTATTGTGCCTGGCTGCTGTCAAACTGATGTTTGCTCACCAGATCACATTGCAGCAGCAAATCCAGTGTGTTGTAGACAGTGGCACGGCTCAGACTGTGGCCCGCTTCCCTGAGACTTTGATAGAGCGATTCGGCATCGAAATGCTTATCCAGACGATAAATTTCCTCCAGAATGGCATAGCGCTCACTCGTTTTTCGAAGGTGGTGCTTCTCCAGATATGCAGAAAAGATCCGTTTCACTTCTTCCAGCACGTGGTCATTTGCTGTGCTTCTCATAATCTTTGGCCAAAAAGGTTAAGCATGTAAAAATACTTAAAAGGCGCTCACTCCTCTTCTTCTTTTATATCAAAGCGGGTGATGCTGTATATCCCTTTCAGATTTTTTAACTTTTGGATGAGTTTTTCCAGTTCTCCGGTATCGTGCACATAGAGTTTGATATTTCCCTCGAAAACACCGTCATGCGAGTCGATCGACATGGCGCGCATATTGATTTTCATTTCTCCGCTGATCACATTGGTAAGTTTGTTGATGACGCCCACATCATCGAGTCCGCGGATGGTGAGTCCGGTGAGGAATGCAATCTCTTTTTCCCGGTTCCAGCGGGTTTTTACCACCCGGTAGCCGTATTTGCTCATCAGGTGTACGGCATTGGGGCAGTTGGTCCGGTGTATTTTGATCTCTCCGTTCAGGTTGATGAATCCGAAGACATCGTCTCCGGGAATCGGGTGGCAGCATTTGGCAAACTGATAACTGATCTTATCGGATGATTCCCCGAAGATGAGCAATTCGTCTCCTTTCTTTATGCCTGGCGCCTTCTTCTTCGGAATCGGGCTTTCTTCCTTTTTCGGCAGCACCAGATGATTGGACCCCGCATCTTTCAGCTTCTTGATTTCATTGAGCGCATATTTTTTCTGAGCTACATTGAAGTAAAGGTCGATGGTATTTTCCACTCCGAAATATTGGCAAAGCACTTCGAGATTCTCGTGGTTATATGCCAGCTTAAGCTGTTTGAATTTACGCTCCAAAATCTCCCTTCCTTCGGAGGCAATCTTTTTTCTTTCTTCTTTCAGTGCATGTTTGATCCGGCTGCGTGCGCGACTGGTGACCACAAAGTTGAGCCAGTCTTCGGAGGGCTTTTGCTTTCTCGAAGTGATAATCTCCACCTGGTCGCCATTTGATAATTTCTGACTGATGGGCATCAGCTTGTGGTTGACCTTGGCACCGATGCATTTGTTTCCGATATCGGTATGTATCTCGTAGGCAAAGTCGAGGGCCGTTGCGCCCGATGGCAATATCTTCAGGTCTCCGTTGGGCGTAAAAACATAAATCTCCTTGCTGAAAAGGTTGAGCTTGAAGTCATCCATAAAATCGAGTGCATTCGACTCCGGGTTCTTCAGCAATTCTCTGATTTTCTGCAGCCAGTCGTCCAAGGCACTTTCGCTGCTCCCTTCCTTGTACTTCCAGTGGGCGGCAAAGCCTTTTTCCGCTATCTCATCCATCCTTTCGGTGCGTATTTGCACCTCCACCCATCGTCCTTTGGGCCCCATGACGGTGGTGTGCAATGATTCGTAGCCATTCGACTTCGGAGTGGATATCCAGTCGCGCAGGCGCCCGGGGTTGGGCTGGTAAAAGTCCGTTACAATGGAATAAACCTTCCAGCAGGCCGCTTTTTCCTCTTCGGGTGTGGCATCCACAATGATACGAATGGCAAAAAGGTCATACACCTCCTCAAACTCCACATTCTTCTTCCTCATCTTTTCGTAAATGGAGTGAATGGACTTGGGGCGACCCAGTATTTTGAATTTCACATTTTCGCGGTTCAGCTCTGCCACAATCGGCTTGATAAACTCATTGATGTAGCGGGTGCGCTCGCGCTTCGTCTGTTGCAGTTTTCTAGCTATGGATTTATACGTCTCGGGCTCCGTGTATTTCAGGGAGAGGTCTTCCAGCTCGCTTTTGATCGCGTAAAGGCCCAGTCGATGAGCCAACGGAGCGTATAGGTAGAGCGTTTCGCTGGCAATTTTCAATTGTTTATTGCGGGGCATGCTGTCCATGGTGCGCATATTGTGCAGGCGGTCTGCAATCTTTATCAGTATTACGCGCACATCTTTGGCCAGGGTGAGCAGCAGCTTCCTGAAATTCTCGGCCTGAAAAGAGCTTTTCAGATCGAAGACCTGGTTGATCTTCGTAAGGCCGTCAATAATCTCAGCCACCTTGGGCCCGAAGTAGCCTTCAATATCATCCAGCGTGATCTCGGTGTCTTCCACCGTATCATGCAAAAGGGCGCATGCAATGGCCGTGGGCCCGAGGCCGATCTCACCGGCTACGATTTTTGCTACGTTGATGGGATGGGTGATGTAGGGCTCTCCCGACTTTCTGCGCATGTCTTTATGCGCTTCGGCCGCCATTTTAAAGGCCTCTCGTATCAGTTTTTTGTCTTGCCGCGAAAAATTACGGTCGCAGGCAAGCAGCAAACTGCGATACTCTTTCAATATAAGTTTCCGATCCTGTTCGGCATCTATAAAATCCAGCATTTGCATTCCTTGTATCTCCCTCCTGCTCTAATTTCATGAGAAAATCAATAGCACGAAGCGCCCGTACCGGGCCGCTCTGTTCAAAATACATTTGGGTGAAATTTTTTATTGAAATTACGTAATTTTGCAGCCTTATTTCATAACGTGATCTGAATTAAAATAGATCATCGGAAATCAGCTTGTTCTAAAAAAATAATTATTGGGCCGTAAGGTAGTGTGGACCGGCAATGAATACATTGCGGATGTGGCGGAACTGGTAGACGCGCCAGATTTAGGATCTGGTGCCGCAAGGCGTGTGGGTTCGAGTCCCTCCATCCGCACTGGCATGCACAATCCTTCGGCCCGATTTTTTATCTGACCGTACTAAATCATTATAAAGTGAGTGTAAAAAAAGAAGAAATCGGCCCGCAGCACCTGAAACTGGAAATCCTCATCAATCCGGAAGATTATCAGCCCGGTGTGGAAAAGTCACTGAAGGACTATGCCCGGAAAATTGACCTGAAGGGCTTTCGAAAGGGACATGTCCCCAAAGGCATTATCAAAAAAATGTATGGCATCGAGATACTGGCCGAAGAACTCAACAAATTGGTGGGCAAAGAACTCAATGAATATCTCGAGAGTGAAAAACTCAAGATCCTTGGCGAGCCCATGGCCATTATGGACAAGCAAATCAAATTTGACCCAAACAGCAAGCAGCCCTATACTTTTGAATTTGAAATCGGCCTGCAACCCGATATTTCTCTTGATTTTCTGAATGAGAAACCCTCGATCGTGCGGCATAAGATCAAAATCGATGAGGAGATGCTGAACAAGGAGATAGAACACCTGCAACGCAGATACGGAAAGGTGAGCCAGGCAGATGCCGTGCAAAGCGATGAGGATGTGGTAAAAGTAAAACTGGAAGAACTGGACGAAAACGGAGAGCCCGCAGAGAAGGGCATCGTCAATGAACCGGCCATCGCTGTGGAAGTTTTTAAGAAGAGCGCCAAAAGCAAGCTTAAAAAACTGAAGCGCGGTGAAAGCATGGAAATCGACCTGAAGAAAGACCTCGATAAAGACTATGACGAGGTCTTGACAGAAGTATTAAATCTGCAGGGCACCCCACCCGAACACGACCGCTTTCGTTTAACCTTATTGGAGATCAACCATACGGAGAAGGCTCCGCTCGACCAGGAGTTGTTTGACAAAGTATACGGAAAAGACAACGTAAAGAGTGAAGAAGCGTTTAGAGAGAAGGTAAAAGAAGAGCTTGCAGGCGTTTTGGCCAATTATGAAGATCAGCAGCTGCAGCGCGACATAGCCGATACGGTGATGGAAAAAACAGCCTTGCAGTTTCCGGAGGATTTTCTGAAACGCTGGCTCAAGAGCTCCAACCCGAATCTGAGCGAAGAAGATATTGAAGATGAATTTCCGCGATTTCTGGAAGGAATCAAATGGAACCTAATTAAAACCCATCTGCTTAAAGAGGCAGATGCAAAGATATCAAGAGAGGATCTCCTGGAGCAAACCTCTCTGATGATAAAGGCCGAATACGGTCTGGGAGGTGATGACGAGCAAAGCCGGATGCTGGTAAAGCAACTGGCCGAAAAGATGCTGGAAGACAAGGAACATGTCAACCGGGTGTATGAGATTCTGGAAGAATCAAAGGTTTTTGATTTATTAAAGGATAAATTTGAGATCAAAGAGAAAGAAGTAAGCCTCGAAAAATTTAAAGACCTGAACAAGAAAAAGAAATAGAGATATGAAAGACTTTGGAAAAGAATTCCGGGAATATGCGGTAAAGGGAAAGGGCATGAGCAGCATGCACCTCGACAAATACATTACCTCGACCATTACGAATTTCACACCCTACATCATTGAAGAGCGGCAATTGAATGTGCAGGCACTGGATGTTTTCTCGCGCCTCATGATGGATCGCATTATCTTTCTTGGCAATCCCATTGACGATTACATTGCAAATGTGGTGCAAGCCCAAATGCTTTTCCTGGAGTCGGCCGATCCGAAGCGCGACATCATGATGTATATCAACAGTCCGGGCGGGGTGGTCTATGCCGGCCTCGGCATTTATGACACCATGACCTATATCGGACCCGATGTGGCCACCATTTGCACGGGCATGGCAGCCTCCATGGCAGCCGTGCTGCTGGCAGCCGGAACGGCAGGCAAACGCTCGGCCCTCCCCCACAGCCGGGTGATGATCCATCAGCCGCTGGGAGGCGCGCAGGGACAGGCCAAAGACATTGAGATTACTTTCAAGGAGATACAGAAGATCAAGCAGGACTTGTATGAAATACTTGCCAAACATACCGGACAGAAATATGAACGGATAGAGGAAGATGCCGATCGCGACTTTTGGATGCGGGCCAGCGAAGCAAAGAAATACGGGATGATTGATGAAGTACTGGAAAGAAAACCAAAAACAGATTAATTCGTAGGAGAACGGTAGAGATGAAAAAGAAAGCGGAACAGCACTGCAGTTTTTGCGGTAAAAAGAAAGATGAAGTCATGATCCTCATTGCAGGGATCGAAGGATTTATCTGCGAAAATTGTGTCAATCAGGCTCAGTTTATACTGGAGGAAGAATTGGGCAAGCTGGACAAAAACCAGCCCGAGATCAGCCTGAAGGGCATTACTCCGAAGGAAATTAAGTCGTTTCTCGATCAGTATGTAATCGGGCAGGATGATGCAAAGAAAGTGCTCTCTGTGGCCGTTTACAACCACTACAAGCGCCTCAATCAAAAATCGGAAGACGATGTGGAAATCGAAAAATCCAACATCCTGATGGTAGGCCCCACGGGTACGGGCAAGACCTTGCTGGCCAAAACCATCGCCCGCTTCCTGAAGGTGCCCTTCACCATTGTGGATGCAACCGTCTTTACGGAAGCCGGGTATGTGGGAGAGGATGTGGAATCCATCCTGGCCCGTTTGCTGCAGGCCAGCAATTACGATGTCAAATCAGCCGAAAGAGGCATTGTATATATTGATGAGATAGATAAAATTGCCCGCAAGAGCGACAATCCCTCCATCACACGCGATGTATCGGGCGAAGGCGTGCAGCAGTCGCTGCTGAAAATGCTGGAAGGAACCGATGTGCAGGTTCCCCCCCAAGGCGGGCGCAAGCACCCCGAGCAGAAAATGATCACCATCAATACCAAGGATATTCTTTTCGTATGCGGAGGTGCTTTTGACGGCATTGACAAGATCATCTCGCGCAGAACCGAACGGCAGATAATCGGTTATAAAAACCAGGAAACCCATCCGGCAGCCAATGCCTCTGAAGACAATATCCTGCAGTTTGTCACGCCACAGGATATCAAACACTACGGACTGATTCCCGAATTGGTCGGGCGGCTTCCCGTGCTCACTTACCTTGATCCGCTCGATAAAGATATCCTGCGGGCCATCCTTACCGAGCCCCGCAATGCGTTGGTGAAGCAATACAAGAAGTTGATGGAATATGAAAACATCAAGCTGATTCTGGATGACGAAGCACTTGACTTCATCGTAGAGAAAGCCATTGAATTCAAACTGGGTGCCAGGGGCCTTCGCTCAATCTGCGAAGCCATCATGATGGATGCCATGTTCGAAATCCCGTCACAGAAAAACAAGAAAACCCTGCATATCACACGCAAATATGCCGAAGGGAAGATGAGCAAATCAAAACTGAAAAAACTGCGTGCCGCTTAAGCTCAAGTGCGCGTATAAGCTTCCATGTGCCGGGCAAAATACTTGGCCAGAACATCAAACTCCAGATTGACCTCCTCCCCTGCTTTTAATAGCCCGAGGGTCGTATGCTCCAAAGTATAGGGGATCACGGTTACTCTGAACCGCGCTTCCCCCGGATCAATAAGCGTCAGGCTCACTCCGTTGATCGTTATGCTTCCTTTGTCAACCAGCATATTCCGGTAATCCGGAGGGTAGGAAAACTCCATAAGAACAGAGCCCTCGCGGTCAATGAGCCGCTCACAGCGCCCGGTGGCATCCACATGTCCCTGAACAATATGCCCGTCAAGCCGGTCGCCCACCCGCAGCGAGCGCTCCAGATTGACACGGTCACCGGGGCGAAGCATCCCGAGGCGGGTGCGCTGCAAGGTCTCTTCCACCAGATCCACACGGTGTTGGTTCCCTTCCACTTCCGTGACCGTCAGGCAAACTCCGTCATGGGCTACACTTTGATCCACTTTCAGTTCATGGCCGATTTCCGACTCAATGGCCAGGCTGAGGTTTCTCCCGCTTTTCCGTAGCTCCGCGATACGCCCGCATGTCTCCACAATTCCTGTAAACATTTTTATATCCGCTTATCTGATAATCTGAATATACCCGCTCAACGGCTTACTCAATTTCACCACACCCGCCACACGCAATTCATATACTTCGCAAACGTAGTGATAGCTTCCCTCTTCCACCTCCTTGCCGTTTCTCATATTTCGTCCGTCCCAGTTGATCATCGGGTCATTCGTTTCAAATACCAACACCCCCCAGCGGTTGAAAATGCGGATATTGATATGATCAATAAAGAAATAAGGAAGTATCGGTGTAAAAAGATCATTGTCGCCATCGCCATTCGGAGTGAAAGTATTGGGAAGGCGATAGAGCGGACAATTGTCAAGACAGATTTTTGCCGAGCGCGATGATTCATTGCCAAAGGTATCATAAGCCGTGACCACATAACATCCGGCCAGTGCCTCCAGGTCGGCATGGTCATATTGGTGAACATCCGGATCGGGTATCTCCAGAATCATCTTCAGGCTGTCCTGTCCGGAAGCTGCGAAGTAGATGCGATACCCTTCCAGGTCAAAATCACCGCATACGGTACGGGGGTCGGTCCATTGCAAATGGTTCACCAGGTTTTCGGGGTCGGGCAGCGATCCGTCTTCACAACTGTTGCTGACACTCAGCTCAGGAGCACAGGGAGGCACGGTATCCCGCGGAATATCACATACAATCTGGCTATTGTTGACAAGGGTATCCGGAAGGCGGGAATTGTAGTAGCTGCCATAGGAACGCACATAGTAGCAATATTGCAGCAGGTTGCCAAGGCCGGCATCTATAAATTCTTTTGATGAGGTGGAGGCATAAAGCTCGTAGTTGCTGCTGTCCGGGTGGAGGCGGTAGACCTCATAGTAAAAATTATTCCAGGGAACCTGCTCGTCCCACTGAAGATAAATTTGCTTATTGCTGGCGGTAGTCTTCAAGAAAACCGATGAGGCGCCTTCCGACTCGCCCACTTCATACGCACCACTTACCGGATCGGTGGCATAAAAGCGTATGGAGTAGCTGTGTGCAAGATTCGCGGTGTTTATATTCTGATGGAGAAAACTGTCGGGGCGCAGAGCAGCGAAGGAATTAAACAGGTAGGTATTCAGAAGAGTAGTGCCCGCACCTGTTGACAGTCCCTCATGAGCAAAAAGCTCGTATTTGTACGGGCCCGGATTTTTGAAAGTATCCAGCGCCTCTTCATCCGGAGGATACCATTTGACCATGATATTTCCAAGAGACGGATCGGTGGAGCGCACATCGACATTGGTAATAACGGGCACATCCGATTTGAGCTGGGCACAGGCCGCATTGGAGGGTTGACTTGCTACCTGGTTGTAGAAGAACTCGCTGTTGGGCACCTGTTCGGCAAATTCTGCCTGCACGCGGTAAGAGTACACCACTCCTACCCGGGCTGTTTTGTCGAAGTAGCGATATCCGATAAAAGGTTTGGCCTTGGATATACGCTGATAGCCGAGTTGTGCAAGGCGGGCGGGGGCACATTCCCTGATATCCGTTGAGTCACAGCCGCGTTTGCGCCAGACGGTAAAGCCGACAAAATTTTTAAAGTTGCCACCATCACAGGCATAGAGGCTGTCCCAGCGTATTTCAATTTGCTTGTTGGGCTGGTCAATGCGGGCTTCCAGGTTCGCAGGTGCCGGGCCCACTACTTCGATGAGCCAGGTCTCGGCATCGCTATAGCCCGTTTGCAGATTGCTGACTTTGTAATCGTCACGTGCGGTAAAAACGGTGATGTACTTCGACCTGCGCACATGCGAGCAGTCCGTCTGCCAGTTGAAAAGCCCCGTGGCCGGTGAAAACCGGGGAGCATCGCTGATCCAGGTGGCAGGGTTGCTTTGAACGGCAAAGGGGCCGCCTACGGCCGTAAACTCCAATATCCGGTCGCCCGGATCATTGGCAAAAACGCTTTGGCGAATCTCCTCTCCGGCTATCGCACAGCGCTCATCGAGCCGGCTCACTTCGGGCGGCAGATTGGTCGAATCGCCCACCCATATCTGCATGTCGCGGATAATGCTCCCCAGATAGAGTCCGTCTCTGAATTCACGTATCAAAATGGCAATATTGTAGATTCCTTTCTGATGGGGTACATCCCAGGTGATCTCGCCCGTAAAGCGATCCAGCTTAAATTCATTGGGCAGCGACACTCCGGCATTGGTAAAGAGCGGATCGTCCGGAAAGCCGAGAAAGGGAACCGGCAGACCCTGATCCTGAAGCGGAGGAATAAGCGTAAAAACCAAACTGTCGCCATCCGGATCATAGGCCCCCGGATTGTGGCGAAAGGGATGATACTGAGCGGCAAAGACAATGGGATGTTCCAAGAGAACGGGCGAACTGTTGAATCCGAAAAACTGCGGATCCACTATGCGAAGGGTATCCTCGATATAAAATGGCACCTCTACCGAAGCACTTATATTTTTGATGCCTGCCACACGGTTGGGGTCAAACATGGCCAGCCGATAGCACCCCGGGCCGGGGAAAGTGTACGAATCGAGGCGATATTCGGTACGCACCACATCCCCCACAATGGCCTGAACCGATGACTTTTTAATGACGAGGGTATCCAGCGGTACCGTTCCATCCGGGCAATAGTAAATTTTCAGCGTCAGGCTGTCGCGATATGCCGAGGAACTGATATCGCTGTACGTGATGATCGTAATCTCATAGCGAAAGGTATTGCCCGGCAATTTGCGGTAAACAATCTCCCCCGCCCGGTTGTGGGTGGCCATCAATTGCCCCGCGGCAAGGAAAGCAAATATCAGAGAAAGGAAAAGTTTGCGCATGTCGGGTACTTAAAAACTGATTGAAATTACAAAATCGCCCATGAATGAAGTTACTAATTAACGAGCAAGATATCATTCCATTGTAAAATAGCGCTTCCTGCTGCCACCCTCCACTCTATACAGGAATATCAGGATAAATTACAAAGTTGCTAAGCTTGACGGCTTATATTTGCATAGCATGGAGCACTACAAGGAAAAGAGCCGCAGATTCTACAATCGTCTGTATGTGGCAGCTGCCATGCTGGTCTTTGCCACATTGAGCGGTGTGGTCGGATACATGCTGATAGAGGGTTACAACTGGGTGGAGGCTTTTTACATGACGGTGATCACCCTTTCGACCGTAGGTTTTTCCGAGGTCAGGCCTCTATCGGCCAGCGGTGAAATTTTCACCGCCTTCCTCATCATTTTTAATATTGGTATTTTCACCTATGCCATTGCCACTTTTTCCAGCTTCCTGCTGGAGGGAGGGTTCAGGGAAATGCTCGAAAGAAGAAGAATGGAGAAAAAAATCGCTAAGCTGAAGGATCACATTATTGTCTGCGGCTATGGCCGCTACGGTCAGGCAGTGGCCCGTCATCTCATACGTCATCACCGCAAATTTGTGATCATCGATGAAAACGAGATGGTTCGCGATCAAATTCCGGAAGCCCGCGAACTGCTTTTTCTACAGGGCGATGCCACCTCCGATGAGATGCTTGAGTTTGCCGGGGTGCATCATGCCAAAAGCCTGATTGCAGCATTGCCCCACGACAGCGACAATGTATTTGTCACGCTTTCGGCCCGGCAACTCAATCCCGGCATCAGCCTCATCAGCCGGGCCAATGACCCGGGTTCGGAAGTGAAGCTCAAACGTGCCGGTGCCAATCATGTGGTGCTCACCAATCAAATTGGCGGCTTTTTTATGGCAGCCCTCGTGACCAAACCCGATACGGTGGAATTCTTTACGGCCCTGACCGAAAAAGGCGAAGACATGCCCAACTTCGAAGAGGTGGTTTTCGATCGCCTTTCCGGGCAGATCAAAGGCAAAACCATTCGCGAGCTGGAAATCCGACAAAGAACAGGCGCCAATGTGGTCGGACTTAAAAAACCCGATGGAGAATTTATCATCAACCCCTCGCCCGATTCTCCCATCGAAGAACACTGCGGAATCATCGTACTGGGCTCTACCGAAGAGATCGAACGATTCAAAAAGTACATGAATGAACTAAATGCCGTCCGGACGACATAATCTTGAAGGGTCAGCGTAGCACTTTTCACTAAATTTGAAAAAACACCCGGTGGATGAAAAGCGAACTGCCTGACAGAACGTCTCTAAGCAAACTCTATTTAAAAATCAGGAAACGCAGCGAAGAACTTTGTGCTCCGCTTGAAAAAGAAGACTATGCACCCCAGCCCGTCACCGATGTAAGTCCGCCCCGCTGGCACCTTGCACATACGACCTGGTTTTTCGAGGTCTTTCTGCTCCAATCCTATCTCAAAGGATTCCGCTTTTATCATCCGAAATACAACTACCTTTTCAATTCCTATTATCGCAATGTGGGCGATCGCTGGGCACGCCCCGAGCGGGGACATCTGAGCCGTCCTACGGTCGATGAGATATATGCCTACCGGAGAGCCACTGACGAGCGCATTGTGAAAATGCTGCAGGAACTGCCGGATCGCGACCTGGCCGCGGCAAGCCACTTGATGATGGTGGGCATTCATCACGAAGAACAGCACCAGGAACTGCTGGTCTATGATTTGAAGTACATCCTTTGTCACAATCCCCTTCAACCGGTCTATAACCGGCCTCCCAATCCCGCCCTGTTTGAGCGGAAGCTGCCCGATGATTATACAGACTTTATCTCTATAGGCGAAGGCCTCTATGAAGTCGGTTACCGGGGCGATGATTTCTGTTTCGACAATGAACAGCCGGTGCAGAAAGTCTACCTGCCGGAGTACCATCTTCGAAAGGGTCCGGTAAGCAATGAAGAATATCTGGCATTTATCAATGACGGGGGCTATCAAAATTTCAATCTCTGGCTGGATGACGGCTGGACATGGAAGGAAGAAAATCAGATCACGCATCCGCTTTACTGGCATAAGATAGACGGTCAATGGCATGAGATGACCCTCAACGGACTGCGTGAACTCAATCGCAATGCACCTGTTACACATATCAGCTTTTACGAAGCCGAAGCTTTTGCCACCTGGGCGGGGCTCCGTCTTCCCGGTGAGTTTGAATGGGAAACAGCCGCCTTATCCTGCATGCCCGACCGGCATCAATCCAATATGCTGGAGAAAAAACTGTTTCACCCGGCCCCGCCCTTATCAACCGGCAGCAAATGCTATCAGCTCTACGGTGACGTGTGGGAATGGACCTACAGTGCCTACCATCCCTATTACGGATTCAAAGCCGCCCCCGGAGCACTCGGAGAATACAACGGCAAGTTTATGATTAATCAAATGGTGTTGCGGGGCGGCTCCTGTGCCACTCCCCGGCAACACATTCGCAAGAGCTATCGAAATTTTTTCCATCCCGATAAACGATGGATTTTTTCCGGAATACGCCTTGCCAAATAATAACTACATGAAGAAATCAGCGAGCACGGAAAAGTACGACTTACAATTTGCTTCGGAAGTTGACAAAGGCCTGAGCGAGCACCCGAAGCACCTGCCTACCCGCTTTATTTATGATGATGAAGGAAGCCGGCTGTTTGAAGAGATTATGCGATTGCCCGAATACTACCTCACCCGGGCCGAGCAGGAGATACTGAGCAGGTATTCGGGAGAAATCGCCTCCATTCTTGGAAGGGAAAAATTTAATCTGATTGAATTGGGAGCCGGAAACGGGGAAAAAACCGCCACTCTGATCAAAGCATTGCTCAAAGAAAAAAAACAATTCCGCTATGTGCCCATTGATATTTCGGTGGGGGCCATCGATGCACTTCGTCAGGATCTGGGCCGGCAGTTCGGCAGCCTTCCGATCGAAGGAATCCATTCTGATTATTTCGAGGGGCTCCGCTGGATAAAAGAGCATTCGCAAAGAAGAAATATCGTGCTTTTTCTGGGCTCCAACATCGGAAACTTTCAACTGGACCACCAGCATCTTTTTATGCAAAAACTGAGTCAGTGCCTGAAACCCGGTGATTACCTGCTTATCGGCTTTGATTTGATAAAAGACTACGAAGTCATCCGAAAGGCCTATTTTGACCCTGCCGGAGTCACCGCGCGCTTCAATTTGAATCTTATCAGGCGGATAAACCGTGAGTTGGGAGCCAACTTCAATATGGATGAAATGGCATACTACTCGGCATACAATCCCTATAAAAAAAGAAACGAAGCCTGCGTTTACAGCAAATGCCGTCAGATCATATACATGAAAGCCAATAATAAAAACTATGTGCTGGAGGCCTTTGAGCCGGTCAATACGGAGTATTCCTACAAGTATTCCATTGCCGACACCGAGCGCATGGCGGCAGAATACGGTTTCGGGGCAATCGCCCATTTCCGCGATTCACGCGCCTTCTTCACCGATGCCCTATGGTTGCGTAAATAATATTTTGCCTTATTTTAGAAGCCCAAAACCTTTATGAAATGAAATTTTCCCTGCTTGCTATCATTGCCCTCATCTTCTTGTCCCTTTCTTCCTGCTCCACTTCCGGATGGTTGACAAAACAAGAGCGGGCTCCATCGGGCGGAGCCCTGGAATATACCGTAGACCTGCAAAGTGTGCCGAAGCAGCCACAGGCCCTCTTGCCCCAAAAGAAAAGAACTGCTTTTACACATCAAATCAAGGAAAGCCGTGCGGGACGGCTCTTGGCCGGGGCACGGAAGTTTAACAAAGCCGTGAGAAACTCCGTTTTCCGGTCGATCGAGCCTCGAAACAATGCTGCTTCGACCTCAACGGCTGCAGGAAATGTCATGAAAATAGCGGTCATTGTTCTGGTGCTTTTCCTCCTTCTCCTCCTCATTGGCGGAACCCTGGGCCGATTGATCAATTTGCTCATCAGCATCCTTCTGGTGGTGCTGCTGGTTTACCTTATCCTCTGGCTGCTGGGCATGTATTAAAGCAGGCTCCGGGCCGGGCGCTCCTTCATCCCGGGCCGGAGAAGCGCCCGGTTTTTCTTTCCCTTTTCCAGAAAGGTAAGAAACGCCTCCCGCTCGATGAGCCGGGCTCCCAATCTTTCGAGGTGGGGGTTGTAAATCTGGCAATCGATCAAAGGGCAGCCCCCCTCCCGGCAAAGCCTTGTCAATGCTATCAGCGCGGCTTTGGAGGCATTGGGAATCAGAGAAAACATGGACTCGCCCGAAAAAACACCAGCCAGATACACTCCGTACAATCCGCCCAGTAGCCGATCGTCTTTCCATACTTCTACCGAATGCGCCACACCTTTGCGATGCAGGCGTACATAGGCATTGATCATTTCCTCATGAATCCAGGTTCCTTCCTCTCCCTTTCTTTTTGCTGCACTGCACTGTTTTACAACCTCTTCAAAAGATGTGTTAAAACGAATCACCCATCCGCGGTTGCGAAGTATGCTGCGCATGCTCTTGCTGATGTGAATTTCTTCGGGAAAAAGCACCATGCGTTCTTCCGGTGACCACCATATCACCGGCCCCTGGCGCTTGTTGTACCAAGGGAAAATGCCTTTGCTGTACGCTTCTATGAGTGTGCCGGGAAGCAGGTTCCCTCCGAAAGCCAGCGGCCCGGAGGGCTTGGCCAGACGGGGATCCGGAAAGCGGGGCTTATCATGACTCAGATAAAAAATATCGAAAGAATCTCGCATCATAGACCATTGCTTATATCCGGCATTGCCCCCCGGTGGAGTTTAGTTGAGAGACGATTGCTGCATGAGGAAGCGGTCGATGCTCTCTTTATCGACAACACCGAGCAATTTGCCTTGTTCCAAAACCGGATAGAATCCGGCTTCATTGCCAAGCACACCGGGATATATTTTACTAAGCCGCTCATCGGGTCCGAGCACCTCAAAGTCGCGCACCAATATAGCGGCTACGGGGTCCTCCCCGCTCATCGTTTTCAAGGCGTTGATCAGCCGGGGTTTTGAGAGCAGCCCCACGATCCGGTCCTGGTCATCCATCACTATGAAGTCACTGTAATGTCCCTGCAAGAGATAATCAACGGCATCTTTGATGCGTGCTTCCGGTGGCAAAAGCACATAAGCACTGTGCATGACCTCTTTCACGCGGTGCCCCCGCAATGCCTCTGTTTGCTGTATCATCATGTTTTCCGAATAGGCCCCCAGGAAGACAAACAATCCGATGAAAATCAAAAAGGGATCGCTGTAGAAACCCCAGATAATAAAAAGAAAAGCAAACACCTGACCCACGGTAGCGGCAATCTGTGTGGCACGGGCACGATTCATACGCATGGCGAGCAGGGCTCTTAGTATCCTCCCCCCGTCCATCGGGAATGCCGGAATAATATTGAAAAGCACAAGCATAAGATTGACAAAGAAGAGATAAAAAATGAAATTGGCAGGCCCTATGGCCAGGGCTTGGTGGGCACTTTCGCTCATCTGCTGCGATCCATTCTGTGCCAGACTTAATGTGAGCTCCTGCAAACGGGTGTAGCTTTCAACGATTTGCCCGGAAAAGAGAAGATAGAGGAGAACAGCAATGGCCACATTTACCAGAGGACCGGCAATGGCAATCCAGAATTCATGAGCAGGCTTTTCCGGAATATTTTCCATGCTGGCCACCCCACCTATCGGCAAAAGGGTGATTTTCCGTGTCCGCACCCCAAATCGCTTGCCCATGGTCGCATGCCCCAGTTCGTGCAGGGTGACGCAGGCAAATACCGAGAGAATAAATAAGACCCCCCAAAGGCCGGTTTCGAGGCTGCCGCTCTGCTGATAGTTGCTATAAAAGACATAGAGCACAATAAAAAGGAAAGTCCAGTGGATTTTAATGCGTATACCCGCTACTGTTCCCAGATTCAATGACCATTTCATTTGCTTAATTTTGGGCGCTTCTTAAATTGTATACAGATAAAAATAAGAATAATGGAGAAAGATATTTTTCCGCTCTTCCGGAAATACAGCCATGACCGGTCTTTCTTCAAGATCGTATCAAAAGATTGCTTTGTTCAGCTCGACATCATAGGGGATGCATATTTTCTTCACACTTTTCGCGCAAAGATTCACCCCGACCGCATGCTGATTCTGGATATGATCAACAATGAAAACAATGCCTGGCAGGAGATTGACGAAGCCGTGTTTGAGGAGCGGCTCGACCATGCCCGTAAAAATCTCAGAGAAATGTAATGCGCTTACTCTTCGGGCTTATCGGCCATAAGCATATCGGCCACACCAAAAGCGCTAATCACCAGTATAAGAGAGATGCTCAGCGAGAAAAGGGTCTTGATGGCTTTCATTCCTGCAAACCACGGCTCGGCCATATATTGCAGGATGATAAAGACTACTATAAATGAAAGGATAAAGAGTAAGACTTTCATTGAATTTTAATTTGCCTCAAAAATATTAAAAGAGTGTGAGTTTACTGCTCTCACTTTTCATTTTTTCAAATTCTTCCCAGTCAAAATGATAAAGCGTGGCAAGAGGCTTGTTGTTTTTCGATTTGATGACCATCGATTCTTTTAAAATATTGAGGCCCAGGATCTTTTTTCGGAAATTCCTCTTATCCAAAGATTTTCCGGTGATCGTCTCTATCAGGCGTTGCAAATCCGATAATGTAAAGTCTCTCGGAAGCAGATTAAATCCAATGGATTCATACTTCAGTTTTTCCTTCAGCCGGTGGATGGCAAATTCAAGTATTTCGGCATGGTCAAATGCAAGCTCCGGCAATTCATAAATATTAAACCAGGCTGCCGAAAGGGCTTCCGAGCCGGGGTCAAGGGCCATGTCATCGCTGTTAATAAGCGCGTAATACGTGATACTCACACTGCGCCCCCTGGGGTCGCGGTCAACGGCTCCGAAGGTATGGAATTGCTCAATGTAAGCATCCTCAATTCCGCTCTGGGCACGCAGGTGGCGGCCGGCAGCTTCTTCCAGGGACTCATCTATGGCTACAGGCCCTCCGGGCAGAGCCCACTCCCCTTTAAAAGGATCATGCTTTCTTTGAATAAGTAATGCTTTGATTTGCTTGTTCTCATAGGAAAGTATGATGTTCTCAACCGTCAGCAATGGGCGCGCCTGATCATACGTATAGGCCATCTCTATTAGTTTATGGGCGTAAAATGTACACTAAGATACTGCGCTTTTTGAAAGTAAACAATTATAATTAAACAAATATGTTAATAACCCAGTGTATATACAAAAAAAGGCCGGCTCAATGAGCCGGCCTTTTTTGATTTCAAATTACATAAATCACTCTTTTACAAATCGTTGCATACCAACTCCCTTCCTTGTGTTCAGTCTGAGGATGTAATTGCCGTTGCTCAGATTTTTGATAGCAATGTTTGTCTGCAATGCATTGATCCTTTTGTTGATCAGCACCCGGCCATTCATATCAATGACTTGCAGATCAAGAATCTCGATGTCCGAAACGATCGTTATCTGTCCCGAAGCAGGAACCGGGAAGATGCTGACTCCGATCGAAGGATCAAGCGTGGCAATACCCACGGAAGTTACGGATACCGAGTCGCAGACGGTGCTGCTTCCCTGGCTGTTGCTGGCCGTCAGACAAACCTCATAAATGCCATCGGCTGCATAGCTGTGAGCGGGGTTCTGATCGCTGGAGCCGCTGCCGTCACCAAAGGTCCAACTCCACGCACTCGGATAGTTGTCTGACATATCCGTAAACTGTACATCCAGTTTGTTGGCCACATAGTCAAATGCGGCTACCGGAGTCATCATGGGTTCGAAATCTGCAAATCTTCTGATCATCAGCTGATATCCGTCAAAATAAGGGGCGCTGGGATCGTATTGGCTGCCTACGCCCGTCACCCGGTAAAAACCGGTCGGGAACGGCATGGTATCCAGGTCCGTACGGTCATCCACACGGATGATGATGGTATCTCCGTTGTGCAGTGCCTGGATGTTGTATCCTCCGCCTGTCGGAATGGAGTCGAGCATTTCCACATCATTGAGCACCAGCACTTCACTTTCATACTCTTCCATCAAAGTATCCACTTCCATGGCTGCCGGCTGGTCATTTCCGGAACTGATCAATCCGATGCTGTCCGGAATGATTTCAAGCAGTCCGTTGAATTGGTCGAGTGTTCCGATCACATGTATGCTGTCGCCTTCCACGACCATATAATTGCTCACTTCGCTGAAGGAGAACACATTGATACCTCCGGTCGGGTCCTGAATCCAGAACTGGAGGCCTCCGCCCCGGTAGTCAATCGTGGTTACGACTCCGCGAAGTTCGCAGCGAACTCCGAGTGAATCTCCCACACCATCGGCATCTACACTGTTAATCTGATCAACTGTATAGACCGGCAGCGGCTTATCATTGGCCGATATGGTCACTGTGGCATTGGCGATGAGGATTTTGGCATTGTTTGTCGGATTCTGAAGTTCAAACATGATGGTCTCATCTCCTTCCTGGTCGTTGTCATCAATAATGGCGACCTGCACGGTGACAGGGGCCGAAGAATTGGCCGGGAAGGTAACCGTGGTGGGTGATGTAAAGGTGTAATCTGCTCCGGCTGTAGCCGTTCCGCCTGTTACTGCCACATCCACACTGGTGGGATTGCTGTTGGGATCCGTTATAGATATGGTCAGATCGGCAAATCCCGCACTTTCATCTACCACAATGTTGGTCAGAGTAAAGAAGACACTGGGTGTATCCGACACGCCCTGAATGATGTCCTGCTGATAGCGTGGCAATATTTGGTATCCCGAATTGTAAGGGGAAGAAGGATCGTACTGGCTTCCACATCCAATCACATCAAAATTGCCTGCCGGTGCCGGCATAGCTCCGTCAATGTCCGTATCGCTGTCGATGCGCATGGTCAGGGTGTCGCCATTGGCCGTAACGATGTCTACATTGCGGCTTCCGCTGCCGGTGGGCCACTGCGTGGGATCGGCCAGGTAGACATTGTTGATGCGCAGATAGTCGCCTTCGGTGTCTTCTCCGAGATTGTTTACTACATCCGGATCGCCATAAGCATTGTTTTGTGATACGACAATGATGCTGTCCGGAATAAATTCGATCAGACCTCTGAAGAATCCGAGCTTGCCGTGAATATGAAGCATATCCCCTTCGGCAACCACATAGGAGTTGACATCCGAGAAATTGAAGACATTGATGCCTTCTGTCCCATCGCGCATGAAGAAACTGTATCCGTTGTTGCCGTCAAAATCGATGCTGAATACGATGCCCTGAATCCAACCTACGGTATCCTTATAAACGGGCTCATTGTTGGCATCCACGGTTTTCAGCATGTTGTAGTCAAAAAATTCGGGTCCGGTGATGATGTCCTCCTGATATCGCGGCAAAATCTGATAACCCGAGTTGTAAGGGGAAGAGGGATCATATTGACCGCCACAACCGATCACATCGAAATTGCCCGTGGGAGCCGGCATGGCTCCGTCAATGTCCGTATCGCTGTCAATGCGCATGGTCAGGGTGTCGCCATTGGCCGTGACGATGTCCACATTGCGGCTTCCGCTGCCGGTGGGCCACTGCGTGGGATCGGCCAGGTAAACTCCGTTGATGCGGATGTAGTTGCCTTCCGTGCTTTCGTCCAGATTGCTTACCATATCCGGATTGCCATAGTCCCTGCCTGCTTCGATCAGTGCAATGCTGTCGGGGATGAACTCGATCAGGCCTCTGAAGAAACCCAGTTTGCCCCGGATATGGAGGGAATCGCCTTCCGTCACCACATAGCCGCTTACATCGGATGAATTGTAGATGTTAATGCCTTCTCCCCCGTCTCTGATGAAGAAGCTGTATCCGTTGTTGCCGTCAAAGTCGATGCTGTAAACCACGCCTTTGATCCATCCGCTTGTATCTTTATTGACCGGCTCGTTGTTGGCATCTACCATTTTCAGCATAGAGTATGGAAGGAAGTTTATCATTGTTTGAGTAATGTCACATGAACTGAACTTCACCGGAGGAAGTGTGGTATCCGCAGGAACGGTTACCTCTCTGTTGTAGCCTCCGAATCCGTCATCCACACCACAGGCTGCGGGCACATTCTCTACAAAGGGCCAGTCATTGCCATTCAGGAATTTGTATTGATGTGTACTTCCCTGCTGTACCTGCACGGTATAGGTGTAAATATTATTTCCGATATGGATCATGGGCGATCCCGAAGGATTCCAGCCCTGGAAGCTTCCGGCTACATGAACCCCGTTGGCAGAGACCGTTTGACCGGTCATATCCACCTGAAGCGTCAGACTTACCAGCGAAGCACAAGCCGTGCAAGAGCTGAAGCAGACCGTAGCCAGTGTGGTGTCGGAGTTGGGAATGGTCATATTCCGGTTGCCGTTTACGGCACAGGAATTGGGAACCGACTCCCAGTTGTTGCCGTCAATGACGAATTTGTAATCAATCACATCCCCTTTTTTGAATTTGGCCGTATACTCATATACGCCATTGCCTACGGCCGTCATTGGCGTAGCTGCAGGGTTCCATCCCTGGAAAGACCCGGCTATCGTAACACCGGCCGTTACATTTTCGAGCGAAGCATCCACGCGGAATGTCACATCTACCGAATCGGAAGCTGCGCTAAGTTCTACCTTATCAATGGCGGCATAGTCAGAACCTCCGTTCTGGGTCGCCTCAAATCGCAATTCCACACTGTTGGCAGTGGCAGGCACATTCACGACCACTTTTGTCCATCCCATAGTATTCGGATTCAAAAGAGTGCCGTGGGTGGTCCATGCAGGAGCCCCGTCATAACGAACCTGATAGGCGATGGTATCACCAAAGGCTTCGTCAAATCCTACCGTATAATACCAGAAAGACAATTCCATAGCACCCAGGGCCGAGGTATTGACCGGGTCAAAGGTGAGGTAATGCCAGAAGTCTCCGCCTCCGTTTCCGTTGTTCAGGTCACGCATACCCCAAAAGCGGCTGCCGTCATAGGCTGTAATGGGGCCCAGGGAACTCAGGGTATCCCAAACATCTCCGCTGACATTGTAGGCAGCGGGACTGTTGGTATAGGTCCAGTTCTCAGAAGCACTTCCCTCAAAACCCTGAAGGAAAGTGGATTGGGCCGTTAGCGTAAAGCCAGCCATCCAAAGTAAAAGTGTAGTGATTGCTCTCATAGCGATAATTTTGGTTTAAGTTCGAACAAATCTAAGATTCAGCGCGCAAAAAGCAGTCAAATCAACTTTGATAGATATTAACTTTTAATAAACATTTCGGAATTTCTGCTCCGCACCGGGAAGAGAAAGCCCCGGCCGCTTCAAAAAAAGACCCGGATTTGCCGCTCCCCGGTAGCTCTGTGGGACGAAGTTTTGCCCTGCATAATAACGGAAAAGAAAGACGAAAAGGAGAGAAAAGTTATTTCATCGTAGAAATGAGGTCATTCATCGAATTTGGAAAAGGTATCGTCCGGAATTCATTGACCAGCGGATAGAGAGCCACTAACTTTAGTCACAAGAAAGTCACACAGGCAATTCGAATGATACGATCAAAAAAAATATTAGTTTCAATTTTCTTCCTCTTTTTTCTGACATTTGCTGCACAGGCAAACGGGCCCAAAGGGGAAAACACGAAAAACGTGCCTGTAAATAAAGTGGAGAAGAAAGAAATCAAAAAAGACAATAACGCGATTGTTGTTCCGAATATGAAGAATGATCAGTGGCAGATTCGCAAAAAGCGCATTCGCATTCCCGGAGAATTCGAAGGAACCCTGCCATTGCTCAGTTACAAAGAACAACAAGTCGCATAAAGTTGGTGTATTAGGGGAGTGTAAGGGGCTTATGCATTTATTTGCATGGCCCCTTATCATTTTCATAAGCTGCTCTTCTCTCCTTAAATTTGCCTTGTACCCCGAAAATCATCTCTGACATGCGCAGTCTGTTTTTTTGCACCCTGCTTTTACTTTCCCTGTCCCTATCCGGCCAGGTTTGTCTCGAAGGCAATTGTGAAAACGGCAAGGGGCGTCTTCGTCTGGCCGATGGATCGGTTTATGACGGAGAATTCAAAGACGGGCGTTTCACGGGCAAAGGAGAATACATTGCCGTAGGCGGACATCATTTTGCGGGCGACTGGCTTGAGGGCGATCTCTTGCGCGGCAAACTCGAGTATCAGAACGGAGAAATCTATGAAGGAAGCTTTGAAAACTACCTGCCCTCGGGGAAAGGCCGCCACAGCATGCCGGACGGCACGGTGTATACAGGCGAATTCAAAAGAGGTCTTTATCACGGCAAAGGAAAAATAATTTATGCGGACGGAAGCAGCTATGAAGGAGATTTCGTCAAGGGCAAGAGGCAGGGCTTCGGCATCTATAAAGGAAAGAACGGGCTGATATTTGAAGGAGAATTTTATGAAAACCAGCCCACCGGCCGGGGAAAAAAGATTTTTCCGAACGGAAACAAATACACGGGCCGGCTGGTCAACGGACGAATGGACGGCAAAGGCCGGCTGGAATACTATACCGGTGCCGTCTATGAAGGAGAGTTCAAAAAAGGAAAGCGCCACGGAAATGGGGTATTTACCATGCCGGACGGATCGCGCTATGAAGGAGAATTCAAAAACGGGGCTGCCGAAGGCCACGGAATGATCTACTACTCCAATGGCGACCGTTTTGAAGGCGAATTGCTGAGGGGCGGAAGAAACGGGGAAGGACGCTATTATTTTGCCGACAGCACCTGGTATGAAGGCCGTTGGGAAAACGACCGCGTGGTCGGGATCATCCTCTTCCACGATAAAGACGGGACGGTCACAGAGCAAAAAATCGTTGACGGAAAAAGGGTGCTGATCAATGAGAAATGAACCCGGGGCTTTGCTGCCTTAAGTAAATATCCGTGTCCGCTTCAGATATTTTTTAAGCAGGACGGCACTCACTGCGGCAATGCTCAGAAAGAGCCCGCCCAATACGGCATCGTTGAGCAGCATTTTGCCTATGCCGAAAAGCACCGAATAGGTCATCACGATAGCGATCATCCATGAAAGGGCCAGGTTTTTCATATTGCTGTTGTCCACCGCCATCCCTGCCCTGCCGGCTATTGCTTTCCAGGCTCCGTCCGGCCGCACCTTCAAATAGAATTTCTGCAAAGTTTTTTCCGACTCCGGGCGGGTCAGGAAAGTGACCGAGAGCCAGGCCACCGTTGTAAATGAAACCGTAAAAAAGAAAGAATCAGGGAAGACCCGGCCCAGGGCAAAGCGGGCAATGGAATAAGCCAGAAAGGGTGCCAGGGTGGCTACGATCTCGCTCCAGGCATTGATACGCCACCAGTACCATCGCAGAATAAGCACCAGCCCGAGACCTGCACCGCATTCGATTAGAAAGGTCCACACTCCGGAGATGGAATGCATGAAAAGCGCAGCTCCCCAGCCGAGGCAAAGAATAAGCAGGGTCGTCACACGCGATATGGCCACCAGTCTGCGGTTGCGCGCCCCGCGGTCGATAAAGCGCTTGTAAAAATCATTGACGAGATAGCTCGATCCCCAGTTTATCTGGGTCGAGATGGTACTCATAAAGGCCGCAAAGAAGGCTGCAAGCAAAAGCCCCTTCCAACCCACCGGCAAATTATTTTTCATAATCAGCACATAGCCCTTGCGCTTGTCTTTTTGATAAGCCAGCGCATCGCTTAATTCCGGATTCGTACGCGCTGCCGCCTGCAGCTGCGCACTGACGACCTGCAAGCTGCCCTCTATGCGCCCGATAAAGGCATTGCCGCGGGCCAGGCCGCTAATTTGTGTGGAATCCATCGCATAGGCCTCGGCAGGCACCCGGCCACTCTGTTCGAGAGAAAAAACCGCTTTTTGCAGAAAGGGGTCCTTTACTTTGCCCGAGATGTTTCCATAAAGAAGCACCGCACACAATCCTGTAATGATCCACGGCCACGGACGCAGGCAGTAGTGGGCAATTTGAAAAAACAAGGTAGAATACACCGCTCCTTTTTCAGATTTTGTGCTCATCATGCGCTGCGCAATATAGCCTCCGCCCCCGGGCTCGGCACCCGGATACCAGCTGGCCCACCACTGCACCACCATATGCGCCAGAAACGCACCGACACCCAGCGACAAAGTCGTTCCCAATGCTCCGGCCTTGCTGCCGTCCCCGATTTGCGGGAAAAAATTAAGGGATTCGGGAGCAGCCAGCTCCAGCTTATGGGTCATCTCTGTCAATCCGCCAATTTCGGGGCTGTTGACCACAAAAACGGCCAATGCAATCGAACCGGTCATGGCCAGCAAAAACTGGATATTGTCGGTAATGGCTACTCCGAGCAAACCGCTGGCAGCCGAATAAATGCCCACGAGCAGAAGCAAGGCCCCGAGAATGTAAAAAGCCTCCATGCGCTGCACATCAAAAAAAACTTCGAGGATGGTCATCATGGCCAGGTTGACCCATCCGATGATGAGGATATTCAGAAAGAGGCCGAAATAAACACTTTTCAGGCCCCTTAAAAAAGCCGCAGGCCGCCCCCCGTAGCGCAGCTCCACCAGTTCCACATCGGTCAGCACCCCGGACTTGCGCCAAAGGTTGGCAAAGAAAAAGGTCGTCAGCATGCCCCCGAGGAGGAAGTTCCACCACAGCCAGTTTCCGGAAATGCCGTATTGCCCCACGAGCTCGGTGACGGCCAGCGGGGTATCGGCCGCAAAGGTGGTGGCCACCATGGATATGCCGGCCACCAGCCAGGGAAGATTGCGCCCGCCCAGAAAGAAAGAGGCCAGATCGGAAGATGCCTTCTTGCGAAAGGCCAGCCCGATCAATACAATCAGCAGCAGCGAGATGCCGATAATCAGCCAATCCAGCGGAGCTATTTGATTTAATACTTCCTTCACACCTTGTATATCCATTGCGAATTTCTTCTTGCTTAATTTTGCTTCTTCGTTTTCTTCCGAAGGTCAATAATAAATGAAATCAGAGAGCCATGAAAGAGATAAATCGGATTGGAGTGTTTACTTCCGGAGGCGATGCCCCGGGCATGAATGCCGCCATCAGGGCCGTGGTGAGAGCTTCGCTGTATCACAAGCTCGAAGTAGCAGGCATCTACCGGGGATATGCCGGCATGATAGAGGGCAGTTTCATTAAGATGAACAGCCATTCGGTGAGCAACATCATACAGCGCGGAGGCACCATACTGAAAACGGCCCGAAGCGATGAATTCCGAACGCGTGAAGGTCGCAAAAAAGCCTACGAGAATCTCGTGGAAAACAATATTGACGCCCTGGTGGCCATCGGGGGCGATGGCACCTTCAGCGGGGCACATGTCTTTTTCAAAGAATACGGCATGCCCGTGATCGGCATTCCGGGCACCATCGACAACGACCTCTACGGCACCGATTTTACCATCGGCTTCGATACGGCCATCAATACAGCCATTGATGCCATTGACAAAATTCGTGACACGGCCGACTCGCACGACCGTCTGTTTTTTGTGGAGGTGATGGGCCGCGATGCGGGAATGATTGCGCTTCGAAGCGGCATAGCGGGCGGAGCCGAGGCCATTTTGGTGCCTGAATGGAAAACCGATATCGACCAGCTGATCTCCATACTGGAAAGAGGATGGAAAAAGCACAAAAGCAGCAGCATTGTGGTGATTGCCGAGGGCGATCAAAGCGGGGGTGCTTTCAAAGTGGCCGAAAAAGTAAAAGAACGATTTAACCATTACGACACCCGCGTCTCCATACTCGGCCACATTCAGCGCGGAGGCAATCCCAGCTGCAACGACCGGGTGATGGCCAGCCGCCTGGGCGTGGCTGCCGTAGATGCACTGACCCGGGGCCGAAGCGATGAGATGGTCGGCATTATTCACAACGAGGTGAAGTTCACACCGCTCGAAAAGGCAATTAAATACCACCAGGGCATCAACAAAGACTACATGCAGATGATTGAAATCCTGGCCGGTTATTGATCGCTCTCAGGCTCCATTTCCAATCGAAAGCGCTCCTTTTCCAGGCGGGAAAAATCACGCCCTATATCTTCTCTGCAATGGCTTTCGGGACTCACCACGAAGCCGATCTTGCTCAATACGCGGAACATGCCTCCGCCCACGAGTGGCGAAAAACTCAAAAAGCAGCCTTGCTCCCCGTCTTTCCTCATTTGAGAAGGAACGACTGCCCGCTTCACCGCCACTTCCGTATTAAGTTGAAAAAGCATCAGCTCCGAGTAGATGGCATCCGGTAAACTGTCTTCTATACTCAGAATATAGGGATGATATCCCATAAATGCGGGAATAACGAGTTCATGCTCCGCATTAAAAAGAAGCGGATTGCTCGCTGTCAGATAGCAGTGAATATCCAGTTTCCCGGCAAGGGCTTCCTTGTGAGGAATTTCGATCTTACTTATTTCATAATCCGGAAAGCGCTGGCTCACCCAGACCCTCGCGGCAAACTTTCCTTCCTTTGCAATCCACTTCCGCAGACTGTCGGCCGGGCTCCCTTCGATCTGAAACTTGACCGTACCATGAAGATGGTAGCTGCTGTCAAGTATCATGTTTGTAGCCGCCATGATGCTTTCATGCTTCAATTCCGATTGGGCTTTCACTATGGAGGGAAGAGAAAAGAAAAGGGCCATGGCAAGCGGTAAAATGCACTTTTTCATTGTTTGTATTTGTCCTCAAATTTACTCCAATCAATTTAATATTCGGGGCCTCGGATATGAACGAAACGGGAGATTATTCTTAATTTCAACTGATGCGCTTCGGCATTTTATTTTTTCTTCTCATCCTCCCTCTCCTTGTGGCCGGGCAAAAGTATGAAGCCCCTTCGCAGAGCGATTCCGTGTACATCTATGTGGATAACGCCCCACATTTTCGGGGCGGAGATGAAGAGATGTACCGCTACATAGAAGAACAACTCTTCCTTCAGCTTTCAACTCCTCTTCTCGACCGCATGAATGAATCGGGATCGTACGACTGCCTCGTGAAATTTGTGGTTGACCGGCAGGGAAATATCAGCGGGGCAAGCATCGACAACCGAAGCCGTGATTTTTACCTGAGCGATGACATAACCGGGATCATAAACAACATGCCCGCCTGGGAGCCCGGAAAAGTACGGGGAATACCCGTAAATACGCTTGTGTATCTGAAGCTGGATATTGCAACGGGCAACGGTTATCCTCAGATTCGATTTAATCCCCTTTTTCCCGATTCGGGCATCTGGGCGCGGAAGAGGATGAGCAGGAAACAAAAACGTTACGCCCTTCTGGCTGCCATCCTCCTGACCGGGCTCCTCTTTCTCTTCAGCAGCCGTGGAATTCCTTAGTTCGAAGACATTTCCCCGGTCCCGCTGATTCTATCCAGCAGGGCTGTCAGTTTCCGGGCCTCTTTCGTCCATGTCCAGTGTTTCCGGGCCTTCAGGCAATTTTCCTGCAATCGTTTGTAAAGTTCTTTGTCTTCGAGGAGCTTATTCAGCCCGGCCGCAATGCCCGAAGGCGAAATATTATCAATAAGCAGGGCTACTTCGAAGGATTCGTTGAGCAGCCGGTACTCCGGAAAATCGATACACAACTGGGGGATGCCTGCCTGGACGTATGAAAAAAACTTATTGGCCAGCGAATGATAATAGCTTTGTCCTTTCTCTTCGAGCAGGTTGAGCCCCAATGTGGCGCGGGGGGTCAGTTTTGTGAGCTCCTCGGGCTGAACATAGCCGGCAAAGAATATTTTTTTGTCGATATTCAGGTCAGCGGCCCGTCTGCGCAGCTCCTCGCTCAGGTCTCCTTCTCCGGCCAGCACGAGCCGGGCATTGACCTCATTCATGGCCTCGATCGCTTGCTCCAGTCCGCGCCCCGCGTTCAGTGCTCCCTGATAAATGATCCACGGCCTTGCAGAAGCTTTCTCCTCCGGGGGAGCTGTCGGCTCCGGCATGTTCCGGATCACCTCGAACTTTCGCTTATATCGCTGTTCGTACAGGGCCGCAACTCCCTGACTCACCGTCACGCAGGCCCGTGCTCCCGGCACGGCCCTGTCTTCGATCAGCTTCCAGACAAAGCGCACCCTTTTTCTTCCGGTCAGCTCGGGCAGACCAATGAAATATTCATGCGCATCATATACATAGGGCCGGCCCCGGAGTTTTTTTATGACATATGCGGCAAGAAGCGTATCGGCATCCACCGACCAGGTCAGCTCAGCCGGGTTTTTCAATAAGTAGAGGATCAGGCGGAGATTCAGCTCTGCATAAAAGAGGGGGCCTTTTTTGAAAAAACAGCGAAGCCGCGTTTGCTGATAATCCCTCATCCTGAAAGGTTCGGAACCGGGCAGTTCCCGGCCGATGAGCTCTGCTTCATAATCGTTATCCTGCATGCGCTGCGCAATGCGCTGCATGCGCTGGTCAAAGCTCAGGTCATTGCTGACCAGAATCTGTATTTTTTTTATTCTGCCCATTCCAGTTTCATCTCTTCATTTTCACGAATCAAGCCCTGGTCCGTAAGCCAACGTATGGCTTTCAGCACATCCCGATTGCCGGCCTTTATCAGTTCCGGCAAGTCCCTGATGCTCTTCGGCTCTTTTAGCAGGATCGTACGAATTTCCTCAAAAATGAGATCAAAAGCATCGGAGCGCAGGGATTCGCGCTCGCGTTCGCGGCAAACGTCACAATGCCCGCAATTCTTAATTGAACGCTCATCAAAATACTCCAATATAACCCGTTCCCTGCATTTTACTTTGTTGTGTACATAGAACAGCATTCCCCTTGCTTTCTCCATGGTCACTTTCCTACGGAAGGCAATGGCCGGCACATTCATGCCCAGCTCGCTTTTGTTGCTTTGCCTTGGCAGCAGAAACATGATCTGGGGCTTGTCTTTATAAGGCTCATAACTGATTATTCGCAGCTTTTGCAGTTGCTCCAGTTTTTTCCTCAGTTGTTCCACATTCAGACGGAGCGTTGCCGCCAGCTGCTTTTCATTGATTCTTACATAATAATCGAAAGCTCCCTCGTAGTTGCGCAGGATGGCCTGCGTGACAGGTGCCAGCTGGCGATTACTTACTTCAAGCTCATAGAGGACCTGCCGTTCGCAAATTACCTTTACCCGGGGCGAAAGATAAACGGCATCGTTCAGCACGATGAGCCCTTCGTTTTCAAGTATCCGGAGGGCATTGAACGTGTGCAGGGGCTGCAGGCGATAGGTTTTGCAAAATTCCACTATTTCAAAATCAAAGGAATAGCCCGCCCCCGAGCCCAGCGCCAGGCTGTAGTAGTCACATAGATTCTGATAAATCTTTTTTACAAACTCGATGGGCGGATATCTTTCCTCCAC
Source organism: Chitinophagales bacterium (assembly GCA_026981615.1). Classification (GTDB taxonomy): domain Bacteria; phylum Bacteroidota; class Bacteroidia; order Chitinophagales; family S012-47; genus S012-47. The sequence goes on from JALSIH010000123.1 coordinate 54,932, forward strand.
CGATTGTTTGAGGCGGCTTACATCGCGCCTGTCAAACAAGATGGCCGCATAGGACCTTTTCCCGTCACGGCCGGCACGGCCGGCTTCCTGATAATAACTTTCCAGGCTGTCGGGCAAGCCGACATGAATCACGAATCGAACGTCCGGCTTGTCGATGCCCATTCCAAATGCATTGGTGCTCACGATCACCCGTATGTGGCCCTTGAGCCAGGCTTCCTGGCGGGCATTTCGCTTGCGCATGTCAAGCCCCGCATGATAATAATCCGCCTTGATACCTGCCTTTTGCAGTATTTCGGCAATCTCCTTCGTCTTTTTCCGGTTTCGCACATAGACGATCCCCGCCCCATTGACCTTTTTGCAGATTTTGAGCAGTTTGCCTTCTTTGTCACCGTCATTGTAGCTGAGAAAAGAAATATTGGGGCGCGAAAAACTTTTGCGAAAAATCCGATGGCCTTTTTTGAAGTCCAGTTTTTGACAGATATCATCGCTCACCTTTGCCGTGGCAGATGCCGTAAGGGCCAGAACGGGAACCCCGGGATGAATAGAGCGGATTTCGGCAATTTCAAGATAAGGCGGCCTGAAATCATAGCCCCACTGCGAAATGCAATGGGCCTCATCCACGGCAAACAGGTTCACATTCATGCGGGTGAGGCGCTCGCGAAAGATTTCCGTTTTCAATCGCTCGGGCGATACATAGAGGAGCTTGACCTGGCCGTAGATGCAATTGTCAAGGACAATATCGATTTCATGCTTGCTCATCCCCGAGAACACCGCGTTGGCCCGTATTTTTCTTTCCCGAAGATGCAGCACCTGGTCTTTCATCAATGCAATGAGCGGAGAGACGACTATGCAGATGCCCTCCTTCATCAGGGCCGGCACCTGGTAGCAGACGGACTTGCCGCCTCCGGTGGGCAGCAGTGCCAGGGTGTCCTTTCCTTCCAGCACGGCAGCAATTATTTCATCCTGGGGCGAGCGAAATGAGTCGTAGCCCCAGTATTTCTTAAGTACCTCAAGTGCTGTCATTCTTCCTGTATAATGATTCCGTCTCTGATCCGCAGCCTGCGGTCGCACATGCCGGCCAGTTCTTCGTTGTGCGTGGCAATGACGAAAGTCTGATCAAATTCACTCCTGAGTTCAAAAAACAATTGATGCAGTTGCCTTGCATTTGCCGAGTCGAGGTTGCCGCTGGGCTCATCGGCCAGCACCACCCCGGGCCGGTTGATCAGGGCACGTGCCACGGCCACCCTTTGCTGCTCACCGCCCGAGAGCTCCGATGGTTTATGTTTTTTTCGCGGCAGCACCCCGAGGCGCTCGAGCAATTCCCCGGCAAGGGCAGCGGCCTCCGAAAAACTTTTCCCCGATATCAATGCCGGGATGCAAACATTTTCCAGGGCGGTAAATTCGGGCAGGAGGTGGTGAAACTGAAACACGAAGCCGATGTGCCGGTTGCGAAAGCGGGCCAGCTTGCGGGGCGACAGCCGGGTGACCGGCTCCGACTCGATGTATATCTCCCCTTCATCGGGGTCATCGAGTGTCCCGATGATTTGCAGAAGCGTACTCTTCCCGGCACCGCTGGCTCCGATGAGCGCAATGACCTCGGACTTCTCTACTTCCATGTCGATGCCGCGCAATACGCGCAGCGCTCCGTACGATTTATGAATGTTCTTTGCCCGGATTACCTTTTGCCTGCTCATTCTCCAAATTTAGCAAAAGAGAAATGGCCCGAAGCAGCTTCAAAAGGCTTTTCTTTCACTGCAGGCAATACAGCCCTATTTCTCTGCAGATTCGGAGTCCTTCACCGGACAGGTACTAAATCCGAAAATGGTGTAGAGCGGACAAAACCCGATCAGACTGGTCAATAGAAAGATGGCGGCTACAACCAAAAAGACAATGCCCAAGGTTCCGGTGACCGTGCCGGAGAAATATAAAATAGCCATAATGACTGCCAGCAGTACCCTGGCTATTCGGTCTGCTTTTCCCATGTTGTGTTTCATCATTTCTTGTTTTTTAGGTGAAATATTCAATCAGCAAGCCCAGTATCACCGCAAAAGAGATACAGAGGATGCATACGTAAACAAATTTAAGTGCCTGCCTGTTCATTGCTTTCTCGAAATTTGCTATCTCAAATTTACTCATTATCAGACTTTCATGCCGCAACAGGCTTTCCCCTGACCGGGATCCCTTTCCGGAATGCACCAATATCTTATTTTTGGTCAAAATTTTAATCCTATGCAGATCATAGACGGAAAGAAACTGGCCCGGGAGATCAAAGAAGAGCTGCGGCAAAAAACGGCAGAGATGACCGCTGCCGGGCATCGCCCGCCTCACCTCGCAGCCGTTTTGGTAGGAAATGACGGTGCCAGCCAGACGTATGTAAACAGTAAAGTAAAGTCGTGTGAGCGAATCGGTTTCAGGTCAACGCTAATCCGCAAAGACGAAAGCCTCAGCGAAGCGGAGCTGCTCGAAATCGTGGATCAACTGAACCGAGATGAAGAAGTGGACGGTTTTATCGTGCAGCTGCCCCTGCCCCGGCATATCAACGAAGAGCGAATTACGATGGCGATCGACCCGGCCAAAGACGTGGACGGTTTTCACCCGGCCAATATCGGAAAGATGACCCTCGGTATGCCGGCTTTTCTTCCGGCCACTCCATACGGTATCATCACCATGCTTGAGCGCTACGGCATCAAAACGAGCGGGCTCAACTGCACGGTAGTGGGGCGCAGCAATATTGTGGGGCGGCCCGTGAGCATCCTCATGTCGCGCAATGCCGAGCCCGGCAATGCCACCACCACCCTCTGCCACAGCCGCACCCGCGATCTGAAAGCCGAATGCAGGCGGGCCGATATTTTGATTGTAGCCCTCGGCCGACCCGAGTTCATCACAGCCGATTATGTGAAAGAGGGCGCCATCGTGATTGACGTGGGCATACACAGGGTGCCCGATGCCGGAAGCGAAAAAGGATATGTCATCAAAGGCGATGTGAAATTTGATGAAGTAGCGCCCAAATGCAGCTATATCACCCCGGTGCCCGGAGGTGTGGGAGCCATGACCGTGACCGCCCTTTTGATGAATACCTTCGATGCCGCCCAAAGGAGAATTGAAAAATGAAAAGTGCATGCTTCGGAGCACTCCTTTTTCTGCTGATTTCCTGCAAGGTGAACGAAGCGCCAAAAGAAATCGCCAAGCCGGCTCCCGCTGACTCCCTTGTAAAAGAGCCGGAGAGAATGCCTCTCAAAGAGGGCTTTTCTTTCTTTAAAATCGAGAAAGACAGCAACGGAACGGATATCCTTCACACATTCAACACCCGCTATTTCACGCACACGGCCATGATGAGCGACCTGCCGGTCTCTCTCCTGATTGAAGAAAAGCTGGAAAGAAAAACAAAAAGGGAAGGACGGCAATGCAGCGAAGGGCGCCTGGAAATGACGATTTACCGTGTGCGGAATGACAGCCTGATAAGCTTGCAAAAAATTGAAGCCCCTGCGCTTTCTTACGCTTTCAGCGGCTATTCGGGCCGCCTCTTTGTGACCGATGTCGAAAGCTGCGCTGATGCACTGCCCGTGCACGGCCTCTATTCCCTGCGCAGGAGCGAGCCATTGCTCATCTTCTACAAGAGCTACAATACCCTTACCCTTCCGGCCACGAAGGAAAAGCGCTATGTCGGCTTTCATCCCTACCGGGGGGCCATAAAGCCCGTGGACAATAAAGACGGACAGCGCCTGGTCGGGGTGCTTCGCTATACGGACGAAGAGGGAAACCGCAGCGACTTTGCACTGCGCTGCAGTGATTCCGTCCTTTTGCAAAAACTGAGGGCCCGCCCTCCGAAGCTCTTTTTTACCGTCATGCGAAACGGTCAAACCGTGAGGGCCGCAGACTTGGAGCTTTATCCCGAAAGGGGCGGCAAAGCCGTTTTAATCCCCGATGGATTCCAAATTGAAATAAATCTCGCCCGCACGGCAGATATCGAAGCCATTGTCGTACCGGTAAAAATGGACCGAATCGACAGCGAAGGAATAAAAATTCCCGATGATCGCCTGCAATTGGAAAAATTGCGCTGACAGGCATCGAACTGTCCTTTCAATAATTGTATTATTATCTCCGAATGGAAAAAATAAATCAGAAAAAAACACAAGACCGCAGTCAAACCCGCCAAAACAGCTTGCCTGTGATGGAAGAATTTCTATCCATACAGGGCGAGGGAGCACACAGCGGACGGGCGGCCTGGTTTATCCGCCTGGCAGGCTGCGATGTGGGCTGCGTATGGTGCGATGTAAAAGAAAGCTGGGATGCCGAAGCACACCGTATTTGCAGCGTAGATGAGATGGCGGAAAGAGCGCTCGGCAGCGGAGCCCCCATGGTGGTCATTACGGGCGGTGAGCCGCTGATGCACCATCTCGACCTGCTGACGGGCACACTGATCGATGCAGGCCTGCAAGTACATATCGAAACTTCCGGGGCCCATCCCCTCAGCGGCCATTTTCACTGGATCACCCTTTCGCCCAAGAAATTCAAAGCTCCCCTGCCCGAAATACTGCCTTTGGCCGATGAACTGAAAATAGTCGTCTATCACAAGAGCGATTTTGCCTGGGCCGAAAAATTTGCCGCCCTCGTGCGCGATGACTGCCGGCTCTTTCTCCAGCCCGAGTGGAGCCGAAACCGCGAGACGGCTCCCCTGATCCTCGACTACATCCGTCTTCATCCCCAATGGTCCGTTTCCCTTCAAATTCACAAATACCTCGATGTCCCGTGATCCGTATTTTGCTTACATATCTCGTCATTGTATGGGCCGCCCGGACGGCCGGAGGGCAGGTATTTGAAAAAGACGCTCCGAGAAAAGCGCTGAAATACTACGAAAAAAGCGTGGATGCCTTTCGCAGCATGAACTATGATAAGTCGGAGGCCTACCTCTTGAAGTCGCTTGAAGCCGAGCCGGATTTTGTAGATGCCCTCCTGCGCCTCGCTGATCTGTGCTATCGCCAGAAACGGTATGAAGAAGCCGCCCGCTATTTTGAAAAAGCGACAGCCCTGGCGCCCGATTACAAATACAGCGTTTATCAAACGCTGGGCCGTGCCTATCTGCACCTCGAAGCGTACGAAAAAGCCCGCCAGGCCTACGAGCATTATCTGGAAAAACCGGGGCTTTCCGAAAAAAAGCGCTATGCCATGAGCCGGCAAATCGAGAATCTGATCTTCTCGCAGGAAGCCAAAAAACACCCCGTCCCCTTCCGGCCGGAAAACCTCGGCAAAGGGGTGAACAGCAGCGATCACGAATACCTGCCGACACTCACAGCGGGAGATTCCCTGATGTATTTTACAAGGAGGGAAGGACAATTAGAAGATATCTGGCAAAGCAGCCGGCAGGATGACCAATGGGAGGAAGCCGTAAACCTTGGGCCGCCCGTCAATACCCCCGACTTCGGTGAAGGCTCCCAGGCCATCTCTCCTGACGGCAAAACCCTTTACTTTGCTGCCAATTGGGGCGATGGAGAGAAAATCAGAGGCTGGGATATCTACGAAACCGAGCACAGCGACAGCGGCTGGACCACACCCCGCATGCTGCCGAAACCCGTCAACACACGCAGCTATGAATCACAGCCCTGCATATCGGCCGATGGGCGCATGCTCTTCTTCAGCAGCCGCAGAAAAGGCGGATACGGGGGGAAAGACCTCTATGTATCGTATCGAAAGGAAGATTGCAGCTGGGGCAAGCCCCGCAATCTCGGACCCGTGATCAATACCCCGGGCGATGAGGAAGTCCCTTTTATCCATGCAGACGGTAAAACCCTCTACTTCGGCTCCAACGGCCACCCGGGCATGGGGGGCAGCGACCTCTATTACTCGAAGATGGACGATACGGGCGGATGGAGCACACCGGTCAACCTGGGCTACCCGCTGAATACCCGAAACAACGAGGGGGCGCTGTTCGTCTCCGCCCTTAGCGGCTACGGCTATTTTGCCTCCGACCAGCTCGAAGGCGAAGGAGGCTATGACCTCTACCGCTTCAAACTCTGGGATTCCATACGCCCCGAGCCGGTGGCATTTATCCTGGTCGAGATTTTCGATCGCGAAAGCGGAGAGAAACTCGATGCCGATTTTGACCTGATCAATCTCGAAAAGGGGGAAAGCATTCTCAACTCCAACTGCAACAACTATTTAAAAGAGTATTTCTACCTGCCTTTGCCCCTTGAAACCGAGTTTGCGCTCAACATCAGAAGGCCCGGCTATCTCTTCCATTCGGCCCATTTCTCGCTGACAGGCGATGACATGTTTCGCATCCGGAAGGTGAAAGTCTATCTCGATAAAATAAAAAGCGGCAAACGCATCATTTTGGAAAATGTATTTTTTGAAACGGACAGTTTCCGTTTGGACGAACGCTCTTTCTCCGAGCTGAACGAGTTGGTGGACTTTCTAAATCAGAATCCGGAGCTGAAGATCGAAATAGGCGGACATACCGACAACACCGGAGACCCGGCATACAACCGAAGGCTCTCGCGGCTGCGGGCCAAATCCGTGCGGGATTACCTGCTGGCGCACGGCATTGAAGCCCAACGCATCCGCTTCGAGGGCTATGGCGACAGCAGGCCCGTTGCCGGCAACGATGATGCCGAAGGCCGCTCGCTGAACAGGCGCACGGAGATTCGCATAGAATAGAGTGAGCGCTGCGCCCGCGGTTATTGCTTAATTATTACGAGCTCCGAATGGCCTGCCGCCCCGGCTATGCGCAGCAAATACAAGCCCTGAGGCAAAGCGCTCAGATTGAGACGGGCATGGGCATCGAGGGTGCCGCT
>JALSIH010000124.1 GCA_026981615.1 Chitinophagales bacterium
CCCCATTCCGGAGGCCGACCTGGCAGCCAACCCCAACCTGACCCAAAACCCCGGATACTGATATCCGGCATAGATACGAGTGCAAGCTCAAAGCCGCTTCCCCCGGGGAGCGGCTTTTTTTCTTTTAATTACCGGCTTTTCGGATAGAATATATTTCCAGTTGATTTTTTTCGCAGTTAATTAGCGCAAATTGATCCTTACCGTAGAAAACAGGGTACGAGCAATAGTCGCGGTATGTGATCGGGTATGTGATAGACTCAAGGATTTTTCCTTCCCGGTCATATTGCCGGTATTCATAGTAGTTGTTGACTATTGCCATAAGCTCGATATGATCCGGACCTGCCCGAAAGCTTGTTACGAAAAAGGGAACATCGGAAGATACCCCCGGCTCATTGTCCATTGCCGCGGGTTCAAGAGCAATGTGTTTTCCGCTTTTCAAATTATAAAGATCGGATGACCATTTGAAAAGCATATAATCCCCGGAGAAAAGCTTGTCTTTGAAATTATAACCGAGATTCTTAGACTGAAAAAATTCAGGTAACTCTATCTTAAAATTGGACTGAAACTGAAAGCCGTTCCCTTCCTTAATAAACTTCCCAAGAACATATTTCCTGATGCTATTCTGTGATTCAAGAGGCAGATAGAGCAAGTCCGGATGCAATAAACCGAATCCTCCCCGGAAGCTGCTGTTAAAGTCACTTCCTGAAATTGAAATGTTGCTGTTTACCCCAAGAATTTCGAATTGCTCTGTTTGTACATCATAAATGACCAGAACATGATGTGGATTGAGAAGGTATCGGCCCCGGCTGTAATAAGGTACATAGACTTGTAAGCCCGTGTATAATATTTCATCCGACAAAGAAAAGCTTTCGATATCAATAAACTTTTTAAACTCTTTTCTAACGATCTCATAGTTTTCAAGATATGTATCACGATCTTTTTCATCAGAGAAAAGCACTTTGATAAATTGCCGGTAGGGGATGCTTTCAAATCTCAGGGTATGCCACGTATTGCTCTTATCTCTAAGGTGCAGGGAGGCCTCGGGAAATCGTCTGAGAACCAGAGAAGAAGGGCAAATATCAAAGTCAATGAATGAAAAGCCTTGTAAGGTGTCGGGAATCTTCTCTGTACGGAGAAGGTGTGCCATTTCCATTTCCAGCTTTTTAATGTCGGCAATGCTCGTGATTTTGCACACATTGTATTTTGATAGAAGCGTGTCATTGCGCTTTATGCGGAATTCGGAGAAAAGGAGAGGGCGGAGGTCTTCGGGGTCGGCTTCGGCCATCGCTAGGAGGAGATAGCTTTCAAGGCCGTTTTCTTTCAGGTAGGTACGGATGCTGTTCTCATTGTTTTTTGTGATCAGCGTCACTTCATTGTCCAAAAAAAAGTCCTGGAAATTTCTCAGCGTAGTGCTCTGGCAGACGGAAGTGGCCGGGTTGAGTACGAGATATCCCCTGTTCTGGGCATTCAGCCCCGTTCGACATATAATGATAATTATTAATAGCAGATATAGGCCTTTCATACTTTGGAAGCTTATAAAGCGGGGACGGTATAACTTACTGTCCCCGCTTTTTGATTAAGGTGTCGTTAATGTTACGTTTATTACGTTATTTCCATCCTCTCCGGTGAAGTAGTCTATGTTTGCAATTCCCGATGAGTGATGACCGCATAAAGGATGAAAATTGCAGTTAAGGTCAATTTCCCATCCTCCGTCTTCATTCAGCATAATGATGGCACATATTTCATTTGGCTTGTTTCCGCAATGGATTGTGTACGTGATCGGACCTCCTTCAATGGAAGCTACTCCTCCACCCAAAGCTATCACTATCGCATTGGAGGCTTTGGGCATTGAAAGGAATAACATAAAAAAGAACGATGCAATAAGAAATTTAAGTGATTTCATGATTCACAAATTTAATGGTTAAGAAATTATGCTACTAATGTAATTAGAAAAAAGGGGGGGCAAATTTATACTATTCTTTTTACCTAAGCTGCAGTTTTTTGTACTTAAGATGCATAATTCTTAACATAAAGTGTATGGCCGGGAAATGCGGCTCAATTTTACACCAAGGCTCCTTTGACGATTTCTTCGACCACGGACGGGTCGAGGAGGGTAGAGGTGTCGCCCAGTTTGCCGGGTTCGCCTTCCGCAATTTTTCGCAGGATTCTCCGCATGATTTTGCCCGACCGTGTTTTGGGCAGGCCCCGCACAAACTGTATCAGGTCGGGCTTGGCAATGGGGCCGATCTCTTTGATCAGGGTTTCGCGGATGGCCGCCCGGAGGTTTTCTTCGTCCTCTCCGTTTTCGCGCAGCACCACATAGGCATAGATGCCCTGCCCTTTGATGGGATGGGGATAGCCCGTGACGGCCGATTCGATCACGTGTTCGTTTTTGTTGATGGCATTCTCGATCTCAGCCGTTCCGAAGCGATGGCCGCTCACATTGATGACATCATCCACCCGCCCGATGATGCGATACATGCCGTTTTCATCGCATTTGGCCCCGTCACCCGTAAAGTAGTATCCTTTGAAATGGCTGAAATAGGTGAGTTTGCATCGTTCGTGGTCGCCATAGGTAGTGCGCAGGATGGATGGCCACGGAAAAGCGATGACAAGATAGCCTTCGCGGCCGGATTCGCTGATCTCATTCCCCTGTTCATCGAGCAGTTTGGCCTGTACCCCCGGCAGGGGATATCCCGCATAGGTCGGCTTCATCGGGCTGAGCCCGCCCAGGCCCGAAATCATGATGCCCCCCGTCTCGGTCTGCCACCAGGTGTCAACGATGGGGCAGCGCTTTCGCCCCACGTGAATATGGTACCAGTCCCAGGCTTCCTTGTTGATGGGCTCGCCCACTGTTCCCAGCACTTTCAGCGAATTGAGGCTGTATTCGTAGAGGTGCTCTTCGCCATAGGCCATCAGCGCACGGATGGCCGTGGGGGCGGTGTAAAACTGATTGACACCGAACTTATCCACGATTTGCCAGAAGCGCCCCGGGTCGGGCCAGGTGGGTACGCCTTCAAACATCAGGGTGGTGGCTCCGTTGAGCAGGGGACCGTAGACGATGTAAGAGTGCCCCGTAATCCATCCGATATCGGCTGTGCACCAAAAGATATCCGACTCTTCGTACTGAAAGACATTCTCAAAGGTATAGGCGGTGTAAACCATATATCCGCCACAACTGTGCACTACGCCTTTGGGTTTGCCCGTAGAGCCCGATGTGTAGAGGATAAAGAGCATGTCTTCGCTGTCCATCTCCTCGGCCGGGCATTCGTCATCCGCCCCGCGGGCTTCCTCATGATACCATTTGTCGCGTCCGCTTTTCATATCCACGGCCCAGCGGGTGCGCTGCACCACGATGACTGTCTCCACACTCGCGCAACTTTCGAGGGCTTCGTCTACGATGCGCTTGACCGGTATCTCTTTGGCTCCGCGGAACATTCCGTCCGAAGTAATAACCATCCGGGCGCTTGCATCCTGAATGCGGTCGGCCAGAGCCGTAGAGGAGAATCCCGCAAAAACGATGCTGTGAACGGCTCCTATGCGGGCGCAGGCGAGTGTAGCTATCAGCAATTCGGGAATCATGGGCATATAAAGGCAGACCCGGTCGCCTTTGCCGATGCCGTTTTTCTTCAGCACGTTGGCAAAGCGGTTGACCTCGTGATAGAGCTCGCGGTAGGTGAAGCGTACAAAGCGTTCTTTGGGATCGTTGGGCTCCCAGATAAGGGCCAGCTTGTTGCCCCTGCTTTCGAGGTGGCGGTCGAGGCAGTTTTCGCTGATGTTCATTTTGGCATTCTGAAACCACTTCACCGCGGGTTTTTCAAAGTCCCATTCCAGCACTTTGTCCCACGCTTTTCGCCAGTAAAAATTTTCGGCTACCGCACTCCAGAATCCCTCCGGGTTTTCGATGCTTTCTTTGTATTTGATTTGATATTCTTCAAAAGATTTGATACGATATGCTTCGGGGTTGGCTGGCTTCATGGTTCCGTTTTTTCTTGAGCTTATAAATTTAAAAAACTGCGGGCGATACACGGCCCTCAGCAGGGATTTTGAAGGAAAGCCATGACGATGCCTGCCGCCACTGCGGCATTGAGCGACTCGGCTCCGCCCCGGCCGGGGATGGTAAAGGCACGACACTGAGCAGCAATGTCAGCAGATATGCCCCGGCCTTCGTTTCCGATGACTATCAGCCCCGGAGGGCACTTGCCCAGGTCAGAGAACGGCATGCCCTTCATCATGGCGGCATAACGGGGAACGGTGTCGGGGATTTCGCCAAATGGAGTGCGCACAAGCCCGACCCGGGCGATGCTGCCCATGCTGGCCTGCACCACCTTGGGGTTGTAGAGTTCGGCCGTGTCTGCCGAGCAGAAGATGCGTGTGATGCCGAACCAGTCGGCTGTGCGCACAATGGTGCCGAGGTTGCCCGGGTCGCGGATATCATCGAGGTAGAAACTCCAGCGGCCGCTTTCCGGCAAAGCGTTGCTTTCCTCCGGGATTTCACAGACGGCCAGCAGATCGCGCGGGCTTTTCAGAAAAGAGAGGCGCTGCATCTCGCTCTTGCTTACGGACACAATCTCGGCCCCGCTTTGCGGCAGGAGTGCCCTGTATTCTCGCAAGCCCTCCTCAGTAGCGAAAATGCTGCGCAGGCGGATGCGGCTGTTCAAAAGTTCGGGCACCAGCTTATTTCCCTCGGCTACAAATGCCTTATTTTGTAATCGGAACTTCTTCTGCTTCAGGGAATGTACAAATTTGAGCGTAGCTTTGGATATCATTTATGATTAGATATTTTACAATAATAGCAATCCTTGCGATTATTGCCGGAGGCTGCCGTGTCAGCCGGCATCCGGAAGAAGGCCAACACCTGGTGCTGAAAAACAGCGTTGTCGTGGATCCGCCCTGGCCGGAGGGAGAAAACCGGGCCCTTCGCAGCAAGCTGGAGTCGCTGGCCGAGCCCGTGCCGAACAGCCGCCTGCTCTTTCTCTTTCCCTTCCGGCTCTGGGTATATCAGCAGGCCGCGGATACGTCCAAAAAAGTCAACCGCTGGCTGCGCGCGCGCATCGGAGAGCCGCCCGCACTTTTTGACTCGGCTGCAGCCCGGCACGCGGCCGCCAACATGGAGCTCTTTCTATTTAACAAAGGCTATCTCCACGCACGGGCCGCTTTCGAAGCTGAACCGGCCGTCCGGCCCGGTTATGTCAGGGTGCGCTACCGCATCAATCCCGATGGACTCTACCGCTTCGGAGCGCTGCACTACGAAATAGCCGACTCTGCCATCCGCGCCCTGTTGGGCAATGACAGCACCCTCGAAGCGGCCGCTTCTGCCCCCTTCGACATGGAAAAGCTGGTGGATGAGCGGCAGCGCATTACACAAACCCTCCTCGACAACGGCTATTTTAACTTTTCCAGGCAGTTTGTCGTTTTTGAACTCGACACCTCGGCTGCCTCACACCGCATCGATGTATATGTCAAAATTCTTCCACCCCGCGAAGGCAGTCACCGGCCCTGGCATCTGCGCCATATCTACATCATTCCCGATTATGTCGAGTCGCTTCACCAGGCGGGCGATTACGACACCCTCGTTTTCAAGGGCTATCACATTCTTTACCGCGGGGAGCTGAAATACAATCCCCAGGCCCTCATCAACGGAGTTTTTCTCGAGCCCGGGGCCCTTTACCGGCAGCGCGATTATCGCCAGACCATCCAGCGCCTCACTTCGCTGAGCATCTTTCGTTTTGTCAATGTCGATATGGAAAAAGACCCCGAGCGGCAGGAACTCGATGCCGTCATTAAGTTGATACCCGCCAAGTTGCGAAGCCTCAATTTCAATGTCAACGCCACTTCCAGCTCCTACTACTTCCTCGGCTCCGAGGTGGGAATGAATTACATAAGCAACAATCTTTTTCACTTTACCGACCAGTTTAGACTGGGAGCCAACGGTGGTGTGGAAACGCTTTCCGATTCGGGCGGGGGCCTCCTCCTGCTCAATACCGTGGAGTTTAATCTGAGCGGTGACCTCTATTTTCCCACCCTGCTCAATCCATTCGGCATCAAAATCGACCACCGGGCTTTCAACCCCAAGACCGTTCTGAGTGCACGCTACAATTATTTTCGCAGGCTCAATTTTTACACACTCAATGCCAGCAACTTTTCTTACCGCTATGAGTGGACGCAGAATGAGCACCTTTTTCATCAGTTCTCACCGCTTGAGATTAGTGTACTCAGCGTAGAGGACACTACGCGTGCTTTTAATGAGCGCTTAGAGAACAATCCGATACTGAAGCTGAGTTTTCAGGATCAGCTGATTGTGGGTAGCAAATACGGCATCACCTACAACTCCGCCCCCGGGGCGGGCCATGATTTCTGGTATTTGCGCGCCAGTATCGATGTGGCGGGCAATCTCATCAATGGGGCCTTTTCGCTCTTGTCAGCAGGCCGGAATACTTTGCTCGGGCGGCCCTTCTCGCAGTACGTTCGGCCCGATATTGAATGGAAGTACTACCATTTTATGAGCGGAGAGCGGCAGTTGGTCAGCCGCTTTATTGCCGGTGTGGGTGTGCCGCTCGGACAGTCGGAAGTTCTGCCCTATGTCAAGCAGTTTGTCATTGGCGGTTCCAACAGCATCCGGGCTTTCCGCATTCGTGAGCTCGGCCCGGGCAGCACGGGCAGCAGCGGAACAAGTGCGGGCTTCAACGACCGGACGGGAGACATGAAGCTGGAAGGCAATGTGGAATATCGCTTTCCGCTAACGGATGTGTTCAAAGGAGCCGTCTTTGTGGATGCGGGAAATGTATGGCTGCTCAAAGACGAAGAAAACCCCGACAAAGTATTTGATCCCGTCTCTTTTTATAAGGACATAGCCATTGGTACGGGAGCAGGCCTGCGCATGGATTTCTCCTTTTTTATCATCCGCCTCGATCTCGGCATTCCCGTCAGGGTGCCCTTCGATCCGGCCGACAACGGATGGCGCATCCGCTCCTTTTTTCGTGATTTTGCACCCCTCGATTACGACTGGCGGAGAGACCACCTGCGCCTCAACCTGGCAATCGGCTATCCGTTTTAAGCTCGGCCTCCCCGTTGGAGTTGATAAAGGTGACCGGCACCTTGCGCCCCCGCAATCTGACGTAAGCGAACAAAATGCCGACTCCGAGCAGATAATTCAGATACCATGGAATATCGAAAAGAATAATCATCGTACTGCTGACCACGCTGACCAGCCCCACCGTGAGGGCATAAGGGAGCTGTGTGCGTACGTGGTCAATGTGGTTGCATGCCGATGCCAGGGAACTCAGCACCGTGGTGTCGGAAATGGGGCTGCAATGATCGCCCAGCACACTGCCCCCGAGCACCGCAGCCGTGGCATGGTAGATGACCTCCATCAGCGCGGCATCGTGGAGCCCCGCTTCGCGGCCCAGTATCCAGCTCATCGGCAGTATGATGGGATAGAGAATGGCCATGGTCGACCAGCTGCTGCCGGTCGAAAAGGAAATGACGGCTGCCAGCACGAAAGTAAGCACGGGTATAAAATGGGGCGGGATGTTGCCGCTGATCATCTGTGTCAGAAAATCGGCCGTGTGCAGTTCTTTGGTGAGCTCGGCAATGGACCAGGCGAGGATGAGGATGACGATGGCCGGGAGCATGGTTTTGAAGCCGTCCATCATCGACTCGATGGCCAGGCGCAGGGAGAGGGTTTTGCTGGTGACGGAGAGGAGGATGGCCAGCAAGAGGCCCATGGTGCTGCCCCAGATAAGCGCCACAAAAGAATCGGCATTGCCTACCGTGGCCATCAGTTTCTGCCAGAAGGAAGCGTCTCCGCTCCAGGTGGCCGCATCATAGCCGGTCAGATACAGGCCCAGCATGGTGACGCTTACCACCGTTAGAATGGGAAAGAAGGCATTGCCCCAGCGATAGCGTATGCCGGCTACGGGGTCGAGGCTTCGCAGCGAGTCGTCAACGGGGCCTTCCCGTTCATCGCCCGTCTTTTTTTCGTAGAGTGCTCCGCTCTGCCGGGCCCGCATTTCGGCCTTGTGCATGGGGCCGTAATCTTTGTTGAAGCGCAGCAGAAAATAAATGAAAATCAGGGTCAGAATGGGGTAAAATGCATATTTCAGCGATCCTAAGAAGATGGCATAGGGCGTGCTTTCCATGCCCAGATGATCAATGGCTGCATCGATGTATCCCAGTTCGGCACCGATCCAGGTCGTCACAAAAGCGATGGCGGCAATGGGTGCGGCCGTGCTGTCCACAAGGTAAGCCAGCTTTTCCCGGGATATGCGAAAACGGTCGGTAACCGGGCGCATCGTATTGCCCACAATCAGGGTGTTGGCATAGTCATCAAAGAAAATGCCCACCCCGAGGCCGTAGGTGATGAACTGTGCGCTGCGCGAAGAATTGGCATATTTTGAAAGCTTCTGCACGATGCCCGCCATGCCGCCATTGCGCGAAATGACGGCCACAATGCCGCCAATGAGAATGGAAAAGAGAATGACCGAGGCATGGCTGCTGTCGGTAAAGGCCCGGATCACATAGGTATCCACCACCCGTGCCAGACTCACAAAAAAATAACGGAAATCCCATCCGTAGATGATAAAACTGCCCAGCCAGATGCCGGCAAAGAGGGATATAATGACTTCTTTGAGGAGGAGGGCCATGCCGATGGCCAGCAGGGGCGGCAAAATGGATTGCCAGAGCGGAATGTGCAGTTCGCGGATGCGTCCGTTTTCTTCGCGAAAGCGGTAAAGCTTTTCGATGGGTTTCAGCCCGATGCGCGATTTCAACGATTTCGGGCCAAGGTATTTGATGATGACGGGCTCGCTCGTGGCTTCGATGCGGCTGACGGCCCGTCCGGCCGTGAAGTAGAGCTCTACACTGTCTTTTTCGATGAGAAAAAGATAGGCCCCGTGCACTCCGAAATCATTGCGCCCTGCCCGGTTCAGCGCTTTTATCGAGAGGTTCCACGATCCGTCATGGCTCACGACCGCATCTACCGAAAAATCGTGGATGAGCAACGGGCCGGGGGCGCTTTGGGGGCCTCGGATTTGCTGCGCTTGCAGCGGGGATGACAATAAGAAAATGAAAATAATCAGACAAACGGGATAGTAGAAAAGTGTATTTTTAAGTATGAACTTCAAATTCTGTTTGAGCTGCATCTTCTCTCTGACTTTGGGCTTCAATTTAACAATTACTTCAATATCTGCTCAAACCGGATATGATATTAAGTATGTATTTCCGGAGCTTCCTGTGTTCAACCGGCCCTACGGGTTAAATGACGGCCCGTCTTTAATATTAAGTCAGCTTGGTGGATTAGGCAGTGTGCAGCTTTACAATGCTTCTACGGAAGATTACGAGGTAATCATCCTTTTTGATCGAACAAATAACACGCCTCAATATCTGATATGGGATAAGGACTTGAGGCGATGGCGATGTTTTACCAATACGAATGATCTTACATTTTGGCAGTTTCCGGCCTATTTCCGCATCTGGGAGAATTGGATTGTGCTTGCTGAAGACTTGTGTCTGGGAAGAAGAATGGTACTTAGTATGCGAGATTCTTTTTTAAATGTTACCCGTCTCGGGTACTGGAAACCTTATTATCATCCCGGATTAAATAACCCGAGATTGAGTAGGGATCAATTCATAGCCAAATTAAAGTATTTCGATGGCCTGAACAAGGTTCCGATCCGTGTCAATCCGGATGACAGGCCCGTATTTGCCGATCTCGATGATGACGGTGACCTCGATCTTCTCTCCTTTGAGCCCTGGGGAGGCGCCTTTGCGTTTTTTCGAGAATCAATCGGGTGTGTGTGATGAGTTTGACCTGGTGTTGCAGGACTTATGCTGGGGTGATTTCTACGTGAATGACTCTTTTCCGGGGGTCTGGCTCGACTCGTGCAATACAGGATACCGGAACAGGGAGCCGGGCCGGGGACGTACCCTGACGCCACTGGACTATGACAAGAACGGAAAAATGGATCTTCTGCTCGGCAAGCCCGGACAAAAGAGCCTCACCCTGCTGCTGAATTTCGGTGAGCGAAACAGCGCCTACATCGCGAAGCAGGACAGTTTATTCCCTCACGGAGCGGACCCTGTGAAAATCTGCGGTACCCCTTCGGCCTTTTTCCTCGATTATGACCGGGACCTCGACCGCGATTTAATAATTGCTCCCAACGACAAAGGCATTGAAAAAGACTCCCTTACCATATGGTTTTATGAAAATAGGGATGGCAAGGAAAATTTTAAGTACACACGAAATGAAGAGGAAAATTGGCTGCGGCATGAAGCAGTGGATCGGGGAAGCCGTTCGGATCCGGCCGCCTTTGACAGAAGATATTTTATTTTAGCAACGGGTTACCGTCCCGGGTGTTCCGGGGTCTTGCCCGGCAGATTGCTTCGTTACCATACGGGCGATTATCGGAATGTGCTGGTCGATTCAAACTTTGGAAACATTGATCGCTATGGTCTCTTCGGTATTGCCGTGGACTTTGAGTACCTGAATGATGACGGAATACCGGATATGGTGCTGGGAGATGCCGAAGGCCGGCTTTATTACTCTTTTTTGGAAGATACCGGAGGATTTCCCGTTATCAGGGATTTGCTGCCTTTTGTCCCGGCCATTGACGTGGGGGCCTTTGCCAATCCCGCTTTGGCGGATATAAATGATGATGGCCTTGTGGATATGCTGGTGGGCGAGCGGGACGGAAATCTTAACTATTTTCAGAATTACGGCACTCCGGATTCTCCGGTATTCAGGTCTTTTCCGGACGATTCCTTCTTTTTGGAACTTGACACCCGGGAGCCTGGAGACAGCGCAGGCTACAGTGCTCCTGCCCTCAGCAAATCATTTAATGATAATTGTTGTTGGCAACTGGAGTTGTTGCTGGACTCAAAATCAGGGAAAATAGGGCATTTTGGTATTTACAGGAATGGAGCTGATCTTATTCTTTATCCAATACGATTAGCACCAATACATTCAGCTAAATTTTCCTCGCCTTGTTTTAAAAGGGTTATTAGCGATGTAGATGAATTGTTACGTCCATATTTTACCGATATTCTCACAGGAACAGCAAGCGGTGGATTTTTGACGTATTCAATCCTTTGGTATGAAGGTATTGGAGACTTAGAAAAACGGTTTGAGCTTAATATCTATCCCAACCCGGCCACAGACCAAATAACGGTGGAATTGCCCGGAGAAATGACTTATGAGCTGAAACTCTTCAGCATGGACGGACGCCTGCTCCGCTCGCGCAGCGTGGCGCACAGCCGGCAGAGCACACTTTCCCTGCAGGGGCTCCCCCCGGGCCTTTATTTGCTTTTTGTCAAATCGGAGGGCGCTTATGCCGTGAAAAAATTTGTAAAAAATTAAAAACCCGGACTCGCTCCTTCGCTGCGCTCCGGAGCTCTCATTTGCCTGCTCTTTTTTTGTTACAGAGATGCCGCTCCTCCGTAGCTAAGAGATAATTTGTTTTCAATTCTGATGTCAAGGTTATTTTTTTCGGATGAAGCATCCCTGTCAGCAAAAGACAAGTCCCGGAGGGACGACAGCTCTGTAGTCCGGTAGTGCTCCCTCATCTCCCGGGTCCCCGAGGGACGGCAGGTTTTTGTATTGCGTGCTTGCTGCCGGGTACTTTGGAGTTGCAAAGCGGGACACTGAGAAGATGAATCAATACAGACAAAAAGAAAAGCGGAAATACCTAACTTTCGGATATGAGATTCTCTTTCCCGCTTTCCCGCATAGGGGCCCTTCTTCTGCTTGCAAATCTGATGACAACGCTGCTTGGCGCACAGATATATCCCGGCCCGCCCCTGGTACACCATGGCGACCGTACACTCGGCCTGCTTCAGCTCGGGGGCGCAAGCAATCTTCAGGTATACGACTTCTCGGGCAACGGCAGCACCCAGCTCCTGCTCTTCGATCGCGATGGCGACCATCTCGATTTCCTGCGCTGGAACGACACTGCATGGGAGCATCACAGCAATTTACATACCTACGCCAACCCCGAAGTGCCCCCATGGGAAGCGGACCCGCCCGGATTCCGGCACTGGGTCTTTGTAGCGGAGGGCAACTGCGATCAGGAAAAGCTGATATTTACGGCTTCGGGCGAATCCTTGATTCGTATCTTGAAAGCCCGTCCCGCTCCCGGTTTCGGTTACCAAAACCTTACGGAGCTCTATGATACCCTGCGCTATTGGGATGGCACGGCCATGCAGCCCCTCTTTGTCAATCGCATCGACATACCGGGAGTGGCCGATGTGGACGGAGACGGAGACCTCGATATCCTCACCTTTGCCCCCCTGGGTGGTGCTCTGCAGTTCTTTCGCAACGAGTCGGGGGCTTGCGATGTCTTCGAGATGGTCCTGGCCGATGATTGCTGGGGCAGGTTCTACGAAACCGGCATCACCAAAGCCGTACTCCTCGACACTTGTCCGCCCGGCCTGCGGCCCGGCAGCAATGCCCCGGGCATGCACACCGGCAGTACGGTGCTGCCCTTCGACTACGATGGCAACGGCCTCACCGATGTGGCCCTGGGCGACCTGAGTTTTGACAATATCAACCTGCTCTACAACCACGGCAGCCTCCAAAATGCACACATTGCCGCGCAGGATACGGCCTTTCCGTCCACCGGAAGCCCGGTAAACATCCCTCAGTTTCCGGCTGCCTTTCTCCTCGATGCCGACCGGGATGGCGCTCCCGATCTGCTGGCCGCTCCGAACTCCGAAAACACCCGCCTTGATGTGGACAATCTATGGCTTTATGAAAACCGCGATACGGCAGGCGGCTATGACTTTGCCCTGAAGCAAAAAAACTTTCTGACGGAGTGGACGATGGACTGGGGCAGCTACTCGGGCGTGGCCCGCCTCAACGATACCCTCATTGCCGTGAGCATCGGACAAAGCCGGAGCGAGGAGGGAGAAGGCCCGGGACGAATCTTTCTTTACAAGAGCCATCCGGTCTATCAAAAGTGGGAGCTTATCGACAGCAACTACGGGGATATAGCGCGCTACGGGCTGAAAGGCATTGCCGTGGATTTTGATGATCTCAACGGTGACGAAATACCCGATATGGTGCTGGGTGACGAGAGCGGGAAAGTTTTTTATGCCTACCTGGCGGCAGGCTACCAACAGCCCGGCAGCACCATCACCCTTGAGCCGGTTGATCCGCCCATTGACGTGGGCAGCAATGCCTGTCCCACCCTCGGATATGTGGATGGCGATTCCCTCATCGACCTCCTCGTAGGCGAGCGCAACGGCAACGTAAATTATTTTAAAAACCACGGAACCCCGGCTGCCCCTTCTTTCAATACCCTCCCCGATGATGATTTCTTCGGAGAAATTGACACCCGCGAGCCGGGCCAGATCACGGGATACAGTGCTCCGTTCCTGGGCAAAGACCCTCAATTCAGAAAGGATCTGCTGATGGGCGCACGAAGCGGGCAGCTGCGGCATTATCGCATTCGAAACTCCGGAACGTCTGTAGAAGTAGTGGAAGGAGGCTGGAGCCGGGAACCCGACTGGAGCCGGATCGATGTGGGCGGCTTCTCGCGCCCTGCCTTCATTTATGGCATGATTGCTGACGTGGATATTCTCCCCCTCTTTGTCGGCAACTCACGCGGAGGAATACAGGGCTACCGGATTCAGACATTCACCGGCATGGAAAGCCGGAGCCGGGAATTGCCGCTGAGCCTCTATCCCAATCCGGCCGGTGCAACGCTGCGGATACAAGCCCCCGAGGGCCGCTACCTCCTGCAGCTCTTTGCCCCCGATGGTCGTCTGCTCAGGCAGATGCAGGTCGTGATCAGCGGCAACTACAATCTGAACATAAGTCATTTGCCGGCAGGGGCATATCTCCTAACTTTGAGGGGCTCGGCTTCAAGCGGCCGTCAATTGTTTATCAAAAAATAAAGCGCATGCGTGCTCTTTGCACCCTCCTCATTTTTCTGATCCCGACCATTCTCCAGGCCCAGCGCGACCTGAATGAGGCTGCCTTTATTGTTAATGGTAAACTTCTCTCCATGCCCTATGCCGGTGGGGTCAACAGCGTAATCGCCAGTGCGGCCGACCTCGACCGCGATGGCAAAGCCGACCTCCTCCTTTTTGATAAATCCGACAATCATTACATGAGTTTTCGCAATGAAGGCGTGGCCGGTGAATCGAATTATGTGCCTGATCAAAGCCTTGTGACGCACTTCCCCCCGGTGCTCGATTATGCCTTCCTTCTGGATATCAACCATGACGGAGCGGCCGATCTCTTCACCATGTCGGCACAGGGAGGTGCGGGCATCGCACTTTACTTCGGGCGCTGGCAGGGCAATCGCCTGGCTTTTGAGCTCATGAGCGACCGCCTGACTGACAGCACGGGCCGGGCCCTCTATATCGACCGCACCAACCTGCCGGCTTTCTACGATATGAACGGGGACGGAGACCTCGATATCGTGCTGGTGGATTTCGGTTACAGTACCCTCAGCTATTACGAGAACCTGGAAGTCGAGAAAAACCTCACGGGCGATACCCTCGTGCTGCTCCCCAAAAGCAACTGCTGGGGCTACGTCTGCGAGTGCTCGCTGACAAGCAATGCCATGACCCTGAACTACCAGGACGGCATTTGTTTTCATCATCTTTTTGACGGCTTCCCGGGCCGCGGTGAAGGCGAGGCGGCCCGCAGCCGGCACACCGGAGCAACCCTTCTCGTTTTCGACCCCGATGCCGATGCCGACCCCGACCTGCTGATGGGCGATGCCGGATTTTCAAACCTCATCTATCTCGAAAACGGCAAAAACGATCTCATCACAGCCTTCGACAGCATCATCGCCCTCGATACGAGCTTCCCCTCCTACGACCGGCCGGTCGATTACAACATCTTTCCCGCGCCTTTTTATATTGATCTGAACAACGATATGAAAAAGGACCTGCTCATATCCACCTTCACCGTGCCGGCCTGCTATATCAACTCCATCCTCGACACCCAGTACAACCGTGACCTGATCTGGTATGCCAACGAGGGCCGTGACGGGCGCGACAGTTTTCGCCTGCAAGCGGGCAGCTTTCTCACGGATGAGATGATCGACATCGGATTCGGAGCCCATGCCGCCTGGTTTGATTACAATGCAGACGGACGGATGGACATTGTTTCGGGGCGCTGCTATCAGCGATCGGCTTCCGACCCCGACAGCGTGTATGCCGGCCTGGTCCTCTTCGAAAATACAGGCACTGCTGCTGCTCCGGTTTTTTCACTGGTCGATGAAGATTACGCAGGCCTGGGGCGCATCCTGGGCCTGGGACTTGTTCCGTCTTTTCAGGATGCCGATGGCGATGGCGATCAGGACATGATCGTAGCCGAAAAAGGCGGCTCCCTCTTCTTCTTTCGCAATGACGCCCCGGCCGGGCAGCCGGCTTCCTTTGTGAAAGTAAACGGTTATTTTGACGGGGTAAAAGCACTCTCCGACCCGGCCCCCTTTCTCTGCGATGTGGACGGTGACGGGGTGAAGGACCTGCTCCTGGGCGAAAAGCAGGGACGCATATTTTATTTCCGCAATGACGGAACAGCCGGCAACCCCGACTTCCGTCTCGAAAATGACTTCTGGGGCGAAGTGGATGCCCGGCAGGGATACTTTTACGGCAATTCCGTGCCCTGGCTGGGCGATGAAGACGGTGACGGCCAGCGCGAACTCCTGGTAGGAAACTACCTCGGACAGGTATTGAAATACACGGACATTGACGGCAATCTCAACGGAAAATTTACCCTGGCCGATGCCAACTACCTGAAGCTGAACTGGGGCGGGCAGCTGGGCATTGATGTGCGCGATGTCAATCAGGACGGGCACTCCGACTATCTGCTCAGCAACTACCGGGGCGGCCTGCGCATCCTTACCTTTGCCGGCACCGTGGGTATCGAAAACGAGGAAAAGCGCCCGGCACCTTTTCTTGCCTATCCCAATCCGGCCTCCGCGTTTGTCACGCTCAGCTCGCAAAGCAACAGGCCTTTGCAGGGACAGCTCTTCGGCATGTCCGGAGAGGAACTGCTGCCATTCACCCTCTCCCCGGGAGAACCCCTTACCCTGTCTCTGCAGACGTACTCACCGGGCTTGTATTTCCTTTCACTCAGTGATGGGGAAAGGGTGTATCGCAAGAAACTTGTTCTTATTCGTTGAGAGGTGAATGGGCGGTTAAAAGTGGAGAAGTTAAAGAGTTGAACAGCCGGGGAAGCGAGAGCACCGGCTGTTAAAAATGGCCTTAAAGGCATTCCGGTGAATGCTTCTTGTTTTGATTTTGGGAAAAAGAGGTGCCTGGCGATTGGTGATTGGTGATTGGTGATTGGTGATTGGCGATTGGTGATTGGTGGTTGGTGATTGGTGGTTTGACCATGC
>JALSIH010000125.1 GCA_026981615.1 Chitinophagales bacterium
GCCGTGCCCGGGCAGATAGCGCATCCACGCAGCCGGACGCTGCGCCCCCACCGAGGGGTTGGGCGGATAATCGTAGGCGAGAATGAGGATTTTTTTCAAGGGGACAGACAACATTTGAAAGAAAAGGCCAAAATTAGATTAAGCCTTATTATTGCAAGGGAAACGGACAAATAATTTGCCGGATGAGGCGTTTTGTTTTATCATGGCAAAAGACGACTTAAACCCAAACCGATGAAGATTGCTTTATTAGGCTGCAAAGGAACGACACTGGACCTCCTGCATACACTTTCACCCCATGTTCAATTTGACTATGTGATCACCCTCCCGGAGGACATCGCCCGAAAAAACAATGTGGCCTTCTATCAAAGCAGACACATTCTGGATTACTGCCGGAAGAAGGAAATCCCCACCTATATGAGTTCGAGTTATCATCTGAGAGAAGAATCCGATCTCCGTTTCTTCCGGTCATCGGGCATCGATCTCTTGCTGGTCATCGGCTGGGAGCGGCTCATCCCCGAAGAAATACTGCGGGGCCTCGGCAAGTATGCCTGCGGAATGCACGGAAGTCCGTTCGGGCTGCCCAAAGGACGCGGACGCTCGCCACTCAACTGGTCGCTCATTAGTGATAAAAAAAGGTTCATCACCTATCTTTTCCGCTACAAGCCCGGTATTGATGACGGAGACATTATCGGATTTCGTGCATTTGACATAAATGCATTTGACACCATCACCTCCCTGCATCAAAAGAACCGCATCATCATGGGAGAACTCTTTTTGGAGTATTTGCCTCAGATGAAAGAAAACAGGGAAAGCTTTTTCCCCCAGCCGCCCGGCAAGCCCACCTTTTACCCCAAGCGCACTGCCAAAGACGGATTTATAGACTGGCGGCAATCCACCCGGGACATATACAATCTCATCCGTGCCGTTTCTTTCCCCTATCCCTCCGCCTTTACTTTTCTGGACGGAAAGAAAATTACCATCCACGAAGCACGCCCCTTCGATTCTTTGCTTTTTCACAGCCGGGGAAAAGCCGGTGAAATCCTGGACGTATCGATAGCTGCGGGCAATTTTGTGGTTAAGAGCAAAGACGGATCAATCATAGTAACCCGTTTTGACGGCATCGACATCGGGGAGATTCAGACAGGCCGGATTCTGGAAAGCTCCGACATGGAACAAATCATGAAAGAGATCCGCAGCCGCTATCCCGACTGGATAGGGGATGAGGAAAAAGAAATTTAAACTTATCGTTCGAGCGAGCGGATCAAAGACAAAAGCAGTGCTTCCTGTTTGTTCCAGTTCAATTCCTTACGGGCCTCACGGCAAGCCTCCCTGTATTGCCGCAGACGCAGCGGGTCGTTCATGCGCTCGATGGCACGGGCCACGGAGCGAGGCTCAAGCGGGGTCACCTCGCCAATTCCGAAACGCTTGTGCACCCGTTGGTTCTCGATATTGTCGGATGAAAGGACGGGAAGACCGGCATGTATATATTCAAAAAGTTTGTTGTTGGAGGCCAGGCTTTTGCTCAGATTGATGTTTTCAAGGAAGTTGATCCCGATATCAGCGGCTGATGCGTAAGCTGTCAGTTGCCGGGGTTCAACACGTCCGGCAAAAACAACTTTATGCCGCAAATCCGGACGTTTTGCTCTTTCTTGCAGGAGGGGGGTCAGTGTTCCCGAGCCGAGCAGCACCAGTTTATACTTTTCGTCAAGCAGGCTGACGGCTTCGAGCAATTGCTCAAGGCCCTTGCCTCTTGTAAAGTTGCCATGGTGATAAATGACCGTAACTCCGGCCGGCCAGGCATAGGTTTTCCGGTAATCAATCGCTGCGGGGTGCGCTTCCATTTCAAGAGGCGGGCAATTCAGCAGAAAAGGGACTTCTTTCAGTCCGTATTTCTCTTTAAAGTAATCGGACAAGGACTGATTTACCGTAATCATCATATCGCATGACTTCAATAATTTCCGTTCGGCATTGCGGCCCAGGCTGCGCATAAAAGCAAGCAACGCGCCCGCTGCAAAACGCTTGATTGCCCGGCCGGCATGAATCGGGACAAACTGATTGAGGGTTTCCAGATATATCTCATGGGAGTCGTAAACAAGCCGCATTCCCGTTCTTGATTTAATGTTCACGGCAGGCCGGAGACAAGGCAGATCATTGGCATACACAAGGTCATATTTTTGCGCGGCATGCTCCTTTAAGACCGCATCCGAAAGAAAAGAAAACTCTCTGTAGAAGACGGAATGCCGCTTTAGCTTTACCCGGAAGTTAACGGGATGCCGATGCGGGTAAAGCCGGACATTGTCCGGGAAAAGTTGCCTGTCTTCTCCGGAGCCCTCCAGATAGAAGAGGTCCACGCTGTGCTGCAATGCCAGCGAGTTGACCACTTTTATCACCCGGCTGTCGTGCCTTACCGGCCCGTTGAGCAATACGGCTATGTGCATATCAATCTTCTTCGAGTTTTTTCAACACGGA
>JALSIH010000126.1 GCA_026981615.1 Chitinophagales bacterium
GAAAAAGGATACATAAAATGCAAAATCCGGGATATTGCGTACGGGCCGCAGAAGCCCGCGATACACATCAACCGAATAGCTGATCGTCTGAAAAGTGTAAAAGGAAATGCCGATGGGTAAAAAGATGGAGCTGATATCAAAGTCGGCCCCGCTCAGCTTATTGGCCATGAGGGCAAAAATATCGATGGCCTGAAAATCCGTTCCGAAGGCTGCATTGATATTGTCGACAAGGAAATAACCGTACTTGAAATAGGCCAGCACCCCGAGATTGACGGTCACACTGAGGGCCAGCAGGAGTTTCTTTTTCCTCAGCGCCCGGCTGCGGAAGATACCTTTCCCGATAAAAAAATCAACCAGCGTGGAAAAGAGCAGGAGAAAAAAGTAAAAGCCGCCCGATTTGTAATAGAAAAAAAGGCTGATCAATAGCAGATACACATTTCGGATGCGCTTTTGGCGATAAAGCAGGCTGAAAAAGAAGAGGAGCACCGTGAAAAATATCCAAAAATCATAGCGGTTGAAAAAGAAAGCATTTTTCGGGTCCGTGCTGAAGCCAAAGATGTAGTCGATCCATTCATTCATCAGAGGCAATATTACGGAAATCAAAAAAGACGAAAGGAAGCGGCAGCGGTGCATACCGGGTCACGAAGCGGGAGCTCATTCTGCATCGAGGTATTCGTAATAGGCATTCATCAGTGCTTTGTAAAAGAGTGCTCCCTGCAGCGCATATCCTTTTTGGGTCAGGTGCATTTTATCGGGCTGGGCATATCCGTGGCGAAACCATTCGAATATGGAATTGGGCCCGCCCATGACGGCATAAAAATCCCATACGGCCAGACCGCGCGCACGGGCGAGGTCCAAAATTACTTTGCGTGCCTTTACATAATTGTAATTGAAATATCGCTTGCGAAAGTAGGCATCGCCCGGAGTGGTGAGCAAGACGGATGCACGGGGGGCTGCCTTAAGAAGGCTGTCGATCAGTGCCGAATAATCCCGCCTGAAGCGGCTCGTATCAAAAGAAGGATAATAGGCATCGTTGCTTCCGAAAGAAAGGATGATGAGTTCGGGGTGCAGGCGCTGTGCCTGCTCTACAAGCAGTTCTGCCGAAGCAAAATCGGCCACCGTAGCTCCGTTGACCCCCAGGGCATGATAGACAATGCCCGGGTCTTCGTTGTCAAGAAGTATCCCGTGGATTTCCGTCATTCCCCGAAAAGTATCGGGAAGAAAGCGCAGTGTAATCGTATCGCGCAGCGAGTCGAGATAAAAGGCCGTGCCCCATTCCTTTCTTTCGGCCGAGCGCAGGAGCGCATCGTCCACCATCGCCCTGAGGCTGCCCCGGCTGTGCCAGACGCTCACGCGGTCGAAGTCGTAGGGCGGATTGCCGTGGCGGGTGCTCGTCCATATCTTCAGTGTGGCACTGCTGTCGTCCGTAGCAACGGTATAGCCGCATACCCCGATTTTAAATTTCCGGCCGGCATCCGTGCATTTCTCATGGAGCCAGCGGCCCGTGTATTCGACTCCGTAGTGCAGGGGGCCGTTGGTACGGGCCGGTTTGTAGGGAAAGAGCAGGCCGCGGCCGCCATTGCTGAAGAAAGGAGTGCTCTGTAAGCGGATGCGCATGGCATTGCTGAAAAAGCCGCCCTGAAGGTGCGAATCACCGAGATGCAGAATATTCAGCTTGCGGTCACCGAAGCGAATCAGCGAATCAAGGCTGCCGAAAAAATGATCGAGGGCCTGCGTCTGATTGAAATAAATCTTGTTGAAGCCGGGACGGAGCAGCAGGGCAGGCAAGTCAGCGGATTGTGCCGGGCCCTGCCGCGGGAAAAGCAAAAGCAAAAGCGGCAGGCAGGCCCGGAGCAAGCGCATAGCCGGCAGGGAAGACAAGAGATTACGGTTCTTTCCGTTCATGGCGGTATGCATCGTATTCCTTCATTATGGCATCATAAATCATCTTACCGACCAGGCGGCTGCCGGCCGGCAGAAAGTGGGTATAGTCGTCATTGGCCAGCGGGGGATCGTGCTGTACCCAGCTCAGCATCGAGTTGTGCCCGCCCATGGCCTCATAGAGGTCCCAAAAAGCACAGCCCGCTCTAAAGGCAGCCTTGCGCTGGGCATCCCTTATTTTTTCGATGTTCGGATACGAGGCATAGCCGGTGCCTTCTTTGCGAGCCATATCGCTCACCCCGATCACCAGCACGGGCAAGCCCGGCATGGCTTTCCGGAGTGCTTTCAGGTTTCGGTAGTAGAGCTGCTCGTAGAAGCCGTATTTTTTCGTCACATAGGGCACGACATTGACCCCGAACTGCAGGATGATCATTTTCACATTGAGAAAACGCAACTGTCTCGACAGTTCATGCACATTCATGGCGGCAAAATTGACCACGGCACTGCCGCGCAGCCCGATATTGTCCACGGCCATCCCCTCGCGGCCATCCAGTGCAAAGCCGTAAATATCCGGTGAGAAGGGA
>JALSIH010000127.1 GCA_026981615.1 Chitinophagales bacterium
CAGCTTTTCCGGCCGGTCCCCTCCCTCTTTGACTATTTCAGCCTTTTGCTTAAGTATGGGATGGCCATATGTCACAATCGGCAGGATCATGGGAGATATTCATTTAGCGCTTCGCCCGGGAGTATCTCCGTGGCTTCCTCTCCCCTTCTGAAAAGCCTTGCTTTCAAGGGGCCGCCCAGTTCCAGGCGTCCACCCGACAAAAGAAGCCAGCTTCCTTCGCGCAATCCGAGCACGGGCTGGGGGTTGAAATGATGAAATTCGCGGATGCGGGTTTCACGTGTCTCGCCCATGTGCTTCGAATCGGCCGGAGCATCAATATAATGCGGATTGATGTTGAGGGGGATGAGTTCCAGTGCTTCGAAAGCCGGTGGATAGACGATGGGCATGTCGTTGCTTGTGCCGATGCTTAGGCCGGCAATATTGCTTCCGGCACTGCTGCCCATATAGGGGAGTCCTTCGCCCACATATTTCCGCAGTGCCTCCACAAGATGAAAACGGTAGAGCTGCCGCAGCAGCACAAAGGTATTGCCGCCCCCCGCAAATACGCCTCCGGCAGCTTCGAGTGCCCGGGCCGGATGTTCAAACTCATGAATTCCCCTGACAGCAATACCGAGCTCGGCAAAGCGGGCGGCAGCGATGGCGGTATATTCGTCATGGCTGATTCCTCCGGGCCGGGCATAGGGAATGAAAATAACTTCTTTGCCTTCGGCAAAAAATGACTTCACCTCCTCCCCGCAATAGCCCAGATATCCGCTGCCATAAATGGCCGAGGTACTGAAAAGCAGCAGATTCATTTTCTCATTCATGAAAAAAAAATTGAAATGCAAAATTAACCAAGTTGCGGCTGTTTTTCTGTCTGCAAGGCAGAGCAGATACAGAATAAAAGCGGCAGAAAAAAAGAAGGGTGATGCAAGGCCCGTGAGAATTTGGGCTTCGCCACAATCAGCTTATCTTAGCAGCAAAATCGAACGACATGAAACTTTTAGAAGGTAAAACAGCACTTATCACCGGAGCTTCGCGCGGAATCGGGGAAGCCATCGCCCGCGAATTTGCCGAGCAGGGTGCCTGTGTGGCGTTTACGTTCCACTCATCAGAAGAACGCGCGCTCAAACTGGAGGTGGCCCTGACGGAAAAATGCGGAAAGGCCAAGGCCTACAAATCGGATGCTTCCTCGTATGAGGCCGGTGAGAAACTGGTCAATGACGTGATCAGCGACTTCGGAAAGATCGACATTGTAGTAAACAATGCCGGGATCACAAGAGACAATCTGATATTGCGCATGAGCGAGGCGCAGTGGGATGAGGTGATCAACACCAATCTTAAGTCGGTCTTTAACATAACCCGCCATGTTTCGCGCCATATGATGCGCAATCGCTGCGGAAGCATTATCAATATCAGCTCGATTGTGGGCATGAAGGGCAACCCGGGGCAATCCAACTATGCCGCCTCAAAAGCCGGCATTATCGGATTTACCAAGTCGATAGCCCGCGAGATCGGAAGCCGCAATATCCGCTGCAATGCCGTTGCCCCCGGATTCATCGAAACGGAGATGACCGAGCAACTGGATGAAGCCACCCGGGAAAAATACTTTGAGAACATTCCGCTGGGCCGCTTTGGAAGGCCGCAGGAAGTGGCCGAAGTTTGTGTCTTCCTGGCTTCGGATATGAGCTCCTACATCTCGGGCCAAACGATCAGCGTATGCGGTGCGCTCAATGTTTAATGGAGGCGCGCTGTAATAAAGATTCTTTCACATTGTTAATAGCGGCAGAGAACAATTCTTAATGGAAGCAATTGCTTTTCCCTATCCGGGCTGGTTTGTGATATTGTGTTTGCTCCTTGGGGCGGGCTTTGCCCTGGGCCTGTATTTTCGAAACAGGCATTTCGGAGCGGCATCGGGCATGCCCCGCAGGCTGGTCTATCTGCTTGCCTTTCTTCGCTTTGCCTCCATCTCGCTCATTGCCTTTCTTTTGCTGGGCCCGGTGGTGAAAAAACGAATTACGGAGCGTGAGAATCCGCAGATCATCCTGCTGACGGACAACTCCGAGTCTATCCGCACCCAGATGAACGCTGAAGACTCCGCCCGCCTCATAAAGCAATATGAGAAGATTATGGATGCGCTCTCCTCCAAATACGAGGTGGCGGCCTATTCTTTCGGTTCTTCGCTTCGCCCGGGCATTGCCGCGCAGTTTGATGAGAAAAGCAGCAACCTTTCGGAAGCACTGCGTGAGGCACACAACCTCTATATCAACAGAAACGTGGGAGCCGTCATTCTGGCAAGCGATGGAATCTACAACGAAGGCAACAGCCCCGTGTACCATGCCGCAGAGATGAATGCTCCGGTCTATACACTTGCCCTTGGAGATACGAGCTTCAAGCGGGATCTGCGCATTTCGGAAGTCTATCACAACTCCATTCTCTATCTCGGAGATAAAATGGAAGTAAAAATCGACATTGAGGCGGCCA
>JALSIH010000128.1 GCA_026981615.1 Chitinophagales bacterium
AGAAAAGCACTCTACAGCGAGGCGCGGGCTTTTCCGAATGTGGAAATGGTCTGGGATGAAATGCACGCACTGCTGGAGGAAGCCGATGCCGCGCTGGTCACCTCCGGAACGGCTACCCTCGAGACAGCCCTCCACATGGTGCCGCAGGTGGTGGTTTATAAAGGCGGGCTGATAAACTACCGGATAGGAAAGTGGCTCGTCAACGTGGAATATATCTCACTGGTCAATTTAATTCTGGATCGTGAAGCCATCTGCGAATTGATTCAAAATGAAATGA
The DNA here is from genome assembly GCA_026981615.1 of Chitinophagales bacterium. Taxonomy (GTDB): domain Bacteria; phylum Bacteroidota; class Bacteroidia; order Chitinophagales; family S012-47; genus S012-47. Next base: position 278 of record JALSIH010000128.1, read on the forward strand.
CGGCCGATCGCCTGGAGGAAGAATTGATGAAGCTTTTTGACCCTGCTTTCCGCAAAAAAATGGCGGAGGCATACGCTGAGTTGAAAGCGCAACTGGGAGAACCCGGAGTGGCCCGAAGAACTGCGGAAAAAATGATTGCGTATCTCCGCGAAGAAAATTTGAAAAAGTGAGGAACGAATCACTAATTTTGCATTCGCCCTGCGGGGCAGCAAGGAGGGGCTATAGCTCAGTTGGCTAGAGCGTCTGGCTGGCAGCCAGAAGGCCCGGGGTTCGAGTCCCCGTAGCTCCACTCAAAAGCATCTGTATTTTTCGCAGATGCTTTTTTTTTTGCCCTTTGACCTCTGTCATTGAGGTGCAGCACCGGGCCGCAGATATTCTCCCTGTATTTCATGTGCGGAGCGGGCCTCATCCCTTATCTTTAAAGCAAGTAAATTCATGCAGCCATGAAGCGGGCTTACCGAAAGACAGATTTTGTGCCGGGAAATACTGTACGCATCAGTCGCAGCGGAGGCGAGTTTTTTGAGCACCTGCGCCATATTATCCGCGCAGCCCGCTATGAGATACATATTCAAATATATATCTGGGAGCCCGATGAAACGGGAAGAGAGATCAGCCGCTTATTGATTGAGGCGGCTGCACGCGGAGTGGCCGTGTATCTGATATTGGATGCCTTCGGCTCGGTGAAGCTTCGGAAAGACAGGGAATGGTGCAGGGCCTGGCACGATGCAGGCATTCGTTTTCGCTTTTTCGGAGAGCCCCTGACGGGCAAAAAGGTAAATATCGGGCGGAGAATGCATCATAAGTTTGTGATTGTGGACGGGCGCAGAACCATTGTGACCGGCCGGAATATTGCCGACCGCTACAACGACATGCCCGGTCGCGATGCCTGGCTCGATTTTGCCGCTTTTGTAGACGGACCCGTGGCCATACATCTCCGGAGGATTGCCCTGCTTTTCTGGCCCCGTGCCCAGCGTTTCCGGATTCCGGTCTTCCCGGAGTGGCTTGAGCTCTCGCCCCTTGGCGATGTGCCCGTCAAAATAGCCCGCAATGATTTCTTCCGCGGCATCTACGAAATGTACAACAGCTACCTGGAGGCTTTTGAGCGGGCTGAGAGCGATATCACGGCCGTAGCCGCCTATTTTCTGCCGGGCCGAAGAATGCGTATGGCATTGCAGCATGCGGCAGGGCGGGGAGCCCGCGTTCGCTTGCTCTTCTCCCGCTATTCGGATGTGCCCCTGGCCAATCATGCCACGCAATATCTCTACAACTGGCTCTTTCGCTGCGGAGTCGAAATTTATGAGTGGTACAGCAGCATTGTGCATGGCAAAGTGGCCGTGGTCGATCAAAAATGGGCCACCGTGGGCTCTTACAACCTGAACTATCTCTCGGCCCTCGAAAGTGTAGAGCTGAATTATATCTTCCGGGACGAAAAAGTGGCAGGGGAACTGAGGAGGATGATCAATCGCATTTTGGACGAAGAAAGTGAGAAAATAAAGGCGGAGAAGTATAATAAAAATCATTCCCTGCTAAAGCAGTTTAAGGAGTGGTCGGCTTTCGTCATATTCCGCTCCCTGCTTCGCTTTCTCCTCTTTTTCGGAGGCAGGCACAAAGCCATTCCCGACAAGATAGAGGAGGAAATCTAAGCCTTCCGGTATTTCGAAAGTTTTACATTGAGTTCCTGTGCATTGATGGGCTTGGTAATGTAGTCGTTCATCCCCGAGGCATAGACCCTTTCCTGTATTTCGAGCATGGCCGATGCCGTCAGTGCGAGGATGGGAATCCGGGTATTGATCTCCCGTATTTTGGCGGTGGCCGTATAGCCGTCCATGACCGGCATTTGAAGGTCCATCAATACGGCATCATAGGCCTCCGGGTTCTTTTTGATCTTTTCAAATCCTTCCAGGCCGTTTTTCGCGCTGTCCGTGTGGGCATTCCATTTCTGAAGAAAGCGCTCGGTCAGTTTCAGGTTGATGATATTGTCTTCCACAATCAGAATATGCATGCCGCTCAGGTCCTGTGTTTCGATCTCCGCTTTTTTGCCGTTGACAGCAGCAGAGCCGGCTTTTTGCCGTGGGTTGTAGCGGAATTTTAAAGTGAAGAAAAACTCGGAACCCTTGCCGGCAGTGCTATTCAATTGAATCTCAGAGCCCTGAAGTTCGAGCAGACGCTTGGTGATGGCAAGTCCCAGCCCCGTGCCACCGTATTTGCGGGTGATGCTGGCATCGGCCTGGGCAAAGCTTTTGAATATTTCCGCCTGCTTGGCTTTGGGTATGCCGATGCCGGTGTCCTTTACACTGAAACGGATGGCCAGGCTTTCTTTCTCTTTTTTTGCAAGTTCGGCCCTGAGCACTATGCGGCCTTCATGGGTAAATTTGGCTGCATTGCTGAGCAGATTGGTAAGCACCTGGCTCAGCCGGGTCGGGTCTCCGACCACGATATCCGGAATCAGCGGGTCCAGTTCCATCTTCAGCGCTATCTTCTTGTCTGCCAGCCGGGGGCGGATGCTCTGTATCAGGCTGTTCAGTAGCGTGGATACTTTGAACTCCAATGCTTCAAACTCTATTTTGCCCGCATCGATTTTGCTGTAATCCAGAATATCGTTGATGATATTTAAAAGGTTGCCTGCCGAGAATTTGAGGGTTTGCAGGTAGTCCATCTGGTCTTCGCGGGGCTTTTCCATGAGCAGGAGCTCGGTCATGCCTATGACGGCATTCATGGGCGTGCGGATTTCGTGTGACATGACCGAGAGGAATTCGGCCTTGGCCATCGATGCTTTCTCGGCTTTTTCTTTGGCTTTCAACAGGGCCAGCTGTGTTTCCTTAAGAGCCGTGATATCGCGTACCGATCCGTCAATACATATTTCACCGCGGCTGTCATTGCTGATGGTCGCACTGATTTCGCCCCAGAAAAGCCTTCCGTCTTTTCTTTTCAGGCGCACTTCGAAGTTTTTAACCACACCTTTCTTCTCCATCATGGCAAGGAACTTGCTCCGGTCGGCATCATCGTGATAAAAGCGTATGATATCGGCTTTCATCACCTCCTCCACACTGTCGTATCCGAAGATTTTGGCAAAAGCTTCGTTGGCATAGATGAGCCCCTTGTTTACGGTGCTTCGGTAGATGCCGTCCTGTATGTTTTTGTTGATGGCCTCGATGAGGGCCTTGCTTTCTCTAAGTTTGTTTTCGCTGCGGATGCTGTTCGTCACATCCTGAAAGACACCGTAAACTTTGCCTTTCCCGTTTTGCTCTTTCCGGGCTTTGCCGATAATCCGTATTTGTTTCAGATCGCCTGTAGCCGTATTCATGGCAACGATTTCATCGAAAGATTCGCCACTTTCCATCAGATCCTCGATGAGCTGGCGGGCATTGGCATCCGAATGGGTATCTATCCGGTTCAGTATCTCATTCAGGGTCAGATTTTTCGCGGCAGCGTATTGCAGGATGCGATTGATCTCTTTGGTGGTGAAAAAGTCGCCCGTTTCGAGGTCGTGCTCCCAGGCTCCGAGGTGGGCGGCTTCTTCCATGCGCTTGAGCAGGCGCTCGCTGCGCTCCAGCGCAAATTCACGCTCCTTGATGCGGGTGATATCGTTGTGGATAGAGAAAAACTTGATGACTCTTCCGTTCTCATCAAGGATGGGCTTCACGATGAGGTCAATCCAGTATCTGTGGCCATCCTTGCGGTAGTTGATTATTTCGGAGCGGAGCGGCTGCCCTTTGGCAAGCAGATTGTTGATCCGTTTCACTTCTTCTTTCGAGGTGTCCGGCCCGTGCAGTATGGTAGGGTCTTTGCCGATCACTTCTTCCGCTGTATATCCCGAAAGCCGGGTAAAGTAATTATTGACCCACTCAATTTCATTTTTATAATTGGACACGATGACGGCCGTATTGATTTCGCTGGCCACCAGCGCCAGATTGCTGAGTTCTTCATGGAAATTTCTGCGCTCGGTGATGTCTGTGAGGTGGATATTGATGCCCCACAATTTTCCCCGGCTGTCGTGCACCTGCAACAACTTCACCTCAAACCATTTCTGCGCGGGCGCATGGCCGATGGCCACTTCGAAATGCACCTCTTTTCCTTCCTTGCATTTTTCAATCTCTTCGAGCAGGCCCTCCTCTTCTTCACTGCTCAGCACATCCGACAGAGACATTTCCCTTTTCAGTTCGCTGCCGTAGCTCTCTCTGATAAATTCATATGCGGCCCGGTTGTAGCTGATGAGCTTCAGCCCGGGGCTGATCATGAAATCGGGCTCGCTGCTGCTGTCAAAAATGGCATTGAGCAGGCGTTTGTGTTCGTCCAGTTTCCGGGCACTGCGGGCCATGGCTATCTTGCCGAGGATTACTCCGCTGGCGATGATTGTAAAGGTCATTAAGCCATTAAATACAAGTAAAATATCTGCCTTGTGATGGGGTATTTCGTACGGAGCTGTTCCAAAGAAGGTGAAATAAGTCGCAATCATGGCCAGGGGTACCATAATGGCTGATTCCAATATAATCAACTTCTTTTTCTTAAAAGGCGTAAAGAAGAGAATGACAAAAAAGATGGCAAAATACATGAGCGGCCACATCACATCCCGGCCTGTGAGATATGACATGAGCGTGCTGTATAGGCCGGATATGATAAGTGCTCCAATCAAAGAGGGTACACCTTCCCGTTTTTTGGAAAAGAGCCAGGCAACAGCGATAAGAATACTGTACAATGCGGCTACATAGGCCGGCAATTTCAGTCCCATCGCGTAAAAGGCCAACATATAAACCAAGCCTCCGCCCGACAGAAAGAGCAGCGACATGCGCAAGATGCGGATCAGGTTTATTCTTCTTTTCATTTATGGGCAAATGACGCTCTTTTACTTCTTTAAGTGCTCAGCTTAATAGGCCTGAAAATAATCAATAAGCATCAAACAACTAATAAAGAAATAACTAAATATAACGATAGTCTTAATTTCTATACGGGGAGACCGTGTATTTGTTGCTGCCAGTGCCAGGCATCCCTCAAAGCATCGCTCAGTGTTCGCTGCACTGCCCAGCCCAGCACCTTGCGGGCTTTGTCGGCATTGGCATAGATGGCAGGCACATCTCCCGGCCTTCTCGGGCCGTAGCGGTAGTTCAGTTTCACTCCGCTGACTTCCTCAAAAGTCGCTACCACCTCTTTCACACTGCTGCCCCTCCCTGCCCCCAGGTTAAATACTTCGGCACTTGCTTTTTCCTCACTTTCGGCCAGCCAGGCGATGGCCCTGACATGGGCCTCGGCCAGGTCCATCACATGGATATAATCGCGGATGGCCGTACCGTCCGGAGTTTCATAATCTTGCCCGAATATGGTGAGTTCTTTGCGTATGCCCGCTGCCGTCTGCGTGATATACGGCACCAGGTTCTCCGGTTCGCCCAGCGGCAACTCTCCTATTAAAGCGCTCGAATGGGCACCTATCGGGTTGAAATAGCGCAGAATTACGCTTCTCATCGGAGTGGATGCCGATTGCAAATCAAACAATATCTGCTCACCGACCTGTTTGGTAAATCCGTAGGGCGACTGGGCTTTTTTTACCGGACTCGACTCGGTGACGGGCAGCTCGTCAGGCACTCCGTACACGGTGCAGGAAGAAGAGAACACAAAATGTTCTATGCCGTAGTGCTTTTGCAACTCGAGCAGGGTGAGCAGGCTGCCCACGTTGTTGCGATAATACATCAAAGGGTGCCTGACCGACTCGCCTACTGCCTTGTAGGCTGCAAAATGAATGATGCCTTCGGGCTGCTCTTTTTCGAAGATGCCGGCCATCTTGTCCCGGTCGTTGCAGTCGGCCTCATGGAAACTCAGCTTCCCCTTGCACAGGGTTTTGAGGCGATCAATGATAAAGGGCTTCGAGTTTCGGAAGTCGTCAATCACGATGGGGTAGTGGCCCGCCTCGGCCAGTGCTGCCGCGGTGTGCGAACCGATAAAGCCGGCACCGCCTGTTACTGCAATTCTCATCCGGGATAATTTAGCATTCGAAATTAAGGCAAAGCGGGGGAATGCAATAGCCCGGATGGTCTCATCCCTTGCTGAGTTCGATTTTTACCAGGGGCAGGTAGGCGTCTTCAGGAAATTTGTCATCCTGCCGGTGGAGAAGAATGGAAGCGTTGACATATTTGTTGAGTGCCCGCTCGGCCATTTCAGCCGACTCGGCTGCCACTATGGGGTCGCTGCTCTCGTGACTTACCTCATGAAAGAGCCTGCTGGCGATGAAGAAATTTCGGGTATCGATGCGGGCAAAAGGCCCTCCGGCATGAATGAATATGTAGGCAGCCTTGTATTTGTCTTCCCAGTTTTTGAGGGCCCCCTCTTCGTAGAGCTTGCGAACCCTTTGAAGGCGCAGCTCGTCTCGTGTGGTATCGCGCAGAAAAGCGCCCGAAAGGCGGTCGAGGTGGTCGGTGAAAAAGAGATAGGATACCTCTTGCGAAACCGCCTGCTCTTTGACCGGGGGCAGGGGCGGAAGCAAATGGTCGGGACCCTTGCACATTTTCCTGCACTCGGGTGCCTGATGCTGCATTGCTACTTGCTTAACGGCTATTGCCGGAGCTTCCCGTTGGGTACATCCTGCCGTTGTCGCCAGCAGGGCAAATGCAATCAAAATGAATTTTGTCCTGTGCGCTTTTTTCATATTCAGAAATTAGAATCCGATGATTGAGATGCCGACACTGAAAGGTGTAAGTGCAGGGCCCTCTCCCTCCGTAAACATGCCATTTAACGCATAATTGGCGTAGATATTGAACCATCCGTAGCCTATCTGGGCGCTCACACCGTAGCGAAATTTCGACAGGTTGAAGTCGTCTTTGGCTTTGATCTTCTTTTCACTATCGGTTTTCACCTTCGTATGCGAGGCGATGAGCACGCCTCCATAGGCTCCGGCACTGAGGTGGAATGAGTGCTTTAATTTCACGGGGTTGCTTTCAAAATTGAGCAGAACGGGCAGCTTCAGGTAGGTGTCGGATAATTTGCTTTTCCTGGCCGGGTCTTCCGTAGGGATGGGGGTCACATATCCCGCGTTGGGGGTCAGTGTGACATCTCCCGAAAAACGATAGTTGTTGAAATCCAGTGTCAGTCCGTACATCAGGTTGAGATGATGGCGAATCAGATTCAGGCGTTGGCGGAAGAGGTGCAACTGTACGTTGATTGATTTTCCGTAGTCGAGTTCCAGGTCTCCCAGCTCAGTTGACGGAGCGATGCGCCCGTTTTCATTCAGGTAGCCGTTGACGCCCATGTCGAGCATCATATAGCGTGTCTTTACGTTTTCGAGGCGGCTGCAGTCTTCTTCCTCCTCCTCATTGTATGATTTTTCTCCTGGGTGCTCATTTTCGATCTCGATTTCTCCGCTTTCACCGATGCGCACATTGTCTTTGTCCGTAATGATTTCATGGATTCCGGATTTGTTCTTAATGCTTACTTTCACTTTCCCGTTTTCGGCTTCGACCACAACGATTTTCATCTCGCCCATTTGGATCACGGTGCTGTCTTCATTTTCTTCCAGCTTAAAACCTTTCGCTTTGCCGGATTCGGTGCTGCTGTCAGCCGGTGTCTGGGCTTTGATGCCCATGCTCAGTCCTGTGAGCAGGAGGAGGGTAAGTGCATATTTTTTCATTTTTCTCATGTTTATCTGTTTAAGAATTTGTCAATGATTTTTTTACCGGCCGGGGGCAGCTTCAGGTATACCACCGGCCCGCCATCGTTGTTTTGTATATCGGCCTGAGGCAGGTCTTCTTCCAGGGTTTCGGGGATAAATGCCCTTGCCATCTCCGAGCGAAGCAGCGACTCCATTAAGTTGGCCGGGGTTCTTTCCTCATTTTGCACCGGCAATGTGTGCTTCATAGCTACGGGTGTGGAGCCGTACCATCCGGGAATCTCGCTGTAGCGATAGTATCCGGGATTTTGGGCAATGCTTGCGATCATGCCTTTTTGCAGCGGCTCTGCATGAAAGGGTGCTTCGCGGCCTTTTTCTTTTTCCTGCTCATTTTCTTTCGTTTCCGGAAGCGTTGTCCTGTTTGCGAGGCCGGGCGTTTCGTGCCTTGGTATGCTTTCATTCTTCTTATTCTTTTCTTCCTGGCCTCTCAGGGTATGCTCCTTGCCGGCATGCGGAGTGCCGGGAAGACGGATTTCGGGAGAAGCCAATGACGCCCTCATTTCGGGATTTATTTTTTGATTTTGAAAGCGGGGCCATAGCAAAGCGATGGCAGCAAGCAGGGCAGCCGCAGCCATCAGACGCGGAAATACAAATGAAAAGCGAAGAATGCGGCCGCTGGCAGCAGGCTTCAGCAGGGTTTCTTTCTTTTTGAAAACAATGCTTTCTTCCTCCGGGAGATAGACGGGCTCAAAATCGCTCAGCCACTGGCGGTATTCCGGGTTTTCTGCCAAAAAGGCTTCCAGCAGTGCAAGCTCCTGCTCATTGAGTTGCCCTTCGCTGTAGTCGAGCAGCCAAGCTTCGATATTGTTTTTATTGATTGTAGTCATAATACATTCTCCGGTTTTACCAGTATTTTTTGAAGGGCCCTCCGAGCCCTGAAGATGTACACTTTTACCTGCGACTCACTCAGTCCGGTGATTTCGCCTATCTCCCGATAAGAATATCCTTCATAATCTCTGAGGAGGATGACTTCCCGCTGTTTGGCGGGGAGTTGCCGCAGCGCATAGTCGAGTGCTTCGCTTGCCCCGGTGTATTCGTTGGTCACCATGCGGTCGGCTTTGCTCTCGTCATCCGCAATGCCGGCCCGCTTTCTTTTTCTTATTTGATCTATCATGTTGTTTCGTGCCACCATAAACAAGTATGACTTTGCTTTTTCAAAATTTACTTCTTCGTGTTTCTTCCAAAGAATTTCAAAACTGTTTTGTACAATGTCCTCTGCATCGGCCTCATGACGTATGTTTTTCAGTACGAAGCGGTACACATTATCAGCATATTGACGCACGCAACTGTTGTACTCCTCCCTGGTCATATTTCCGATTGTTCGCGGGTAAGACGTTGGGCTTCCCTGCTTTGTTACAGGCAATGCCCGAAAAATCAATTTCCTTAAAGTTAATGGCTTTGAACGGAAAGAGGAGGCCGGCCGGGAAGATATGGTTCCGGATACCTGCCGGGTGCTAATCTTAAAATTTCTATTTTTGCCGGGTCATGCTCGCCTATTTCTTCTCCGTGTTTGCCTCTCTTTTTTCCGTGGTGGATCCGCTCGGTGCCATGCCTGTGTTTCTTTCGCTTACGCAAGGATATACCCGGAAGGACATCATCAATATTGCATTCAGAACATCCCTCTATTTCGTCATTATTCTTCTGATTTTCTTCTTCACGGGCACATATATATTGGGATTCTTCCATATCTCCATTGATTCCATGCGCATTGCAGGCGGGATCATCATATTTATTTCCGGTTATGCGCTGCTGAGGGGTGAATTTGCCAAAAGCCGGACCATCGACAAGAAGGTAAGGCAGGAAGCCCGTGTGAAAGAGGACATTTCATTGACTCCGCTGGCCATTCCGCTGCTGGCGGGCCCGGGGTCTATCTCGCTGCTCATCGGATTGTATTACTCGGCCCATGAAGTGTATCAGTTTATTGTCATTCCGTCAACCATTGTGTTGCTTGGTCTGGTAACTTTCTTTATACTGGTGGTTTCACCGCGCCTCTTCAAACTGATCGGGGTGGCAGGCCTCAATTCGATCTCCAGGATTATCGGTTTTTTGGTCATGTGTATCGGCATCCAATACGTCATTACGGGAGTGGGCGGGGTCCTTGGCGCCTGGGGCATCATTGCCGAAGCCGTCTAAATTATTGCACATTCCCCGCTGCTTTCGTATAATTTTATCTCTTTCCTGCGTTATCCCCTGTACTTTTGATAACACAGATTACAGCAAAACTTCCATCTGCACCGACATGTATATTTTTAAAATCAAGGGCAAAGTAAAAATTCCGGACTATGTTCAGATCCGGGACGATAATTTCACCTTGCTGGCCTACTTCCGGTCAGACCGGCCGGAGCGGGCTCTGGCCAAGTGCGGGCTGGCCGACAAGGAAGCGGAAATCCGAAAGGTGATCGAAGAATTGCCCTTCGGACAAATTAAAAAACTGAAACTCTGATGGATTCGAAGGCGGCCGTTATTGAACTGAAAAATGTCAACATTTACCAGGATCAGAGCCTGATTCTTACGGATGTCAATCTGCGCCTGGGGAAAGGAGAGTTTGCCTACCTGATCGGCAAAACAGGCAGCGGCAAAAGCTCTTTGCTCAAGACCCTCTACGCTGACCTCCCCTTAAGAAGCGGCATGGGCCGTGTGGCCGGTTTTGACCTTTCTGCGATGACCTGGAAGAAGGTGCCCGCACTGCGCAGAAAACTGGGCATCGTTTTTCAGGACTTCAACCTGCTGACCGACCGGACGGTACACGATAACCTCCTTTTCGTATTGCGCGCTACGGGATGGAAAGACAAGGGGGCCATGCAGCTGCGCATCGACTACAGCCTCGACATGGTAGGGCTGAAAACGAAAGGCTTCAAGCGGCCTTACGAGCTCTCGGGGGGCGAGCAGCAACGAATCATCATTGCACGGGCCCTGCTCAATGAGCCCGAACTCATCCTCGCTGATGAACCGACCGGCAATCTCGATCCGGAAACATCGGACGATATCATCCGCCTCATGCGGAAAATCAATGAAGAAACCGGCACCACCGTGCTTATGGCCACCCACGATTATTACACACTGGAGAAATTTCCGGCCCGCATCATCAATTGCCAGAATGGAAAAATCATCGAAAATCAAAGCATTTCAATCTGAAACGGATGCTTTCCGTCAGGCTTCTTTCAGGGCCTCGGTCAGCTCGAGGAGTTCTTCCTGATTGTACGGATTGTCGGGATGCTCGAGCAATTGAAGGTAGTAGTCGAGGTTTTCGACCGGGTCGGCACTGTCCTCAAGAAACTGAATATCGAAAGTGCCTGCCTGCTCAATGTATTCATAAACCAGGCGAAGGGCCCTCACCACCAGGGGGTATTTGTCAAGTGTTTTGACTTCTTCCCGTATTTCCCTGAGTTCTTTGACCAGTTCCTCCGGTGAGACACCGTCTTTTCCAATGCTTTTTCTCAATTTCTCGATTCTGTCTATTACTTTGCTTTCTACCATTTCAGACCTCGTTTATTTCCGACAAAAGTACAACGCACATACTTTTCAGCTTATATTTTCCGTGAAATCTTTTTCCTTTCCCGCTTCTTTTGCATGGAAAAGACATTCCTGCAGAAGATGTAGTAGCTTGGGCAGCCGGATTTTTTTAATTTTGCAGAAAGCAGCGAAAACTATGAAGACGATCAAAAACCCTAAATTTCAGCGCATGGCCGTGCTAAGCAGCATGATTCTGGCCGTAGCGATGACCCGCCTCCTGATGATTCCGATTCCGAACTTTGCTCCGATAGGAGCCATGGCCCTCTTCGGAGCTGCTTATTTTCAACGTCAGTGGCCGGGCCTGCTCGTTCCCCTCGCGGCCCTTCTCCTCACCGATTTTCTTCTCGAAGCAATGACCGGCTACGGATTTTACAGCGGGATGTTATTTGTGTACGGAAGTTTTGTACTTATCTGGGCCATCGGCTTGAGGCTCCGCCATTCGCTCAGTGTCAAGTCCCTGGCGCTTGCCGCTTTGTCTTCTTCCGTTCTTTTCTTTTTGATCAGCAATTTCGGTGCCTGGCTGGGCAGTCCTTATTATCCGCAGAATTTGTCCGGGCTGGCGGCAGCTTACGCAGCAGGGCTTGCGTTTTTTCAGGGCAATGCCATCGGCAGCCCTTTTCTCAATACCCTTGCCGGCAATCTTTTCTTTTCGGCACTGCTCTTCGGGTCTTTTGAGTGGGTCAGCCGTTCCTTTCCGGCACTTCGACAGACGGCATAGCGGAAGAGGGCAAGGCTGATTCGTCTTTAATAAAAATTATTTCCCGGTACGGACGCTTGAGTCGGGGCACCCGGCAGGAGGGCTCAGAGATTAAAACTCTCATAAATGCTTCCGCCACCGATCACATCATCGCCTTCGTAAAATACGGCTGATTGGCCCGGGGCAATGGCCTTGACATAGGCTTCAAACTCGACCCGCATCGTGCCTCCTTCTTCCATAAAGAGCCGGCTCAGTGTACCGGCATTGTTGTACCTGATTTTTGTAACGGCTTCGAAGCCGTCCGCCACTTTTTCATATTTCATCATATTGAGCTTGCCGATGCGCATGCCGTTTCTGTTGAGGTCTTCGAGTTCTCCGAGCACCACCGTATTGCTCCCGGGATGGATTTCCGTAACGTACATGGGTTTGCCGAAGGCATCGCCCAGCCCTCTGCGCTGGCCGATGGTGAAGAAGGGATAGCCGTGATGCCGGCCGATCACTTCTCCCTTTGCGTTTACGAAAATGCCGTCTTTGAGCTCTTCTTCCAGGCCGTCCACGCGCCTTTTCAGAAAAGCATGGTAATCATTGTCGGGAATGAAGCAAATCTCATAGCTTTCGCCTTTCTTTGCCAGGTCGGTGTAGCCCCAGTCAATGGCCAGTTGCCTCACCTCGGGCTTGGTCATTTCGCCCAGCGGAAAACGGGTGCGGGCCAAACATTCCTGGCTCAGGCCCCAAAGCACATAGGACTGGTCTTTGTTTGCATCCCGGGCTTTGGAGACATAGTAGCGTCCGTTTTTATGCTGTAATTTGGCGTAGTGTCCCGTTGCAATGAACTCACAGTCCATGGCATCGGCCCGTTTCAGCAGCGATTCCCACTTGATGTGTGTATTGCAGAGCACACAGGGGTTGGGCGTTCGGCCGGCCAGGTATTCATCTACAAAGTTGTCGATGACATAGTCTCCGAATTCGTCCCTGATATCTACAATGTAATGGGCAAATCCGGCATCTACGGCTACCTGGCGGGCATCGTTGATGGAGTCGAGGCTGCAGCAGCCGGTTTCCTTCTTCGATGAGCCCGAACTGGCATAGTCCCATGTCTTCATCGTAATACCGATCACCTCATATCCTTCGTCATGCAGCAGCCGGGCGGTCACCGTGCTGTCGATGCCACCGCTCATGGCTACGAGTACTTTTCCGTGTTTGCTCATCTTTCTTTCGGCCGATTTTCACAAAAGTACAAATTCCGGCTGCGGAAGGTTCACTAAAAAAGAAAGAGGCGGCTCCCGCACCGGGGAAGCGCCTCTTGGCCTGCTGCAAGGGAAGTTGAGTATTATTTGCCCGCAGGGCCTGCCGGTGAAGGCTGCACGGGCGGAAACGGGGCTTTGTCCATCTGACGGAGCCTTGCCGTCCTCCGGGCCATCAGTTTCTTTCTTTTGGCGATGGCCACTTTGCGCTTGGCCCGGGCCATCTTCAGATCGCGCATTTGTTCGGGTGTCAATATCTCTTCAAAAGCCTTGATGCGACTTTCTTCCACGGCTTTCAGTTCTTTTTGAAAAGCTTCCCGTTTTGCTTTAAATGCCTCGCGTCTCTCCTTCTTCTCCATCTCCGTTTGCAGGTTGACTTCATACACCCTGTCAAATTGATCTTCAGCGATCAGTCCCGATTCTTTCATCTTGCCGGTAATGAGGAGGGCTTTTTCTTCGGGAGTGAGACCGGGCTTTTGTGCAAACAAGGTGCCCGAGAAAAGCAGGAGGGCGGCAACAATCATTAAATTTTTCATCGTTTTTCTTTTTTTATGTTAGTAAATTCGAATGCTTTGATATTACAATATGCCAAACGTTTATTCCATTAACCTTTTTTCACTTAAGCAGGGGCCTTTGTCTGTATTCATGTGCCTTGCTTTCTTTCTGCTGTCGGCAACCCCTTTGCCAGCTCAATACATAAACTGGGCCAAAAGTGTCGAGTCATTCTCATCCGAATACGGAAAGTATCAGTACAGCGCGGCACAGGCCATCGGGCCTCCGGATGTCTGGCCGGCCGTGGAATCAAGTCCGGTGGCATGGTCGCCCCGCTGGCCCGATAAGGGCGAAGAGTATATCGAGCTGAGTTTTGAAAGGGAGATTGATGTGCGGCAGATACTTGTTGTACAGAGCTACCATCCCGGGGCGGTGGAGTCCGTTCGCCTCGAAGACGCGGAGGGGAAGACCCGGCTGATTGTCAATGACGAGGCCCGTAGAATGAGCGAAGCGGAGGCGCCCTTGCTTCGCCTGCGGGTGGCTCCGGCATTTCGGGCAACGAAGATCACCCTTTACCTCAACAGCGCGAAAGTGGCGGGCTACAATCACATTGATGCCTTAGGGCTCTTGGAGCGGGAAGATGAAATTTTGCCGGAATTCAGGAAGAAACGATGGCCGGAAGAGGGCGAGGCCGTACGCCTGGGGCCGGCTGTCAACTCATCCTACAGCGAGGTGCATCCCGTGCCCGGCCCGGGCGACAGCCTCCTGTTTTTTACCCGGAAAAAACACCCGGCCAATTACGGAAATGCGAATACAGACGATATCTGGATCAGCCATAGGAGAAAGGGGGAATGGCAAAAGTCCGTCAATGCCGGGGCCCCGGCCAATACGGGCGGATACAACCACCTCAATGCTTTCACGGCCAAAAGCGCAAAGGCCTGGTGTGCAGGCAATATGGACGGAAGCGGGGGCAGCGATCAACTCTACACCCTAAAATGGACGGGCAGCGGATTTGCAGCTCCCCGGTCCGTGAAAATTCGAAACTTTTACAATGTCTCTCCCAATACCTCTTTTCATGTATCGGCCGATGAAAAGGTCATGATTCTTTCGCTGCAAAGGAGCGACAGCCGCAAAAGCAAAGACCTCTATGTATCGTTTGCCGGGCCGGATGGTATCTGGTCCGAGCCGGAGAATATTTCTTCGCCCGTCAATACCGTGGCCGATGAGGTGACCCCGTTTATCGATCCCGAAGGGGAATATCTTTATTTCGCATCACGCGGGCACAGCGGCTATGGCGACTTTGATATTTATCGCAGCAAACGCCTCGATGAGAGCTGGCTGAAATGGTCGGAACCGGTGAACCTGGGGGCGGAAATTAATACAGCGGGCTGGGAAACGTATTACAGTGCTACGGCAGACGGGAAAAGAATGTACTTTGTGCGCTATCTGCCCGGCTTCGAAAGCGAAATCTTCGAGATACGGATGCCCGCTGCGGAGCAGGATACAGATGAATATTTTGTCCGCATTTGGATTGTGGACGCTGAAAGCGGCCTTCCGCTGGAGGCCATGGTGCTTTCGGATATTGAAAGAACAGCTTTCGGCATCTTTGGCAGCACATTCTCCTTTTACACCAGGCGTTCTTCTTCGGATAAAGCGGTTTGGATACAGGCATCGGCTCCGGGATATTTTACGGCCAACAGCTTCTGGAAGCCCGGATCGGGCAACGAAATCACCATGGCCCTCTATCCCCTGCGAGAAGGAATTATCGTACCGATTGAAAATATCTTCTTTGAAGCCAACAGCGCCAGGCTGAAGGAGGTCTCTTTTCCCGCCCTGAATGAGCTGGCCGCCTTTCTTAAGCAACACGATGGCCTCGTGGTGGAAATTGCCGGGCATACCAACAATCGCTGCTCGAGCAGCTACTGCATGAAACTGTCGGAAGACCGGGCACATGCCGTGGTGCGCTATCTGATCTCTCACGGGGTGCCGGCTGCACAATTGCGGCACCGCGGCTACGGAAAATCACAGCCCATTGACAGCAACGACACCGAAGCGGGACGCAAGCGCAACCAGCGGGTGGAGGTGCGCATTATCGAAACCGGTGAAGAAAAAAAGTAGGAGCCAATTTTTTCTACTGCTTCACCCACTTGCCGTGTTGCATTCTGTTTTTATCATCGCGGATGCGGTAGATGTAAATGCCTGCCGGCAGTTTTGCGGTAGGG
>JALSIH010000129.1 GCA_026981615.1 Chitinophagales bacterium
AATCCGGTCGCATCTCCGGTTGTCTCCAAGGTTTATACGGTACAGGGATTTACCGACAAGGGCTGCTATCGTTTCTATAATGTCCGGGTGGATGTGCGTCCGTTGCCCGTGGTTTCCGTAACCCCTGATACGGGTGTCTGCCTGGCGCTCAGCCTCGGGCTCGAAGCTTCTGGCGGAATGAATTATTTATGGTGGCCTGATTTGGAAATCAATGATGCAAATATCCCGAATCCGCTCATTACGCCCACGCAATCAAGGTATTATCATGTGAAAGTAAGCGATGAACTCGGCTGCTTCACCACGGACAGTGTCTATGTCGATGTCTATATCCCCATGGATCCGAATGCACGGCCGGATACCGTAATTTGCGAATATCAGGACCTGGTGCTGCATGCAGAAAACGGAGTGAGCTATCTCTGGACTCCTGCCGGGCCTTTGGATGATCCCGGCATAGCCGATCCTTCGCTGATTCCTTCACAGACGGAAGTTTTTGTCGTGGAGATTGTGGACAGCAACGGCTGTTACAACAGCGATACCATACGGGTGGAGGTGAAGCCTTCACCGGTGATTGCCGCATCCGATGATATATATATTTACTTCGGAAGCAATACGACACTGACGGTTGAGGGAGCGGCCCGCTATGAGTGGAGTCCGCGCATTGCCATTGTGGACTCGGGCAACAACTTTATTACGGTTCAGCCCGAGGATACGGTCTTGTATTATGTGACCGGCTACAATGAGTTTAACTGCTTTACCATTGACTCGGTATTGGTGATCCCGGTGCCATATCTTGAACTCTATATTCCCAATGCATTCACACCCAACGGAGACGGCAAGAATGACTGGTTCAGCATCGGGGCCAACGATTTATTCGAACTGCTCCATCTCAAAATCTTCGACCGCTGGGGCAACCTGGTCTTTTCGACCAACGATCCGATGCAGGGATGGGATGGCAGCATGGGGGGCAGGCCGATGCCGATGGGGACCTATATTTATATTCTGGAGGTTCGCGACCAGGTGGGCAACTTGAGCCAAAGACAGGGTAACTTTATTTTGATCCGCTGATGTTATGAGCAATCCGCTGAGGGTATTCAATAAGATATTGGCGGCCACTGCCGTACTTCTAGCAGTGGCAGCCATTTACTTCGTACTGAAGCTGGATCGCATAGAAAGAGAACTGCAGCAGACTCGCTATCAGCTGGATTCTCTTTATACGAATTATCAGATTCTCCATACACATGCCTCCCAATCTGCCGGATTGCTCAGAGCCATGTCAAATGATGATATTCTGCATGTACGGCTTGATGGCATGCCCATTGCACCGGAGGCAAGTGCATACATTTACCGGAACCCCGAAAACGGGCAGGTTTATGTAAATCCGGCCGGTCTTCCTCCTTTGAAAAAAAATGAATATTATCAGCTTTGGGCTTTTAAGGGCAATGATGCGGTCAGTTTGGGAGTCATTGACATGAAGAAGTCCCCCTACCTGATACAGCGAATGCGGGATGTGAAAGAGGCGGATGAATTTGCCATTATCCGGGTGGACGAAGGAGAAAAAAGCCGGCCCATGCTCGAGAATATGGTAGTTGCAACGCAATGAGCAAATCGTGGAATCCTGCCATTATCGTTTTCCTGAAACCGCCCGTATCCGGAAAGGTAAAAACCCGCCTGGCTGCCAGAATCGGGGATAATCAGGCACTTCAGGTGTACAGGCTGCTGCTCCTCCACACTTTTCATATATTAAATCATAGCGAAGCGGAAGTCTTTTTTTTTCTTAGCGAAAAAGATGAAAAGGGAACGCTGCCCCTCAACTTGCCGGGTAGCCATATCTTTTATCAGTCGGGGGAAGGGCTGGGCGAGCGCATGCGCAACGCTTTTGACAGGGTGTTTCAATTGAGCTTCGGGCCTGCAATGATTATCGGTACGGACAATATAGAGATCCGGCCGGAGCACCTCAGGCAGGCTTTTAAGATATTGCAGGGCAATGATCTGGTACTGGGCCCGAGCAATGACGGAGGTTATTACCTCCTCGGTATGAATTCTTTTCAGGCACATCTTTTTGATGACATTCTCTGGAGCAGTTCCGTGGTTTTGGAACAAAGCATCGGGAAAATTGTACGTTCCGGTCTCAGCTATCAGCTACTGCCCGAATTGGTCGACATCGATGAATATGAAGACCTGGAAGCATGCAGCTGGCAGACTGTTCTGGAAAATCTTAAATTGCGGAGATGAAAAAACTCTTGCTGATCCGGCATGCTAAATCGGACTGGACCGATTCGCAGCAGACAGATTTTGAAAGACCTTTGAATAAAAGAGGAAAGCGGAACAGCCCGGAAATGGCCGCTCGCTTGGTGAAAAGGAAGCTCCGGCCCGGGCTGTGGTTGTGCAGTACGGCTGCGCG
>JALSIH010000130.1 GCA_026981615.1 Chitinophagales bacterium
CATCGCTTTTTTGAATGCTGCGGGAGTGTCAGACCTGACAATAATCAAAAGCGGGACATGAATAAGTTGCGATAGGGAGCTATCCTTCTTTGTTATCTTGCCTCTGTACACGTTAATGCTGTAAAAATGGATTTCATACAAGGATTTGACCGCCATCAGATACAGATGATCTCCTTTGATGCATTGGTACGGCCTGACTCATGGCCCAAAAAATGTGAACCGGAATGGAAGTGGGCGAAGATTTGAATACCGGACACCGGTTAACGAATGATGATTTGCAAAAAAAAGTCCCCTCAGTGAAGCTCCGGGCGTTTGTCTTTGTTTTGATGGGCTCATTCGGCCCGAAAGGAAGCGATCTAAAGCCCTTTTTTAAAAGGTCAACTTTACTTCAAGCGGCATGAATTCTAATTTAAAGGCAATGAGGCCCTGTGAAAATGGGAAATAAGCGCTATTTTTAGGAAGCAGAGGGGTTTCTGCGTAGAATCCCGTTAGGCAAAATAAGAAAAAATGAAAAATACGATTACAACAATTATTCTGTTTTTAACTTTAATTACAAATTCATACGGACAAGACACTGAAATATTTGCAAAAAAAATCACCGACAAAATGTGTGATTGTATAGGAAAGGTGGAAAAGTATGAAAACTTAAAATATAAGCTTGATAGTTGTTATTACAAAGCAATAAACGATGCTGCAATTCACGCAACACCAGAAGAAATAAAAATCATTGGAAATACGGAAGATTTCAATAACGTAAAATATCGAATTGGAAAATTAATCAAAACTGATTGTGAGAATGTAAAAAATATTCTTATAAAAGAAGCACAACCATCGACAAATGAAAACCCTTATCCAATTAATTTTACACCAAAGGATTTTAAAAAAGCAAAAAAGAAACCCAACTCTTACAATGGAAAAATAATTGCATTTGATGGAAAAATAGTTGAAGTGAAATCACTTGGTGAAAATAAACCATATTTGAAAGTTGAACTTGAGAATGGACAACTAATTTGGGTTGGTTCAATGGTAAATAGTAAATATGATAAAGTTGGAAATTATATCAGATTTTTGGGCTATTTTTCTCTTATTGAGAAAGATGAAATAGAATATAATAAGATAGGATTTCACATCCTTGCATTTGGAGAAATTGACCTAAAAACTAAACAGTTGGCTTTTATGCCTGGGTCTGAAAATCAAATAAAAGAATGGGGAAAAGGACAAATACCGAAAGGAAAATAGAAGTTACTTTGCCTAATAAAGTGTAAAAAAAAAGCCGAAAATAGTTGCAAATATGAATATTGTTGTTCGCAACGAAATTAATGGTATATTGAAAAGTCCTTCTTCCGAAATTGGCTACTATTCTTATACAAACCGTCAGACTGCGCAAAAACCCACTACGGGTTATGAATAAGTGACTATAGGGAGCGTTGCGTCTTTCTTATCTTGTCTTTATACACGTTAATGCCGCAAATATGGATTTCATACACGGATTTCACCGCCATCGGATACAGATGATCTCCTTTGATTTAAATGCAAGACCAGTTTTATGGTTTGCTCGGTCGAATCAGTGCTGACCTTTGAAAGAATGGGGGCAAGGGATAGAAATAGCGAGTATCCATCAAGGATTTGAGATTTCAGAGCAGGAAAAATATTAAAACGCAATCGTTGTTCCTTGTTCTTCAATCAAAGAAATGCCAAAATGCCTTTAAGGCCATTTTTTTAACATAAGGGAAGCTACTTCTTCTCAAATCACCAATCACCAATCACCAATCACCAACCACCAACCACCAACCACCAACCACCAACCACTAACCACTAACCACTAATCACCCCAAAAAGGCTTTCAGCTGGGCATTAAGTTTGGCTGATTTGAGGCGTTGAAGGGCTTTGTCTTTGATCTGGCGGACCCGCTCGCGTGTGAGGCCTATTTTTTTCCCGATCTCTTCCAGCGAGTGGCTTTGGGGGCAGGCAATGCCGTAATACATGCAGATGACCTGCCGCTGCCGCGGAGTGAGCATGCTCAGCGTGTGCGCTATCTCTTTTTGCAGCGATTCTTTTTCACTGACCGCATCATCGGTTTGCGGAATGGTGTTGTTGACGAGTTGATCCGATAGGGTATGGTTCTCATCATCGCCCAGCGGAGCATCCATGGAGAGGTGCCGGCTGCTGAGGCGGATGGTTTTGCGTATTTCCTCTTCACTCAGCTCCAGGGCCTCGGCCATCTCTTCGATGCTGGGCTCGCGTTCAAATTCCTGCTCCAGTGCGGCAAAGGTGCGGTTGATGCGGGTGAGGGTGCCCACCTTGTTGAGCGGGAGCCGTACGATGCGCGACTGCTCGGCCAGGGCCTGCAAAATCGACTGGCGAATCCACCAGACGGCATAGCTGATGAACTTGAAGCCCCGTGTCTCATCGAAGCGCTGTGCCGCCTTGATGAGCCCCAGGTTGCCTTCATTGATAAGGTCGCTCAGTGAGAGTCCCTGGTTTTGATATTGCTTGGCCACCGATACCACAAATCGCAGATTGGCTTTGGTCAGCTTGTCAAGGGCATCCTGATCGCCTTTTTTGATCCTCCGGGCCAGTTCCACCTCGTCTTCGGGCCGCAGCAGGGGAACCTTTGAGATATCCTGCAAATAGCGGTCGAGCGATAAGTTCTCGCGGTTGGTAATCGATTTGCTGATCTTTAGCTGACGCATGACACTTTTGGGAATAATGGCTTTCTTCCCTTCTAATTTAGAGATTGCCGGGCAATCTACCAACTAATTGATAATCAGTATTGCAATGCGCGCATATTCGCCAATGACGGGATTCCTCTTTTTTATTTCCTTTTGGATAGATATTTATTTATTATTGACAGTGGAAAAAACAAGCAAGATGAGCGAGAAGAAACCCTTTACACTGGAATTTGTATTCCGTGCCTCACCCCATATTCTTTTTAATTTCATCACCACTCCTTCGGGGTTGACCCAGTGGTTTGCCGATGAAGTGCACATCGACAAGGAGGTCTACACCTTCGGATGGAGCGGCACGGAGGAGAAAGCCGAGGTTGTTGAAAAGCACGAACCCGATCTGGTTCGCTTTCGCTGGGAAGGGGCTCCTGAAGACGAATATTTTGAATTTCGCATAAAAAAGTCCGAAGTGACGGGCGACACCATACTTTTTCTCACCGACTTTGCCGAAGATTTTGATGTGGAAGACCAAAAAGACCTCTGGCAGAATCAGATCGATGAATTGCAGAAGAGAGTGGGGGGCTGAGCAGCCGCTACGGGCGCAGCAGGCCGAGCATATCCCGCTGAAAGCGAAGGAAGAAGGCGGGGAAGGAGTCCGGGGCTTCCGGAGGTAGCGAGGCCACCACTTTCAGAAAGGAAGCCTCGCGAAGGGACGCAGCGGCCCGGTCGGGACCTTTTTCGAAGACGATTTGCTCCGGATCATACTCCCACTCGCGTCCGCTCACCGAAATCCGGTATGCTTCGGATAGCCCTCCGGAAAGTTTTTTTTCAAGCACTTCACGGTATGTCTCCAGGGCGGCTCCGCTCAGGTGAAGGACAAATAAAAAGCCCTTTCCCCACCAAAAGAAATTTCGCAGGGCAAATACACTATCGCGGGAAAAACGGGCCGGAAAGTCACAAAGTACCCAGGGCAGGCCGTGAAAATTTTCACCTTTGCGGATGCGCGGCACACGGGTGTCCACCCCCTCCGGGAAATTGAAATTCCGGAAGCCGGCTTCCTCCCGGAGCTGGTCGCAGAGCGAAACCCAGACCCGCGAAATTTCCGTGGTAAAAGCACGTTTGAGTTGAAATGTGCGGGCATCGGAAAGGTGGGCCCGCATCTCATCCGAAGCATTAATTGTTACCTTTGGATCCATAAAAACCGAAGTTAGTTGAAAAAGATTGACCTGCTGATAATGAGGTCCCTGATCGGGCCCTTTCTGGTGACTTTCTTCGTGGTGGTCGTTTTTTACGTCATGCAGTTTTTCTACACTTTCATCGATGATTTTGTAGGAAAAGGCCTGGCGTGGTACGTGGTGGCCGAGCTGATCATGTATCTGTCGACCAATGTGATCCCCCTGGCGCTTCCCCTTGCCGTGTTGCTGGCCAGCATCATGACCTTCGGGGCACTGGGCGAGCACTACGAGCTGACCGCCATGAAAGCAGCCGGCATCCCGATGCTGCGTTTTATCCGCGGCAGCGTGATTTTTACGCTTTTCCTGGCCCTCGCTTCCCTGGCATTCAGTAACTACATCCTGCCGGTGGCCAATCTCAAGTTTTACACCACCCTGCTCGACATCACACAGGCCAAGCCCGCCCTCGACATACGCGAAAATATCTTTTTCACAGGTTTCAGCGATTATGTGATCAAGGTGGACCGCAAGGGGAGCGACAATCAGCATATCTACGGGGTGTACATTGCCCATCAGGGACGCAACCGGGCCAATGACGACATCACCCTGGCCGACAGCGGCCTCATGTTTACCAGCGAAAACAGAAAATATCTGGTCTTAAAACTCTTTAGCGGTGCCAAGTATGAAAGGATAAAAAGCACGGACAAGCAGATCAAACCGTACTCCATCACCCATTTTGACGAATTGGAAAAAGTTTTTGACCTGAGTGAATTTGCCTTTACGCGCAGCAACGAAGACCGCCTGAAGAATCACTACATTATGCTCAATCTTTCGCAGTTGCATTACTATATCGACAGCCTGGAGCAGAAAACGGAAGAAGTGGGGGACGAGATGCTGCAAAATATGATTCCCTATTTCGGTTTTCTGCGCGATGCGCAAACCCTGCCCTGGCTTGAGAGCCGCGATCTGCCTTTTTTCTGGAAGCTGGGCCTCTATCCGCCCCGTGCGGCCCCGGCCCCGGGCGACAGCAGCTACGCACAGCATATACCCCGCCAGGAGCGCAGTGTAATCTTCAACCGGGCCATTGCCTACAGCAAAAGCCTCAAAGACCGCATAGAGTCGCCCACGCTGGTGCGTCTGAAAAGCTATGAAAACAGTATTTTGAAAGCTAAAATTGAGTTCCACAGGAAATTTATGCTGGCTTTCTCCACCCTCGTCCTCCTTTTTATAGGAGTCTCTTTCGGGGCCATCATCCGCAAGGGCGGCATCGGCTATCCCGTGATTTTTGCCGTGGTCTTTTATGTGATCTCATACATCCTGCTCAAGGTGGGCGAAACCCTGGCCCTCAAATCCATCGTGACACCGGCCCTGGGTATGTGGGGCGGAGTGCTGCTGATGGTTCCGGTGGCCTTCTTTTTCACCGTCAAGGCGAAAAACGACAGTGCTTTTCTCTTTATGGAAACCTACGTTTCCAAATTCAATAAATGGAAGATGCTCATCAAAAAATGGCTGTCATGAAAAATACCCTCCGCATGCGTCTCTATGCCCGAATGTGGCTGATTGTACTGCTTTCGGCCCTCTTTCTGGCCGGTGCGGTTTTTTTGTTCATGATCGAAAAGGGGGACTTCGTGCTGGCCCTTCAGGAATGGCACGGTCCCACGGCCGACCGCATCATCTGGTTCATCAATCTCCTTGGCGATGGCTGGACTCTGCTTATCGTGGCGTTGCTCCTCTTTTTTGTCAATATCCGGGCCGGCTTTCAGCTCCTCTTTTCGGCTGCTTTTACCGGTCTGCTCATCCTGGTATTGAAAAAGCTGATTTATCCCGGTGCCATGCGCCCCTTGCAGTATTTCAGAGAAACGGGCGGCCCGGCCTTGCACGAGGTGGACGGCATACAACTCGGCAGCTGGCACAGTTTTCCATCGGGGCACACGGCAGCGGCTTTTACCCTCTTTGTGAGCCTTGCGATTCTGAACAAGAACAAATCCCTCGGCTTCTTCTTTATTATTCTGGCCGTCATGGCAGCGATGGCCCGGGTCTATCTGGGGCAGCATTTTTATGAAGATGTGTATTTCGGAGCTTTGGCCGGCACTTTCTCTGCTTTTTTCATTCACCTCCTCCTTCTGGAGTCGAAATGGTACAGGCAGAAATGGAGCCGCGGCTCGCTGCTCGACCGCCTGAAGCGCTAATTGAGCAGGGGCGATTCGGGAAATCCGGCCATGAGCTGGTACTGTCCGCCCATTTCGTGCAGCACTTTCTTCCATAGCAGCTCGCTGTGGTGGTCAAAAACATAGTGGCTGCGTCCGCGGGCCACCACCCACGAGCGTTCATCCAGTTCGCGCTGCAACTGGCCGGCTCCCCAGCCGCTGTAGCCCAGAAAGAAGCGGATGCGATCGCTGTGCTCGTCCCCGTCATTGAGCAAAGCCTTGATGACTTCAAAGTTTCCGCCCCACCACAATCCGGGCAGAATTTCACGGCTGCCTTCCACCAGCTCTCCGTAGCGGTGCAGATAATGAAGGGTCTCGTGTTCCACCGGCCCGCCCAGATAGAGCGGCAGCGACACCTCTTCCATGCCTTCCACGGCTTCGGCTATGGTCATGCCCAGGGGCTTGTTCAGGATAAAACCGAAACTGCCCTCCTCATTGTGCTCGCAGAGCATAATGACCGTACGCTTGAAATTGTCATCCGGCAGAAAGGGATCGGAGATCAGTACCGTCCCGGCAGCCGGGCTTACTTGTTTCCTCTGCGGTTTTAACTTTTGCATGGTTTATTCCTTTCCTATTATTGTATTAAAGGTTTTTACGGCTATCAGTTCATCATATCGTTCGCCAAAGGGGCGATGATAGATAAATATAGTGTAATCATTTTCCGTGTCAAAAAAGTTGCCTTCAATCGTCTCATAATTGACATGGTCCCGCTCGCTTTTTTTAAAACCGTAGAGATAATTGTAGATGCCCTGCTTGAGATAGAGGCTTCCTTCGTAGGCTTTGCGTTTCTCATTCCATTGCATGCGGTTCCCGGGGCGGGTCTTCCAGCCGCTGAGATCGCCCATGATGTATATCGCCCCGCTATTGAAGGGTTGCCGCAGGGGAAGGGTAAAATGCACCTCGGCATACTGGGCCTGAAGGGCGGCCACCGTTTCGTCCAGCGTGTGCAGGACAAAGCGGCCGTTCATGTCTTCATGATAAAAATACTGCTTGTAAGAGCGCACCGGATCGGGGGTGATAAATACATGAATGCGCCCGAGGCGGGTCTTGACCAGTTTGATGCGCTCTCCGTAGTGGATGAGACTGCGCATGTCGAACCATCGAAACTCTTTCATGCCCTGAAACTCATTGACTTCCGAAAGATCGAAGGAGAGCACATTGTCCTGAATAAATGCCGGCTTGAGCCCCGTGCGGGCTCCGTCTATGTTTCCGTTCTGTATGATGCTCGCATTGATGCTTTGAAAGGGATTGGCGATGACCATGCCTTTGTGCATCACTTTGAAGTCCACCTCCTGGTGGGTGAGTTGCCGCTCTATGTTGCCCGATTGATGAATATTGGCCGTGATGCTCAGCAGCTGCCGGGCCACAAAAAATTTGCGCACGATGACCGGCTCGGAGGGGTCTTCGGTGAAGACCTTCAGCACGTAGTTGCCCGCCATCAGGGGGCGGCAGTTTTCGTTCGGAATGCGAAGCAGGTAATGGGTGTAGGGCTGCAGGGACGTATAGCTGAATTCAAAATTGCTCAAAAGGTCGCGGTCGTAGCCTTCGATGTAGTCGAAAGGGGTAAGTTCTTCCACGGGGCGCCAGTCGTGGGTGCAGAGTTCGATGCTGTAGCTGTAGTTTTCGGCATAGTCGCCCAGCAGGTCGAATTCCAGAATGAGTTCATCCGGGGAGCCCAGGATCCAGACGGGCAGGCTGAGCGGCAGCCCGCGCGGATGAAAAGTGATGCTGCGAATGCTGTCATTAAATACATCGTTTTCGTATTGTCCGGAGGTGTTGAGTCCTCCGCTTTGAGCGGAGAGTCGCGGGGCAAGGAGGGCAATCAGGAGGAGAAGTCGGATCGGCATTTCCCAAAAATAAGGCCTGTCCGGCATTTTTTGCCATGAAGGACCCGGCAGGAAGGCATTCGTTTTATATTTGAAGCTCAAAGTCGATTTTCAGGTTGCGCCCCGGAGCGGCAATGCCGCTGGAATAGGGGCGGTAGCGCCTGTTGAGGATATTTTCGATCGAAAAGCCGATGCGTGTGCGGGCATCGGGATACCACGATGTGCGGAGATTGAGTGTCCACCAGGCAGGCGACCAGGGCCGTCCCTGCATATCTCGGGCATAGATATGCGCTTTGGCCCGTTCGCTCACCGGCAGGCGTTCGGCCGGCACGGCTGCGCTGAAGCGCGTGAATATCTCTCCTTTTAAGTGGCGGTAGCGGTAGCTGAGGCGGGAAGAGCCGAAAGCCGGCACGGCATGTCGCAGGTACGTTTTAACGCCCGTGACCGGGTCGATTTCATAGCCCCGCTGCCAGTTGAAGCTGCCCGTCCAGTTGAGGCCGCGAAGCAGGGAGGCTTCCGCTTTCAACTCGAGGCCGTAGATGCGTCCGGGGCCACCGTTTTGCAAGGCCTGCACACGGCTCGGCACTCCGTCATAGATGATGCTGTCGCGGCCGTTGAGCTGAAAATCTTTTCGTACCATGACCTGGCGCAGGAGCGTGTAGTAGGCCGTTGCTGCAAGGCGCAACTTAGAAGCAATGCTTCGTTCGGCTCCCAGTTCGGCATTGTAGGCATATTCGGGGCGAAGGGCCGGGTTGGGCACAATCACACGACCCGGCTCGGAGTCGAAGACCTTGGCGAGGTCGTCAATGTTGGGTGCCCGGAAAGCACTGGCAAAGTGAATGTTGAACTGCCAGTCGCCCGTAGGCCGCCAGACGGCTCCTGCCGATCCGTTGAGGGCGGCAAAGGCCAGGCGTGCATCGCTGAAAGGAAGGGCATAAAAACTCGTGTCGAAGGGGGCATAGAGGCGCAGGGCACTGTAGCGCAGGCCTCCGAGGAAGGTCCATTCTTCCCCGTAGTGGTATTTTGCCGTCATGTAGGCGGCTGCACTTTGCATGAGGCTGCGGTCGGGATAGCGCGGGGAGATGGCATAGCTGCTGTCGAAGAGGACGGCTTCGCCCTGTGAGCCTACCCGGTTGTCCACGGCTTCAAAGCCGTAATAGACTTCCGTCTTTTCACCGGGGTTCTTGCGGGCATCCATGTTGAGCGAGAGCACCCGCACATGCTCCCTGCGCTTCAGCGTTTCTGCTTCATTCCATCTCCGGGTGATCCGGCTCTCTTCAAAATCCTGCCGGGCCGCTATCAGTCGCATTTCGTCACTGAGCCGTGTTTTGCGGCTCCTTGTAATTTTCAACTGCTGCATCTGCCAGCGCTGGGGGCCGTAGTCCCAGCGGGCATAGACCGGCAGGCTGTAGCGGTATTCCTGATAGCGGTCGAAGCGGGGGATATCGCTTGTGGCCGAATAGTGATAGGCATAGTCGATGCGCAAATCGTCCGTGGCCTGCCAGGCCAGTTTTTGAATGAAATTCCGGGCATCATAGGCCGAAGGCCTCTGTTCGAGACTGTCGCGCAGGGCCGGTATCGAATCGGGGCAATCCGGGCAATAAAGCCTGCTGATGTATTCGGAAGGGCCGTAGCGGCCCATTCGCAAATGGCCGAAACGCACGGCCGAAAAGAAGCTTCGGCTCGAAAAGCGCCCCTTGCCCAGCGAATAATCGAGATAAAAATTTTTTTTGCGCTCGGCCGTACTCATGCCCATACCTGCACGGGCGCGAAAGAGCAGGGAAGAATCCGTAGGCATATCCGCTTCGATCGTATGAAAGTCCATTACCCCGCCCAGGGCATCGCTGCCGTAGAGCACACTGCCCGGACCGAGGATGACCTCGGCCTCTTCAATGGCAGCCGGTGGCAGGGAAATCACATTCTGCACATTGCCGCTGCGAAAGATGGCATTGTTCATGCGCACCCCGTCCACCACAATGAGCACCCGATTGGCCGCAAAGCCGCGGATCATCGGGCTGCCGCCTCCCAGCTGGCTTTTCTGTACGAAGACCGAAGCGCTTTCGCCCAACAGATCGGCAGCCGAGCCGGGCTGTGCCATGGTAATGCCTTCCGCATCAAGATGCTCAATCCGTTGGGGAATGTCGCGCGAATTCTGTTCCCACTTCGATGCCGAAACCACCATGGGCTCAAGGGGAACGGCCGTGGCCGCCAGCTCGATGCGGTAGCCGAGGGCGCGGAGTTCGCTTTTCTTTAAACTTCGCTTTTCATATCCCAGGCGATAGAAAATCAGGCTGTCGTTTTCGGCAAATTTCGAAATATCGGCCCGGCCGTGGACATCGCTCAGCACACTGTGCGGCCGGTCGGGAGAAAAAATGCTCACATTGTCCAGCGGCTTGCGCGTGGTGCGGTCGCTCAGCGTCACCTGCTGCGCATCGAGATATCTGAACGGACAGGCGAGAAGGATAAAAAAGAAAAGAAAATGAGAGGGTCTCGTTCGCATCGGATGCCGGGCTGCTTTGAAAAACTATACTTCCTGCTTATTAAGAACAAATATGCGGCAATCGCTGCAATTATTGTAAGGCCCCTCTGCGCTTTTGGAAGAGGGCCCGGCTCAAGCCGTTGAAAAGTTGACAAAAAGGAGAAAAAGAGTGGGTGATGCAGGATTCGAACCTGCGACCCCCAGCTTGTCGAGCTGGTGCTCTAAACCAACTGAGCTAATCACCCGCGTTGCAAAGATAGGGCGAAGGAAGCAAAGGGAGAAGAAAAATCGGAAGGATGCGGAAACCACGGATTTGAAAAAAATATCAAAGCATCTTATTTTTAAGGGCGAAACGTATTTGTAATATAAATGAATGCTTTAATATAATCAGACGGGAGCATGAAATGAGCGGGCCATTGCAATGAAGGGTTCGACAGTGCACCATTGTTGAGGATGAAATATCCCGTATCTGTTTTTTACGGATGAAAACAAAATTGTATTGAATTAAAAGAAAATGAATATCAGAGCAGGTGCCAAGACCTGATAAAGTGATCTTATCTGCGGTTCACCCCGTGATTTCTTCCTTTGTATCAGCGTTCCGGTTTCAGATAAAGTGTTCATTGGAACGACTCTGTTCCGAAGATTCCGAACAGGTGTAAGCAGTACACGGGTTTGTGAACTTTCCCTTGATGTCAGAGATTGTGATAGTATAGGTCGCTTGCCCAATGTGTTGCATATGGAATCATTCAGCAAGGAAGCATATCAGGAGCTTTTTGATGCCGCCCCCGATGCGGTGATTGTTGCCGATATCCGGGGAAAGATAAAGATGGTCAGCAGCAAAGTAGAGCAGATTTTCGGATATCCCAAGGAGGAATTGACCGGGCGGGATATCACCTTTCTGGTTCCGGATCATTTTATGCGGGCATTGTCCGAAAACATTTTAAAGTCGGGGATATTATTTGATGTAAAGGAGATGAACCGTGTCCAGGATCTGGTGGCCCGCAGAAAAGACGGCAGCGAATTTCCGGTAGAGGTGAGCCTGCGCCCCATTCGCATAGACGGGAAACATTGGATCACGGCCGCCATACGCGATGTGAGCGAAAAGAAAAAGATGATCTCCGAGCTGAAGAACTCACTGCAAGCCCTGGAGAGAAAAAACAGGGAACTGGAGCAGTTTGCCTACATCGCCTCGCACGATCTGCAGGAACCCCTTCATACCATCAACAGTTTTGTGCAATTGCTCGGACAGGAGTATGGCGGCTGTCTGGAGGAAGAAGCGAAGAAATATCTTCATTTTATCGAAAAAGCGGCCGGGCGCATGAGCGCCCTCATCCACGATCTGCTCGAATATTCGCGCCTGGGCCAAAAAGCCGAGATGAGCGAGGTGGACTGCGAAGAAGTGCTGCAAAGTACCCTGCAAAACATCGACTCGCTGATTAAAAGCAGCGGAGCGAAAGTCGAGGCCGGGCCGCTGCCGCATTTGTGGGCCAACAAAACCATGCTCATTCTCCTCTTTCAGAATCTCATCTCCAATGCCATCAAATTCGGAAAGAAAGACGTGATTCCGGAGATTCGCATCCGGGCCGAAGAGCAAAAGCATTTCTGGGAATTTGCTTTCGAAGACAACGGCATCGGCATCGAGGAGGAACAGGCAAATAAAATCTTTATTATTTTTCAGCGGCTCCACTCCCGGGCCGAATACGAGGGAACGGGCATCGGCCTGGCGCAGTGCCGCAAGATCGTGGAGCTGCACGGAGGACGCATATGGGTCAAATCCGAAGCGGGCCGGGGCAGCACCTTCTATTTTACAATCGGAAAACGTCATAAATGATGAATGTAAAACTAAAATGCGTGCTTTTGGTGGATGATGACGAGGCCGTCAACTTCATCAATGAAATGGTCTTGAAGCGGGTGGACCTGGCCGAGCGCATCGAAATTGCCGAAAACGGGATGGAAGCCATCCGCTATCTCGAAGACCGATTGGAAAAGGGGGCGCCCCCTCCCGAGCTTATTTTGCTGGATATCAACATGCCCGGGCTCAACGGCTGGGAGTTTCTGGAAAAATACCGGCAGCTGAAAGCGCGCCTGCAACGGGCCGCCACCATCGTGATGCTAACGACCTCAAGCAATCCGGACGACCGCCTGCGGGCCGCACGCATCGAAGAAGTGAAGGGCTTCATAAGCAAACCCCTGACGGTGGAGAAGATGGAGGAGATTGTTGCGCTGCACCGGGGAGAGAACTAAGGGCCTCTTTGGAATGTCGGCAAATGTTCTTCTTCGAGTTCTAAGGAATTCTTATCCTGTCATGTTCGTAGCTGTGGTTTGATTGAAAAGGGAAATGGACGATATTAGGATATCTTGTTGTGATTAATATGCATGAAGAACCGGAACATCTGTAAGATTTAAAAAAACTGTATCAACTAAGGTTTTTAAGTATTGCCTGATTATTGAATATATTTTCGTTTTAATTCTGAACATTTTCCTCCTCTATCGCATTGCAATGCCATAAAAGCCCGGCTTCCATGCGATCCATACTCCTCCTGTTCATCTTCTTCTTCGGCACCGCAATCCGGGCACAGAGCTACCGCATCAGCGGATATGTGCGCGATTCGGCCACGGGCGAAACCCTCATCGGGGCAGTCGTCTATCCCGCAAGCGATCCGCAGAAAGGGGTGGGCAGCAATGCTTACGGCTTCTACAGCCTGCAGCTGCCCGCAGGCGAATATCACCTGAAAGTGCGCTACCTGGGCTATCGCGAGAAAGAGATACCCGTTGTACTGAACTCGGACCTGCGCCTCAACATCCGTCTCGAAAGCGAAGCCGCCCGTCTCCGGGAAGTGGTGGTACGGGCCGTCCGGGCCAACGAAAATGTAAGCACCACCCGCATGTCAACCACAAAGCTCGACATGGAGCAGGTCGAACAGATACCGGCCCTCATGGGCGAAATCGACATCATGAAGACCATACAGCTGCTGCCGGGGGTGATGAGTGCGGGCGAGGGCAACACGGGACTCTACGTGCGCGGTGGCGGCCCCGATCAGAACCTCATCCTGCTGGATGAAGCGCCCGTGTACAATCCGGGGCACCTCTTCGGCTTCTTTTCGGTCTTCAACGGAGATGCCATCAAGAATACCACGCTGATCAAAGGCGGCATTCCGGCCCGCTACGGTGGGCGCCTCTCATCGGTGGTTGACATCGCCATGAAAGACGGCAACAACCGCCAGTTTTCGGCCGAGGGCGGCATCGGACTGATCAGCAGCCGCCTCACCCTCGAGGGGCCCATCGTCAAAGACCGCAGCTCTTTTATGATTTCGGGCAGGCGCACCTATGCCGATGTGCTCATACGGCCTTTCCTCAAAGGCAGCAAGATGGAAGGCAATGCCTATTATTTTTATGACCTCAACGCCAAGGCCAACTACCGCTTTTCCGACAAAGACCGCCTCTATGCCAGTGCCTATTTCGGCCGCGATGTCTTCTCTTTCACAGGCAGCAGCGGCAATTTCAATATTCGCATTCCCTGGGGCAACTCTACGGGCACCCTGCGCTGGAACCACCTCTTCAGCGACAAGCTCTTTATGAATGCCTCGCTCATCTACAACGACTACAACTTCTCTATGCGGGCCGGGCAACTCGGCTTCCGTTTTAAATTTTTCTCCCGCATCGAAGACCTCAGCGGCAAGGTAGATTTCGACTGGTTTCCCGGCAATAAAAGCAAAGCGACTTTCGGGGCGGGATATATTTTTCATACGATGACGCCCATCACGGCCTCGGTGGATGCCTCGCAGGATTCGGTGCTTCTCGAGACCGATCGCGTCTCACCGAAGTATGCCCGCGACCTCTGGACCTATTTTTCCATCGAAAGCGACCTCAGCAGCCGCCTGCGCCTCACGGCCGGACTCCGCGGCATTGCCTTTCAGCAGCAGGGCCCTTACCGCTATCTGATCTACGATGAGCAGGGGCGTCTGCAGGATTCGATCCTCTACCGCAAGGGAGAAACCGTAAAAAGCTACTACGGGCTGGAGCCCCGCCTCAACCTCCGTTTTATGATAGATGAAGCCAGTTCGCTGAAAGCCGGCTATATGCGCACCCAGCAAAACCTGCATCTGGTGAGCAACTCCAATGCCACGCTGCCCACGGATATCTGGGTGCCCAGTTCCCTCCTCGTGGCGCCCGAGCTGGCCGATCAGATTTCCATCGGCTATTTCCGCAATTTTAAGGACAATCGCTACGAAAGCTCCGTAGAGCTCTATTATAAAAAACTGCAAAACCAGCTTGAGTTCGAAGACGGCTACATCCCGGGCCTCAACGAAGAAGTGGAGCGCAGTTTTGTGAGGGGAACGGGCCGCTCGTACGGCATGGAACTTTATATAAAAAAGCGCGAAGGAAAACTCAACGGATGGATCGGCTACACTTTGTCGAAGACCGAGCGCATCTTTCCGGATATCAACAACGGCAAGCCTTTTCCGGCCCGCTATGATCGAAGGCACGACCTTTCGCTGGTGGCCATCTACAAAGTATCGGAGCGCTGGGTGTTCTCGGGCACCTTTGTGTACGGATCGGGGAGCGCCCTCACCCTGCCCGAAAGCTGGTACTTTATTGACGGCAACATCACGGCCCAATACGGCAGCCGCAACAGCTACCGCATGGCGCCCTATCATCGCCTCGACCTCTCGGCTATGCTCAAGGGGAAAGAACATAAAAATTTCAGTTCGGAATGGGTTTTCTCGGTGTACAACGTGTACAGCCGCCTGAATCCTTATTTTATTTATTTTGATACGGAAGGGGATTTACAAAGCGGGAATATTAATCTTCGCGCCAAGCAGGTTTCAATTTTTCCGGTCATTCCCTCCGTGACCTGGAACTTTAAATTAAAATAATAATGGGAAAAATAAAATTAACAGTTTTGTTTTTATTCACGGCCGGGACGATTTTATTATTTTCTTCATGCGAGAAGGACATCACGGTGGATCTTCCGCGCAGTGAAAATAAGCCGGTGGTGGAGGGCTATATCGAAACCGGTCAGTTCCCTTATATCGTATTGACACGCAATTTCTCATTCTTTGACGGCAACGGGGCTTTTAAGGGATTTTCCGGGCTGCTGCTG
>JALSIH010000131.1 GCA_026981615.1 Chitinophagales bacterium
TGCGCCTTGTCATCGGCATTATGGTGGTTTTCATTCTGGCGCTCATTGCCTTCCTGGCCTATGCCCTCTATTTGCAGGAGCACCATATCTGACGCGGGTCAAAACTTTACAGGGGAGCCACCAGCTCGAAGTCCAGTCTGCGCCTTTCGAGATCGGCTTTCACCACTTTTACGCGCACTTTATCACCCAAACGATACATGATGCCCGTTTCGGAACCTATTAACGCATGATTGCTTTCGTTGTACACAAAGAAATCGTGGCGCAGGGAGTCAATATCCACCAGGCCTTCGGCCCGGCTGTCGAGCAGTTCTATGAATAAACCGAATGCCACCACCCCGGAGATGATTCCGTCAAACTCTTCACCCACTTTGTTCATCATAAACTGCACCTGCTTGTATTTCACACTTTCCCGTTCCGCCTCTACGGCTTTCACCTCCATCCACGAACTGTGGCGGCATTTGGCTTCCAGTTCATCCTGATTGGCGGCCTTCCTCTTATGCAGTTCGTCATCCAGCAGGCGGTGTACCATAATATCGGGGTATCTTCTGATGGGGGAAGTAAAATGTGTGTAATACTCAAAACCCAATCCGTAATGCCCGATGTTCTTGGTCGTGTAGATGGCTTTGGCCATGCTTCGTATGGCCAGTTTTTCCAGAATGTCCTGCTCGGGCTTGCCTTTGATGGCTTTCATCAGCTTGTTTAGCGACTCGGCAGCCACCCTGGGTGTATCATACTTGAAATCATAGCCGAAAGTTTTGGCCGTACGGGCAAAATCGGCCAGTTTCTCGGGGTTCGGTTGATCGTGTACCCGGTAGACGAAGGGCCTTACCTTCTTGTTGGCACGGGGCTTCCCTACATAACGGGCCACTTCCCGGTTGGCCAAAAGCATGAAATCTTCAATCAGCATATGGGCTTCTTTGCGCTCCTTGGGAATCACATCCAGCGGCACCCCGTCTATATCAAGGATAAACTTAAACTCTACGGTCTCAAAGGCAATAGCACCGTTCTTGAATTTCTCTTTTCTTAATACCTGTGACAGGGTGTTGAGTGTAAGTATTTCCTTTTTGAAATCCCCGTCCTTTCCATCAATGATTTGCTGCACTTCATCGTAGGTAAACCTCCGATCGGAGCGAATGACCGTCCGGCCAAACCAGCGTTTATGTATCCTCGCCTGGTCATCCAGTTCGAAGACAGCCGCATAGCAAAGCTTTTCTTCGTTGGGACGCAGGCTGCAAACCATATTTGAAAGCTTTTCGGGCAGCATCGGAAGCACCCGGTCGACCATATACACCGATGTCGACCTGCGTACGGCTTCTTTCTCAAGAGCCGAACCCGGCCGGATATAGTGGCTCACATCGGCAATGTGGACACCCACTTCGTAGTGTCCGTTTTCGAGTTGGCGAATGGAAAGAGCATCATCAAAATCCTTGGCATCGTCCGGATCAATGGTAAATGTGGTAATCTCCCGGAAGTCTCTGCGCTTGACAATTTCTTCCTTCGGAATATCCATGCCGATGCGGTCGGCTTCTTTCATGACCGCCTGCGAAAATTGGAGTGGAAATCCCGACTCCACAAGAATCGATTTCATCTCCGCATCATTTTCGCCCAGGTGACCCAGGTTCTCGACAATCTCGCCCTGCGGGTTTTTCATGTTTTCGTTCCACTCCACAATGCGAACGATCACACGGTCACCTTCTTTGGCATTGCCGAGTTTGGCCGGTGGAACGAAAATATCGATGGGTACTTTCCTGTGATCCGGCACCACAAAGGCGAAGCCTTTGCCCATTTGGACGGTTCCAACGATTTCACGCTGATGGCGCTGAATAATTTCCCTGACTTTTCCTTCGGGCTTTTTCCCTCTGATCTTCGTCAGCTCCACTTTTACCTGGTCACCGTCAAAGGCTTTGTTGAGATTGCCGCGCGATATAAAAACATCGCTGTCCATCTCGGGGCTAAGCAGATAGGCATTGCCGGTGGCCGTCATATCAATGGTGCCGGTCACATAGCGACCCTTTTCCATTTTATCGGCTTCGCTGAATGCCAGGCGGCCGTCTTTGAGTTCTTTCACTTCTCCCCGCGCCCGCAGATAATCGAGGGCATCGTTGAATATGTGGGGCATGGTGGCTGCATCAATCTTACGTTTCAGCTGCCTAATGCTTAGCGCCTCGTTGGCGCTCTTCAGTACTTTCCGGATTTCTTTTTGGGTGTGTTTGACTTCTTCGAGTCTTTTCTGTCTTTTGCTCGTCTTCTTCTTCGACATATATTAATTTACATTCTTTAATCAGCTGGATAACGTATAGCTGTAAAATTAATTCATCCGCAACTCATTAAACGAGAAGAAAGTTGGCGCAATGAAGAAGCAACAGATTTCGGCTGAGTGGAAATCAGCCCGTATACAGGTGAGCGGTGATCATCGAATTTTATGATGAAAACTCAATTGCAACTGGCCTTTCTTCCATTCATTTGTGTTTTGCCGCATGTATCCGATTTGCACTTTGGCAAGTTCCGACAATTGATAGCCCAGAGCCCCATACAGGCGGTTGCGATCAAAAAGTGAATAGCTGCGCCCTGACGCATTGCGTTCTCCATTGATAAACAGTTCATTATAAAAAGAAAGGTAAATACACCCTTTTTCAAAACGATATCTATTGAGCATGACATTGATAAGAAGATTGTAGCGCCAGCGGGTACGTACAAGACCTTCCCTAAAAAATCGCTGTTCGAATCGAAAGCGATGGATGAATTGAATGCGTTCACTCAGTAAATACGGGAAAAGGGCTTCCTGATAGATGCGATGCTCGGCTCTGGTGATGCGACTTTCACCGTAGCTGCCCGTGATTATATGGGCATAGCCGAGAGCAATCCGCATATCTTTTCCTACCGGGCTGAAATAAATACCGGTCCGGAGAAGCAGTTGCTCAAGGTCTCCGATTAAGTTCCAGTTACGGTATTGAAAATCCCCCTGAAGTCCGAACGGCCCACCGCCCGTTTTCATTTCCCATATATACATGTACCATGAACCGGTTCGGGATTCATCGATCTGAGCTGTCAAAGGATTTGAAAGAAGCCAAAAAAAGAGAAAAAATCCCATTAAAAATCTGAGCAGGTTTGCACGGTTCGAGATAACGGAAGAACGGACTCTTTTCATAGTTTTCCTGAAATAGCAACCTAAAATAGGCAGTGCAATACTCAAAGCAACTCCTTTTCTGGCGAAAAGGTAAAGTTTTAATCACATTTTAATTTATTGTTATGTACTGATCCGGCATTTCTAAATCTCTTCTTCCGGAGGAAGATATTCACAATACATAAGTTCTGCAGGGAGAGATTATAGAAAAAGAAGAAGAAACCTTTTTGGATATAATTTCGCTCTTCTATAAACACGGAGCAAGAGGCTCCTTCAAAAAAAACATTCTATGAATTTCCACACACGCAAATGGGTTAAACCTGAAGACTTGAATCCCAACGGCACCCTCTTCGGTGGCCGCCTCCTGCAATGGATAGACGAAGAGGCAGCGCTTTATGCGATCATTCAGCTTGAAAATCAAAAAGTCGTTACGAAATTTATTTCCGAAATCAACTTCAACAGTTCGGCCAAGACGGGCGATATCATCGAGATTGGCCTTGAACCGGTGAAGTTTGGCAAGACCTCTCTCACTCTGCGCTGCGAAGTGCGCAATAAAATGACCTGGAAGAATATACTCAGCATCGAACGGATCGTAATGGTCAACCTGGGACCGGACGGCAAACCTGCTCCGCACGGAAAAACACAGCTCGAGTATGTAAAAGACCGCATGCAAAACGGTCTCGACTGATTGTCAGCGGATGACGGAAACAGCAAAAGATTCTTTGCCTTACAAATTTCCTTCCTATCCTTTAAGCCTTTAATTTTGGCGCAAAATCAATCGCAATGAACATACACGAATATCAGGGCAAGTCGATTATCAAGAAATACGGAGCCCGCATACAGGAAGGATATGTGGCCGAAAGTGTGGAGGAAGCCGTGGAAGCCGCCAAACGTTTGAACCTCGAAACCGGCACGAAATGGTGGGTCATAAAGGCCCAGATACATGCAGGCGGACGCGGCAAAGGGGGTGGAGTAAAGTTGGCCAAATCGCTGGATGACGTGCGCGAGATCGCTTCTCAGATACTGGGCATGCGCCTTGTAACGCCCCAGACCGGGCCGGAAGGAAAAATCGTCCACAAAATCCTCATTGCCCAGGATGTGTATTATCCCGGAGAATCGGAGCCGGAGGAGTATTACATGAGCATTATGCTGGACCGCGGCAAAGATTGCAACGTGATTGTCTACTCGCCCGAAGGCGGCATGGACATCGAAGAAGTGGCCGACAAATATCCGGATAAAATTTACAAAGAATGGGTGGATCCTTCAGTGGGGCTGATGCCCTTTCAGACGAGAAAAATCGCCTTTGCTTTTGGTCTCAGCGGCAGTGAATTCAAGGAAATGACCCGATTTGTCAGCAGCCTCTACCGTGCCTTTACCGAATCGGATGCTTCCCTGCTGGAGATCAATCCGGTACTGAAAACCAGCGATGGCAAAATACTGGCTGTCGACTGCAAAACCGCGATTGACGACAATGCCCTTTACCGTCATGCCGACCTGGCCGATATGCGCGATCTGAGCGAAGAAGACCCGGCCGAGGTGGAAGCCGGCAAGTACAATCTCAATTTCATCAAGTTGGATGGCAATGTGGGCTGCATGGTCAACGGTGCGGGCCTGGCCATGGCTACCATGGATATGATCAAGCTGGCCGGTGGCGCTCCCGCCAACTTCCTTGACGTAGGCGGCTCGGCCAATGCCGAAACCGTAGAAGCCGGTTTCCGCATTATCCTCAAAGACCCCAACGTGAAAGCCATTCTCGTAAATATTTTCGGTGGAATCGTTCGTTGCGACCGGGTGGCCGAAGGAATTGTACAGGCATATCAAAAACTGGGAGAAATCAATGTGCCCATCATCGTACGTCTGCAGGGCACCAATGCCGAGGAAGGGAAAAAAATCATTGACGAAAGCGGACTGAAAGTTTACTCGGCCATCTTGCTCAAGGAAGCGGCCGAACTGGTAGCCGAGCTGGTGAAAAAAGCAGGTTAGGAAAAGCTTCTCTATTTTATTTTAATAGCCGCAGTTCACAAAAAACTGCGGCTATTCTTTTTTTGCAGCTTTTATTTTGTAAATTAGATTTTCACCATTGCCCTATGCCGTGTATAATGCACTTACGGCCCCGCTCTATATGGCATTTCTGCCTTTTCTGGCAGGGATCGTTTATCTCGTAAACCGTCCCGCTGACACAAACTTCACCGTTTCACTCTTCATTAGCGGGGTTGTTTTGCTTTTTCTTGCCCACCGGCTCAACCGGAGTCCCGCCCAAAGAATCGCCCGGATTTTCACCCTCCTCATCATGGGTCTGTTTTTTCTTTGCGGCCTTTTGCGCACCCGGCAGCAAACCCTTTTATATCGTGATAATTTCGCAGGCCGCTATCCGGACTCCGCCCGTGCCTGGGTGGTAGTGCTGACAGAGGAGCCGCTGGAACGTGAGCGCAGCTACCGGGTCACGGCCCGCATCAGGGAAGTTTTGCTGCCCACGAAGCACTTTCCTGTTAGCGGACGTGTCCTCCTCTATTTTTCCAAAGACAGCGCTTCGGCAAATCTTCAATATGGCGACAAGCTCCTGCTGAAACCGCTGATAAGTGAACTTGAAGAACCCGGTAATCCCAATGAATTCAATTATCGCAAATACCTGAGTTTCCATCAAATCTATCACCGAGCATTTCTTCGCTCGAAAGACTACACATTGCTTGGAAACGAGGGAAAACCCTTCTTTAAAAAAATATATGCCCTGCGGCACTACCTCGCAGAGCTGCTCCGGGAAAAAATTCCTTCCGAAAGTGCGCAGGCAGTGGCTATGGCATTGCTGCTCGGGCAGCGGGAACAATTGGATGAAACAACCCTTCACAATTATTCGGCTACCGGAGCCATGCATGTGCTGGCAGTGTCGGGCTTGCATGTCGGAATCATCTTCCTGCTTCTGCGACTGTTGCTGCCGGATATCCCGCGTTCCCGCTACTACACAAGGGGCCTGCGTCCCCTGCTCTTTTTGGCAGGCATCTGGTTCTATGCCGCCCTTACCGGCCTCAGCCCTTCCGTCACCCGTGCCGCCACCATGTTTTCCTTCGTCATTGCAGGCTCTGTTCTCGACCGCAAACTGAATATTTATCACTCCATTGCTGCAAGCGCTTTCTTTCTTCTTTTTATACAACCCTATCTTATCACCGAAATCGGATTTCTCCTCTCCTACTTTGCTGTCCTGGGCATCGTGTATATACAGCCCCGGCTCTACGCCCTCCTGTATTTTCGCAATGGCCTGCTTGATAAAGCCTGGGCCATCACTGCGGTTTCGATTGCGGCCCAAATTGCCACTTTCCCCATTGCACTGCTCTTTTTCTACCAGTTTCCGGTCTTTTTTCTCATTTCCAATCTTCTCGTCATTCCGGCCGCCATGCTCATAGTATCGGGCGGGGTTTTTCTTTTTCTCTTTGCTACCATTCCTTCTCTCGGCAATGCCCTTGGTTATTTTCTATCCCTGTTGATCGATTTCTTAAATGCCGGCATTGCCCTGATCAATCGCATACCGGGAGTGCTGGCAGAGGGAATCGTGATAAATATTCCCGAAGCCGTTTTGCTCTATCTTTTCATTCTTTTCATGCTCCTCTATTTCTCGCGCAAATCCTTTTCTCATTTGCGGAACGCCCTGCTTTTTCTGATACTTTTTTCCGGCCATGTAGAATACCGCAAACTTAAGAACATGCAATACCGGGGAATGACTGTGTACAGCATCCGCGGACACAGTGCCATCGCTTTCATTCATCAAAGGCATGCCCGCGTCTTTGCCGACACTGCACTTCTCTCCGACCACAATGCCGTGCGATTTCATATGCAACACCACTGGTGGAACCGGGGCGTTAAAAATCCCGTCTTCACTGCCCTCGATACGCTTCCCCCAACCTTTGCCCTGCAAAGCGGAAATCAGCAGCTTCATCTGCTGCGGCTGCCCGGCCGGGGATATCTCATGCATCTTAAAAACAAACAATTGAACCGGGAATGCTACATCCTTGATGCGGCCATCGACTACAAAAACAGAAAAGCTCTAAGGAAACGACTTGATGAACTTCAGTTGCCTTACACGGATTTAAGCCGGGAGCGCGCCATAAACATTTCCTACTGAGGAGGCGGATATGCCCATCTTCTTCTTTGCCCGGCTCGGCAAGATTGCTTTATCTTTATCACCACACAACAGACGAGCATGAACAATGAATTTGTAAGCCTCACAAGAGAGGGCTCAAGCGCGCAGATCCACATGAAATGGGAAGAAAAAAGGAATGCCCTGAGCCCCGGAATGATAGCCGCTCTCAAGCAGGCTTTTCGCGAAGCGGCAAAGGATGAAAAGGTCAAAGTGATTGTCTTGAGCGGTACGGCCAAAGCATTCAGTGCAGGAGCCGACCTGGCCTATCTGAAAAAAATGCAGGGCTTTTCGCCAGAAGAAAACCTGAAAGACAGCCGCCATTTGAAGGCATTGTTTGAAGAAATCTATGCCCTTCCAAAACTCGTCATTGCCCAGGTAAAAGGCCCGGCCATTGCCGGTGGTTGCGGTCTGGCCACGGTCTGCGATCTCCTGATCAGCACGCCCGAAAGCCTCTTCGGATATTCGGAAGTGCGCATCGGTTTTGTGCCGGCCATTGTCATGACTTTTCTCCTTCGCAAGATCGGAGAATCGCATGCCAAACGCCTCTTGCTCACGGGCGAGCGAATCACCGGCAGCGAAGCCTACCGCATCGGGCTGGTCAATTACCTTTTCCCTGCCGACCGCATTGAAAGCGAAAGCAAAGCGCTGGCGGAAAAACTGGCTAAACAATGCAGCGGAGAGGCCATCGCATTGACCAAAAAGCTGATGGCCCGGGTACAGGACCTGCCCTTGTCCGAAGCACTCGAAGTGGCGGCTGCAGCCAATGCCGAAGCCCGTGCCGGCAAGGATTGCAAACGGGGCGTTGCGGCCTTTCTCAACAAAGAAAAGATAAACTGGAACGAATGAGATATGATGTGGAAGGGGCGGATGCCGGATTTTGCCCGGATTTGAAGATGCAATTCATAACTCCGGAAAAGAATTAAAGAGAGATGCCGGATAATCATAAGAAGAAGCGTATTTATCTGCATCTGGGCATGGGGAAAACCGGTACCAAATTTCTTCAGTACAAGGTCTTCCCAAAATTTAAAGGTATCTGCTACGTACAGAGAACCCGCTACCGGAAATGGGGGCAAATTATTCCCAGACTGAATTGCGAGCGCATTCTGGCTTCCAACGAATTTGACCGGCAAATGAAACGGGAATGCGAAAAACTCGCCAACAATTTTCCCGGAGCCGTTCCCATCCTTGTGCTAAGGCGCCACGGCAGTTATATTGCCTCTCAATACCGAAGATTTGTAAAGAACGGATACCGTCAGCCTTTTCAGGCGTTTTTTGACCTCAAAAACGACCGGGGATATTTCAGCATTGCCGACCTCTCATTTGGCAAACAATTGTCCATGATTGAAAAAATATTCGGACGCCCTCCCCTCTTGTTTATTTACGAGGATATGAAGGCCCGTCCCGAAGCTTTTGTACAGGAACTGGCCGGTGCCATCGGGGCCGAAGTCGATATGGATAAAATTGATTTCAAGCCCCGTCACAGTTCCTATAGCGAAAAACAGCTGAAGGCCATCCTGGCGGCCGGCAAATATATTAATCTGAAAAAGAGAAGGGTATTTAAGAACCCCTTGTTGCATCTGCTATGGCGTCTGTATATGGGTGTTCTTCGCTATGGCATTCTCTATGCGGCCCGGCTCCTTCCCGCATCTCTGTTTTCAGGGGAGCCGCTCATCGATCCGGCCGAGCTGAAAAGGATTGATGCTTATTTTGAAAAAGACTGGCATTATTGCCTGGCCTTCAAAGAAAGGCAAAGAGCCGGTTGAGGAAAGAAGACAGTCGCACTTTTGCTTTGGAGAACTTGCATATTGTGACAATTCAATTATACTTAGATTTGCGGCAATGACATTCGAAGAATTTAATCTGGATCCAAAGATTCTGGAAGCCCTCTCATATATGGGCTTCGAAAAAGCCACCCCCATACAGGAAAAAGCCATCCCCGCCATCATGGAGGGGCGCGATGTGCTGGGCACCGCTCAAACCGGGACGGGAAAAACCGCTGCTTTTATCCTTCCTGTTTTAAACGAACAGATGCAGGAGCATAAGCGGGAAACCAATACCC
Organism: Chitinophagales bacterium; assembly: GCA_026981615.1. Lineage (GTDB taxonomy): Bacteria > Bacteroidota > Bacteroidia > Chitinophagales > S012-47 > S012-47. The sequence goes on from JALSIH010000131.1 coordinate 9,316, forward strand.
TCATTATCGTCCCCACGCGGGAACTGGCGCTGCAAATCGATCAACAGATACAGGGCTTTGCCTACTTTCTGCCGGTCACCTCGGCCGTAGTCTACGGAGGAGGCGATAAGCACGACTGGACACAGCAAAAGAAAGCCCTCACCGAAGGAGCCGATATTGTGGTAGCCACGCCCGGCAAACTTCTTGCCCATATGAACATGGGTTATGTAAAGTTTAAAGGAATCAAGCATTTCATTCTGGACGAAGCCGACCGAATGCTTGACATGGGATTTATGGACGACATAAAGCGCATAGAACAGGCCTTGCCGCGGGAGCGTCAAACCCTGCTTTTCAGTGCTACCATGCCGGCAGACATAAAAAAACTGGCATCCAATATCCTCAAAGATCCGGTCGAAATCAGTTTCGGTCTTTCGAAACCGGCCGAAGGCGTCATGCAGGCCGCATATCTGACCTATGACCGACAGAAGATAGCTTTCGTCAAGCAGTTGATCCGCGACAAAGACAATTATACGCGCATCCTCGTTTTTACATCCACCAAGAAGAAGGTTGGAGAAATCGTGCGCGAATTGCGCAACCCGAAATACCGTGTGGAAGGCATCTCCTCGGATCTTGACCAACGCGAGCGGGAAGAAGTGCTTATGCGCTTCAGAGCAAAGAAAACAAAAGTACTTGTAGCCACGGATGTACTCAGCCGGGGCATTGACATCAAAGACATCAATCTGGTGATCAACTTCGATGTACCGCAGGATGCCGAAGACTATGTGCATCGGGTGGGCCGTACGGCCCGTGCCGAAACCACCGGAGTGGCCATCACCCTGATCAATCCTTCGGATATGTATAAATTCTCGCGTATCGAGAAGCTGATAGAGCGCGAACTGCCCAAATTGCCCGTGCCCGCTGACTTGGGGCCCTCGCCCGAGTGGAACAAACGCTCGCAGGGGGGCGGTCGCAATTTCAGAAACAAAGGGCGAAGAGGCGGCTCCGGACGAAAATAATTCGGACGGCCACCTTAATTTTGCCCGGGATCAAAGAATTAAGAAATGGGACGAGCATTTGAATACCGCAGAGCGGCAAAGGAAAAAAGATGGGACAAAATGTCAAGGGTTTTTCCCAAACTCGCCAAAGCCATTACCCTTGCTGCGAAAGAAGGCGGAGCAGACCCCGAAATGAATGCGGCCCTGCGCCATGCCATACAGAATGCCAAGGCACAGAACATGCCCAAAGACAATATTGAAGCGGCCATAAAACGAGCCGAGGGCAAAGATGCCGAAACGATTGCCGAAATCACCTATGAAGGCAAAGGCCCCCACGGAACCCTCTTTTTTGTGGAATGTGCTACCGACAATCCCACCCGCACGGTAGCCAATGTAAAATCCTACTTTAACAAAGCCGGTGGCGGCCTGGTCCCCTCCGGGTCGCTCGAGTTTATGTTTTCCCGCAAAGCCGTTTTTCGCCTCTCAAAACCGGAAGATATAGACCTGGAAGAGTTGGAATTTGACCTGATTGATGCCGGCATGGAAGAACTGGAAGAGAACGAAGGCCTTCTGATTGTTTACGGTGATTATAAAAATTTCGGTACACTGGCCAAAGCACTTGAAGACCGGAACCTGGAAATCAAAGAAGCCCGCCTCGAACGCATAGCGACATCTCCCATCGATCTCAGTGAAGAGCAGATGCAGGAAGTGGAAAAAATGCTCGATAAAATCGAGGAAGACGAAGACGTGCAGGCCGTCTACAGCAATATCAACTGAGTGCCCTTTTTACAGTCAATCCATGACAACAGGGTTCCTAATTAAACAGATCGGAATTATCTACATATATCCGGTAGTCCCTGATTTTCTCCTTTCTCTCATCCAGTGTAAGGACATTGCAAAACGGAACATTCAATTCACTTCCATCCTTGCGGGTATAACACACATCTCCTCTAATGAAAACAACATCACCCTTTTCATTTCTATCGATTATCAGTTTCGTGTGCTTGGTATGATCAATCGATTGAAAAAACAGGTTGAGAAAGTTGCGCAGATCCTTTTTGCCACTTGTCTTAGGGATATTGGCAAAGTAAAAGCAAACATCTTCACTCAAAAAATCAAGAAACTTTTCCGTGTCGGAATGATCTACTGCCTTTAGCATGGCCTCAAAATTCATCTGTATTATTTTTTTAATTTTTTTGAAATCTTTAACAGGCATAAATTTCTTCAATTGTCTTTCTGCATGCACCATCATGTGTATTAAAATGTTATTAAAAAACAGATGTATGTAAGTGCCTTCTTGATTTAGCGTACTGCCGATAAATATGTTTAAACAGCAGAATAGCGGTATGAGTTTTTACACCAATGGTCCAGGATAATATTGATATTCCTTTGAGGCAACCTGAATTTTGAAATAACAAATGACCGGCTACTGCTTTGCCCTTTCTTCCTTTTATCCGGTTACCAAAAAAGTACGCTGACCCCGGCTGCGGACATCCTTTATCCGGGTCTTCGTTTGAAAGTGATGGTCACAAGAGAGCGATAAATGTTGACCTTCACAAGCTTACCGTCCTCGTAAAAATATTCGTTGGTTTTGCCTTCGGGCGTATGATATTCATATTCATGCAGGCCGTCTTCTTCGATACGGCCCATCACCAGGTGGCTCTCCGAAAAAATTTCATCAATGCCCTGCGGTTCTTCAAAGTAGAGCTGAATGGATGAAGCTCTGATCAGTCCCTGATGCCAGTTCACTTCACCATCGCGATTGACCATGCGGTAGGCGCTCCCCTGTCTTTGGGTTATGCTGAGCACCAGCACATCATCGTATTCCGTGATCTTTGCCCAACTCTTGATTAGTATGCCATCCCGGAAATGCGCTTTTACGTGGGTCGTGCGCTGATAGTCGTAGAGCCATGAATTGTATTCGGCAAAAGAATATACTTCATACATGGTCATGCCGTCTTCTATCCATTTCTCTGCTTTGATGTGGCCGATGGAGCTGCCTGCAAAGTAGATATCAAAGTATATAATCTCTTTGACTATGGTCTCGCGGCCGCTGGACAAAAAGGAAAGAAGCAGAAAGAGAAATACGGTCATCGGGTGTAATGCATTATTTTTTGCAAGCCAAAGGCGGCACGGCAATCATTTTAACCGAAACTATGCCATCTTCGTATTCTTAGCGCACTAAATTATTCCAAATTGTTGAAAATGGTGGCTGAGGTGCTTTCTGTGGAAGCGAATCCAGTCGTCAAAGCCAAGCGGTCCGAAAACAGGATGCAGCGGACGATTCCGCTCCGTTTCCTCCTTGCGGGATATGAAGAGATAAATTTCGTCCATCAGTTTCTGACGAGCCGTTTTCATGTCGGCATAGCGCAAGGGCAACGGAGCCTTCACCGGCAGTCCTTTGATGCGTATATTACGGACAAAGGCTTCACTTCCCCGCAAAAAAGCCAGGCGTTTTGGAAGGCTTGCCTCCCGCACCTGCAAATCGAACCGGAGTTTCCCGTTCGAAATGCGAAAAACCGTGAGCAAATGCTCAATCATATGCTGCGCCCCCATCACTCCCCAATCCGGCTTTGATTGCACGGTGAGCTTATTGATCCGTCCGGCAATTGCTTCGGGGTCGAAAGCTATAAATTTCTGATCCATTTTCATTTATTTACCGAAACGGAAGCGGAGCGCAGCAGCTCCCCATCTCTTCATTTCTGTCCGGCCCGTATTTCTGTGTAAAAGAGCCCGGACGGAAGTTCATCCTGAGCATTTAATTTCAGTATTTTTGCCAGCAATGCATGAAAAGATACTTATCCTCGATTTCGGTTCACAATATACGCAACTGATTGCACGGAGAATCAGGGAGCTGAATGTGTACTCTGAGATTGTTCCCTACAACAAAGCCGGTGAAATAGCTCCGAACATTAAAGGAGTCATCCTCTCGGGAAGTCCTTTTTCCGTTCTCGATAAAGATGCACCCCGGCCCGATCTGGAGAAAATATGGGGAAAAGTGCCCCTTTTGGGCATTTGCTACGGAGCCCAATGGATGGCCCGTCACTTTGGCGGAGAAGTGGCCCCATCGTCCAAACGTGAATACGGAAGGGCCCACCTCCGTGCGCTCGACCGCGATGATCCGCTCTTTGAATTCATTCCTGAAGATTCGCAGGTATGGATGTCGCATGCCGACAGCATTCTCAGCCTGCCCGGGCAAGCACGGGTAATTGCCCGCAGCGACTCCATTCCGGTGGCGGCTTACCGCATGGAAGATGCCGGCCGGCCCGTCTATGGCATTCAGTTCCACCCTGAAGTCACCCACAGCGTGGACGGAGCCACACTTCTCGAAAATTTTGTTATCCGGATTTGCGGCTGCCGGGGCGACTGGACCCCCGCCTCCTTTGCCCGTGAAAGCATTGGCACACTGCGTGAAACCCTGGGCAGCGACAGTGTGGTCATGGGATTGTCGGGAGGAGTCGACAGCACGGTGGCCGCAGAGCTCATCCACCGGGCCATCGGTGATCGCCTCTTTTGCATTTTTGTGGACAACGGCCTGCTGCGAAAAAACGAATTCAGTGAAGTGCTCGAGTCCTATCGTCACATGGGCCTCAATGTCAAAGGGGTGGATGCCAAAGACCTTTTTTATACGGCATTGAAGGGCCTGCACGATCCGGAAGAAAAAAGAAAAGCCATCGGCAAAGTATTTATTGAGGTCTTCGAAGCCGAAGCCCGCAAACTGGACAACGTCAAATGGCTCGGGCAGGGAACCATCTATCCGGATGTCATTGAGTCGGTATCGGTCCACGGCCCCTCGGTCACTATAAAATCGCATCACAACGTAGGCGGGCTCCCCGACAAGCTGAATCTTAAAGTTGTCGAACCTCTGCGCAGCCTTTTCAAAGACGAAGTGCGCAAGGTAGGGCACGAAATCCATATTCCACCGGCCATCCTGATGCGCCATCCCTTTCCCGGGCCGGGGCTGGGGATACGCATCCTGGGAGAAGTCACGCCCGGCAAGGTGGCCGTCTTGCAGGAAGCCGATGACCACTTCATCCGCGGCCTGCGCGAAGAAGGACTTTATGATGAAGTGTGGCAGGCAGGCACCATTCTGCTTCCCGTGCAATCGGTCGGTGTGATGGGTGACGAGCGTACTTACGAAAATGTGGTGGCCTTGCGGGCGGTCACTTCCCGCGATGGCATGACGGCCGACTGGGCCCGGCTTCCTTATGATTTCCTGTCAAAGATATCAACACGTATAATAAATCATGTCAAAGGCGTTAATCGTGTAGTCTACGACATCAGCACAAAACCTCCGTCAACCATTGAGTGGGAATAAGTTAAATATCATCCTCCTCCTGCTGCTCATCGCAGGCATGCAGGGCTGTTCGCTTTTTGAGCAGATCAGCCGGACGCCTGCGCCCCACAAGCCCGTGACCGTAAAAAGCGACAGCAGCGATCATAATCTGCCGGCCAACACGGGCAATGCGGGAGATACGCTGCTGCCCGAAAAGGATAAAAGCAAATATCTCAAGGAGGAGTATCATCTGGCCGTGCTGCTTCCCTTATATCTCGACAACAGCTATTTGACAGAGCTGGACCCCGAAGCGAAGAAATACTCGTACCGGCCCATGGTGGCTACGGAATATCTTCAGGGTCTGCTTATCGCCATTGAGGATATGAAGAACAGTGGCATCAATCTGCGCGTAAGCATTTTCGATACGCGCAACGACTCAGCAACCGTGCGCGATATATTGCGACAGGATGCCCTTAAAAATGCCGATCTGATTATCGGCCCCCTTTTTCCGCGCAATCTGGCCCTGGTGGCCCCCTTTGCCGCCCGGCATCAGATTTTGCTCGTCTCCCCCCTCTCCTCAAAAGTGCCCCTCCGGGAGGCCAATCCGGAATTCATCAAGGCCCGGCCGGGTGACGATGCCCATGTGGAACGGCTGGCACGATATGCGGCCATGCACTTCAGGCAATATCCTGTCTATATTTTCCATACGCCCGACCCGGCCGAGAAAGCCATGGCAAGCTATATGGCCCGCATCTACCGCGAATCACTTCCCTATGGGGATGAAGAGAAAGAACTGCACATGGTCGAACTCGAAGAAGACGGAAGCTTTGACAAAGAACTGCTCTCGGCCCACGATACCAATATTGTCCTTGTACCCTCCAAC
>JALSIH010000132.1 GCA_026981615.1 Chitinophagales bacterium
CCTTCATTGCTTTTTTGCCACAAATAACTCCCTGCTTTTGACTTGCTCTCTTTTTTCTTAAAACTTGATGCTTGCGAAGATGCACGGCTCCTGATCTCTTCCCCACTTGCTCCGCTATCGGAAGGCACTTGCGGGTGTTCACAACTGCCTTCTCCTTTCTTGACAAAAACCCTGACTTTCAATATTTTTAATGCCCTTCATATTTTGCACTCCCTAAAGTCAGCTCCATGAAAAAAATCGTACTTCTCCTGCTTTTTACCGGCTTCGTTTTTCCGGCAAAGGCCCAGCCGGCCAAAGACTATGCCATCCCTTTGCGGGCATCTGTAGATCAGTCTGCTCCTGCCATCCGCATTCACTGGCAGACGGACCCCAATGCCGATGGATATGTGCTGCACCGCAAAGAAGCGGGAGATATTTCCTGGACCCGTTTTATCGGCAATTTCAGTGCCACGGACTCGGTGTACACCGATACGGACGTGGAGCCCGGCCACGGTTATGAATACCGCATTATCAAATCTTTTTCGGGAAAAACAGCCTACAGCTATATCTACGCGGGCATGGAGCTGCCGGCCGTTGAGTCCCGGGGCATCCTGATTTTACTGATCGATTCGCTGGTCCGCGACAGCCTGAAAGCGGAAATCTCGACATTGAAACGAGACCTCACGGGCGATGGCTGGGAAGTGAAAACCCTGCAGGCCGGAAGAAATGAAAGCCCCGCGGATGTGAAAGCAAGGATCGTGGACCTGTATAACGAAGACCCCGCGAACACAAAGGCTCTTTTTATCCTGGGGCGTGTGCCCGTTCCTTATTCGGGCAATATCGGGCCTGACGGGCATCAAAATCACATCGGGGCCTGGCCGGCCGATGTGTATTATGGCGAAATGAACGGCAACTGGACCGACAACAGTGTGAATACGGACAAGCCCTCGGACCCGCGAAACAAAAATTTTCCCGGTGACGGGAAATTTGACCAGAGTTTTATACCGGGCAGCATGGAGCTGGAAGTAGGGCGGGTAGATTTTTATGACATGCCTGCTTTCGCTTCGTCCGAGATTGAGCTCCTGCGTAGCTATCTGAGGAAGGACCATGCCTACCGTCAGAAATTCTTCGAGCCCGTCAGGCGGGCACTGGTGGACGACAACTTCGGAGGATTTGGCGGAGAGGCTTTTGCGGCCAATGCTTGGCGCAATTTTCCCCTGATGGTGGGCAGCGATTCGATATTTGCCCTCGACTATCGCAGCGAGATGAACAGCAAGAGCTATCTATGGTCTTACGGCTGCGGTGGCGGGTCTTATACCAGTGCCAACGGCATCGGCAAAACGAGCGACCTGGCCGGAGATTCCATTCAGAGCATATTCACCTTTCTTTTCGGCAGCTATTTTGGCGACTGGGACAAGCGCGACAACTTCCTGCGTGCAGCCATCGCGCAAGGAACAACACTGGTCAACGCCTGGGCCGGCCGGCCCAACTGGCACCTGCACTATATGGCCATGGGTTATCCCATCGGGCATGCCGCCCGCTTGACCCAAAATGCCAGTGGTGCCACGTACAAGACCAATTATGGCGCACGGATGATACATATCGCCCTCATGGGTGATCCCACGCTGAGGGCGGATGTCCTTGCCCCGCCCGCAAATCTGACGGCCGTGTATGAGAGCGCTGCCGTACGCCTTGCCTGGAGCCCTTCCCCCGAGCCCGTAGCCGGCTATTACCTTTATCGCTCCACCGAAGCCGGCAGGGGCTTTCAGCGCATTCATGCACATATCATCGAGGATACGGCATTTACGGATTCCTGTGTGATGCAGGCCGGCAGCTATTACTATATGCTCAGGGCCGTGAAACTCGAAGAAACTTTTGCGGGATCCTATTACAATCTCAGCCAGGGAATCTTTGACTCGGCTGTCAGCCCGGCCGATATAAATGTGACGGCCTTGTTTTCATATGATCAAAGCGGTGATACCGTTTACTTCACCTATACGGGCGAAAATGCGGATCGCTTTTACTGGGATTTCGGTGACGGAGATTCTTCCCGGGCACGCGAACCCCGGCATGTCTTTGATTCCTCCGGAAGCTATACCGTCACGCTGATAGCAGGCTTTCTTTGCGCTTCCGATACGTTTTCCGTCAATCTGAACTTCGTGCGCACCGGGGTGGAAGGCCGGGAGGCAACGGGCGGGCTCAGTGTGTATCCCAATCCGGGCACGGGCCTGTTCCGGGTCAAAGGGCTTCGCGAATCCGCTGCCGTACCCTTTGAGTTGTACAACAGTTCGGGCCGGCTCTGCCGGAGCGGCACCCTCGATGCCCATGCACGGCTCAATC
>JALSIH010000133.1 GCA_026981615.1 Chitinophagales bacterium
GTTCCCCGGTTGTCTACCGACACCACGATGTATCCCTTCTGTGCCAGCATCTGAAACCAGCTCGTATTGCGGCCACCGTAGGCATCGCTCACGGTCTGGCTTCCCGGCCCTCCGTAGACATACATAAAAACGGGATATTTTTTCGCAGTGTCAAAGTCCGGAGGCCTGATCATCCATCCGTTCAACTCAATGCCGTCATCCTGTTTAAAAGTGAAAAACTCCTTTTTTGAAAAAGCATACTTTGCCATGCTTTCTTTCAACTCTTCGTTTGCCTCAAGCAGGCGGAGTTCTTTTCCGTTTTCTTCATGCATGCTGAAGCGGTAAGGCGTGTTGGCATCCGACCAGGTGAGGAGAAAATAGCGGCACCCTTCCGAGAAATCCGCATCAAACGTACCCGTGCCCGGTGTCAGGAGTTTTTTCTTTCTTCCGTTCAGAGCTACGGAATAGACCTGCCGCTGAAGCGGTGAGCGCTCGGCCGCCTGATAATAGAGCTTCTTTTGCGCGGCATCCAAGCCGTAAAACTCCGTCACCTCCCACGGCCCGCGCGTAAGCTGCCGCTCCACGGTACCATCGAGATTGTAGAGATAAAGATGATTGTAGCCGTCCCGCTCGGAAGACCAGATAAATTGCTCTCCGTTGTCGAGAAAAGTGAGATCATCATCAATATCAATGTAATAAGGATTGACCTCCGTAAATAGCAAATCGGCTTTGTTTTCCTCTACATTCACAAGATAAAATTCGAGACTATCCTGGTGGCGATTCAGCTTTTGCACGCTCAAAACATCCGGGTTGACCGTCCACTTGATACGGGGGATATAATCATCGGGGCCGGCCGAAACCGGCAGGGTCAGCTGGCGGGCATCTTCCAGAAAGAAAGTATGCAAGGTCACCTCGGAATTGCGCTCGCCCACCTTGGGATATTTGTATTTATAGATTTCGGGATATTGCCCTCCGTAGATCGGAAATTCGTATTCCTTCACCCGGCTTTCATCAAAGCGGTAGTAGGCGATCTTACGGCTGTCGGGCGACCAGAAAAAGGCTTTGACCAGCTCCAGCTCTTCTTCATATACCCAGTCGGCATCGCCATTGATGATTTTGTTTTCCTCCCCATCGTTGCTAATCTGCACGATCTCACCGCTGCCCAGGTCTTTGTAAAAGAGGTTGTTGTCCTGCACGTAAGCCACCTTACTTCCATCCGGAGAAAAAGTGGCATACATCTGTTTGGAGCCGTTGCTCAATTTCTCAAAGCTCCGGGTTTTCCGGTCAAAAAGATAATAATCCGAACGGCTCGAATAGCGATAAATTCCTTCCGTCCGGGCAGCGAGAAGGATTTTTGAGCCATCGGGGCTCAGCGAATAGCTGCGGTAATAGAAGGGCTGCAAACTGTCGGGGGCCCAGGTGCCCGAGAAGAGGGTATCCTGCACTTCCCCGTTGGCATAGTCGTACACAAGAAGCTCCAGTGCTTTCTTCTCATAATTGACTTTCATTTCCGTATAATGCTCGCCATCGGCCAGGTGCTCGAGCCCCCAGATGTATTGTGGTGAGAAAGTACGGTTAAGGAAAATATCTTCAAGGGTGATTTCCGTTTGTGCCGGCAAGACTCCGGAAAGGAGGATGCCCGTCAATAAAAGCAGAATTTTTTTCATCGTCTGGTTTTCGATCAAAGATAGGATTTTAAGAATTTCATACGGCTGCAAAGCGCATGCCCGCACTTACAACAAGCTGCGGTAGAGCCTGTCCATGTCGGCCACGAGGCGTTGATATCCGAAGCGCTGCAGGATGCTTTCCGAGCAGTTGGCGGCATATTCCTGGCGCATCTCCCCGTATTCGGCCATACGATAGAGGTTTGCGGCAAAGTTTTCGAGGTCGCCCGACTCCGAAAGCAGGCCGGTTTTTCCGTGCTCTACGATGTCTTCAATTCCACCCACCCGGGTCGAGACCACGGGCTTGCCGGCTGCCTGTGCTTCGATGAGGCTGACGGGAGTGCCCTCGTTGAGCGATGAAAGTGCAATGAAGTCCATGGCTGCCGTCACATCGTCAATGTTTCGCATCCAGGAGGTAAAGGTAATCAGTGCTTTCTCTTCCGGTGGATTGCCGAGGGTATAGTCAAGGTTCAGCTTCCGGCAAAGGGCCTGCAGGCTCTGCATCATTTCGCCATCGCCCACCACAAAAACCCGAAGCTTCTTTTTGAGCTTTTGGCGTATGCGTTCAATGGCTTCGAAAAAAAGAGCGTGATTTTTTACAGGTACGAGGCGCCCTATTATTCCCAGGGCCACCTCATCGCGGTCGAGCAGAAAAAGCTCGCGCATGCGCGA
>JALSIH010000134.1 GCA_026981615.1 Chitinophagales bacterium
CGCTGGCTGCAGTTGCTCGATTTGCAGGAAGGCGAAAAAGTACTGCTGCTGGCCTTCGACTCGGGCTACCTCCTCTCCATTATCGCCCGGCTGGCCGGAGAAGTGTATGCCGTGGATGAGCGGGTCGAGTACATCGAGTTCATCGAAAAGATACTTCAACAGGAGCAGATTGAGAATGTACATTTCAAAACCGGGCCGGTGAGCAGCGGCTGGCCCGCGCATGCCCCTTACGACAAGATATTTTTAGCCCGGGAGTTGCCTGAAATTCCCGGGACACTGCAATCGCAACTCAGAGAAGGCGGAAGGGCCGTGATGCCCGTAGGCCCCGACTGGTCGCATCTCTATCTCGAAGTCATGGAGAAAGATGCAAAGGGAAAAATCAGCAGAAAATACATCAGCGATTCCTATTTCATTCCCGGGCCCCGGGAGCTGCCTTCCCTGCCGGAAGAAAAAGCCGGCCCGGAAGAAACCTTGGCCGCAATCAAGCACCTTTATATTCCTTTTGAGCAGATAGAGGATTATGATACGGAGGCCCTTCTGGAGCGCATAGGCGATGCCCGGATCGTACTATTCGGAGAAGCTTCACACGGCAGCAGCGAGTTTTATCGCATGCGGCAGAAAATCAGCAAAGCCCTGATAGAGAAGAAGGGCTTCGGGATCATCGGGGCCGAAGCCGACTGGCCCGACATGGAAATCGTGAACCACTACGTACACGGCCGGCTGAAAGATGAATACCGCACCCCATTCAGGAGATTTCCGCAATGGATGTGGCGCAATGCCGAGTTTCTGGAATTCACCGAATGGCTGAAAATCCATAACCGGAGCCGGGAAGAGAAAGTATCTATCTACGGACTGGACCTCTACGGACTGGAGAATTCCGTTCATCATGTGCTCCGTTATCTGGAAGAAAAAGATCCGGAGCTGGCAGAAGAAGCAAGAAAACATTATTCCTGCATCACTCCTTTCATGGAAGACCCCTCCGCATACGGCCGCCTGGTGCTGAGCGGCCGCCTCGAGAGTTGCGAGCAGGAAGTCCTGCAAATGCTGATTACCCTCCTCAAAGAGCGGGAAAAACTCAATCACAACAGCGAAGCCTTTTATTATGTTTATCAAAATGCCCGCGCCATAGCCGATGCGGAACGCTATTATAAAATCATGTATTACGGAGGAGCCGACTCATGGAACCTGCGCGATTTGCACATGTTCCACACCCTCCGCTCGCTGCTGGCTTTCCACGGCCCCGCTTCGAAGGCCATCGTATGGGCCCACAATTCACACATCGGCAATGCCCTGGCCACGGAAATGTATGCACGAGGCGAAATCAACATCGGCCATCTCTGCCGGGAAAGTTTTGGCGACAAATCCTACCATATCGGCTTTGCCACCGATCACGGTACCGTGGCAGCAGCCGACAACTGGGGCGATGCCATGAAAATCAAAAAGGTCAATCCGGCTCTGGCAGACAGTTACGAAGCCCTCATGCACCGCAGCGGGGCAAATAACTTCAGCCTGCCTTTGCGCAAAAGTGCGGTTCATGCCGAGGCCCTGCAAAAGCTTGCCTCTCCGCGACTCGAGCGGGCCATAGGCGTTATTTACCGCCCCGACACGGAACGGCAGAGCCATTATTTTCTGGCATCGCTGCCTGCGCAATTTGATGAGCTGATCTGGTTTGACGAAACACGGGCGGTAAAATCCCTGCACAGTGAAGAGCAAAGAAGAGAGTTGCCGGCATTGCACCCTTTTGCCATGCTCGATGAGTAATCATCCGGACGGGTGAAGCAAAACCTTCAGCGTAGTGTCTCCGATGATGAGGATATCACCCGGAGTCAGTGTTTTGCCCTCGCTCGTCACACGGCTGCCGTTTACAAAAACACCATTGGTCGAAGGGTACCACCCGGGATTGCCGTCTTTTGTACGAAACTGCCCGTCTTTGACCGCCCAATGATAAGTCACCGGGTTGTACTGCAAGGTGGCATGATAGTTTGATATAAACTGGGTGAAATATTCCGTGATCCCGATGTCATTGGTAAACGGGTCTTCTTCGTTGTACCAACCCAGCGACAAGACCGGCTTGCCTTTGTATTGCATCAGGTTGTTGAGGTGATACGTACGGCCGATTTCTTCACCGTTTTGCACCTTTAATATCCATTGACTGTGCGCATCCGCCTTATAATTTTCATTGCTTCCGGCAAGCTCATATCCCAGTTCCCTGATAATTTCACTTACATTTTGATAGCGGTCTTCGGGCCGGTAGCGCAGGCCTTTGGCGATAATATCTTCCCATTTCGCTGACGGACTCTTTGCATTCAGTAAATCCCGGTCCCAGCTTTCCTCTTTTTTCTTTTTTTCGTAGGCCGGGATATTTTCCAGAAATTCCTCAAATCCCCCGAATGGGAGGGCTCCGTGGGTAATCAGCTCATACATCATCGCAGCAAAAGCGTAAATGTCATTGGTGGGGCCCATCACTTTCATGGCCCGTTTGGCATCAATCTGCTCGGGCGGAGAATAGCAGCCGGTGGCAAAGACTTCTTTGGCATGGCCCATAAAGTTGGCCACGGTATGCCGCTTCTTCACCGATGCCGAGATGCCGAAGTCGGCCAGGCGGGGCCTGTTTTCTTCGTCAAACAATACATTCTCCGGCTTGATATCACGATGTATAATGCCTTCGGAGTGCAGGTCGTGAAGGCCGCTTAATATCCCGAAAGCAATCCGGTCCAGCTCATCCTCTTTCAGTTCCCTGCCGATATAGTCCCGCAAACTGCCATTCGGACAGGCATCCATCACCAGAAAAGGATTGCCCTTGTACACATCAAAATCGTAGCTTTTTACCACATAGTTGCTCTTTAGCTTCGAACCGTATTCAAATTCCTGTTTGAATCGCCTGGCATATTCCACCCTTTCATCGGGAAGGAAGGTGAAAAGTTTGGTCAGCTTGAGTGCATAATGTTCACTTCCGTCATGCACGAGGTACACACTGCCAAACCCGCCTTCTCCGAGGCCCCGCTCAATGGCATAGTGTTTCTTCTTGGAAGCGATCACATCGCCCGGATTCAGATCCACAGACTCAAGCAAACTCATGACTTATAAAATTTCAATGCTGTACACCTTGTTGCCGATCACCACTTTGCTTCCGTGGTGAACCTTTACTTTTTCCGTCACCTGCACAAAGGTGGCTCCGTTGCTGCTCTTATCTTCGAGGTACAAGGCACCGTCATCAAATGAAAGTACGGCATGCAAGGAGGCGGAAATACTTGTATTACCGGGCGCCAGCACTTCTCTGTTCATCTCTATCCGTCCTCCGCTCAGCGTAATCGATTCTCCGCTTCCTTCTTCCCTCAGGCGAATCGTCCGTGCCTCCATATTCCCGATTTCCATCTCTCCGATTTTCACGGTTTTGGCTTCTGATGACGGGCTGCTTTTCCCGTCTTCTCCCTCGAAGCCGCAATTCGGACAGGCATGGCCCGGCCCCGGAAGTGAACGCAAGGGATAGTAGGAACAGGACGGGCACTTAATGATGCTGTCGGCCCGCCCGGAGGAGGCCGGGACATCCTCCGTGGAAGGCCTGTCAGGGCCCCGTCCCCGCATGGTTTTGGCACCCTGCGAAGAGGGTGCCGGGGACGGCTGCCGGGGAGCTTCGGGTTTTGGGGCCTTTTCTTCTTGCCCCTTCAGGCGGGTGCCGCATTTTATGCATACCCGTGCCGACTCTTCATTCATATAACCACATTCTGTGCATCTCATAACTATTGATTTTTATTTAACAAAGAATCCTCTTTTCCTTTCACTCTGTTCAGAGGCGGAAGCTTTTTTTTCGTGCTATCCGTGCTTGTAATTCCGCTTCCTCCCTTTCCCCGGGGCAGGCTTATAGAATCTCTTAATTGCTCTACCGGCCCGGGGTTTTCAGCTCCGGGCGGCATGATTTCGGAGGGCGGCTCCGAACGGCCGGCTCCCACACTGTCCGTACTTGCTTCCTCTTCTGCGGTCGTAGTCCCCTCTTCATTGCTGTTTTCAATGACTGCATCTTCTCCGGGCAGGGCCGCTGACGATTCCATCGGAAGCTTTGCCTCTTCTCCGGCTTTTATGAAGCGTATCTCGGCCATATACACAGTGTCAGTGCCTCCGGGATAAAGCGCCAACCGTGCATTGGGCGCATCGCTCGCTCCCAGGCGGAAAGATATGCCTGCATTTTCGCCTGTTCTTTGGTAATTCAGCCCCGTAAGGTTAAAACTGTCGAGGAAGCGCTCTCCGCCAGGAAGAAAGGCCGAAAGGTTCAATGAATCCAGCTTTCCGGGGACAAAGGCATAGCTACGGGGTTCCAGCTGTATGCGTATTTTATTATTTCCTTCCGGATCAGCGGGCAAAAGCCAGTTGCGCACAAACATGAGTATGATAAAAAGCAGGGCCGCCAGCAGAAGATAGGTCCGCAGGTTCAGCTTTTTTCGCAACATCTGTGTTCTTGTCTGGTCTTCCGCATGGCTTTCCGTATCCGTTTTCTGCCGGTCTTCCTGCAAGCCTGCCATCGTTTGATGTGCCGATTCATTGGCCCCGTCCGGAAGTATCCGTGCCATGAGGACCGTAATGTTGTCGGTGCCGCCAGCGCGATTGGCAGCACCGGTAAGTTCTTTGCATATTTCGGCCACGGGCAGGTCCTGCGCCAGGTAGTGCCTGATCTGCTCATCACTGAGCATACCGTTCAGTCCGTCACTGCATACCAGCACTTTGTCGCCCGGTTGGAGCACCGTGCTTTTTGCCGAGGGTTTTGGCGGCCGCGAAGGCTCTCCGAGGCTTTGGGTAATGATGTTGCTCTCCGGATGGGTGCGGGCCTCCTCCGCTGTGATTTCACCGGCTTTGACCAGGCTCCACACCAGCGAGTGGTCCTCCGAAAATGGCTGCAACTGATCCTCGCCCCGGTATACATAGCAGCGGCTGTCGCCACTCCAGGCTACATGAAGCTTGTCTTCGATAAGCCAGGCTATGATGAGCGTGGTGCCCATTCCCGCTGTCTCCAGATTTTCCCGCTGATATTTTACAATTCGCTCATGTGCGGATTTAATCATTTTGACCAGCAGTTGCTCCTTCTTCTTATCGCCTTCCGGAATTCCCGTGAGTTTTTCAAAATCTTCTTTCACACTTTCCTGGGCAATGTGCGAAGCCACTTCTCCGGCATTGGTGCCGCCCATGCCATCGGCTACCAACAGCAGCAGCCCCCACGGGCCGGGGTCCACGGCTTCATCGCGTTTATAGCTCCAGTCCTTCTTTTTCAGGTTCCTGCTGATCAAGAAATTGTCCTCATTGTGATCCCGAATCCGGCCCACATCCGTCATACCGAAAATTTCCACTCTCCTGCTCATCTTTGTTTTTTTAATGCTTTTGTTTCTTGCCCTTTTTCCGCTTCCCTGCGGGCGTCAGTCCGGCAGGAAGCTTCGGATACTCATCCAGGGGATCGTATTTTCGTGCTATCCAGATCCCCGACTCTTTTTCGACAAATCCTCCAAAAAGATAAGAAACGCTGCCGCGCCCCAGTTCTTCATAAAAGAGAAGGGCAAACTCGGCATTGTCACCCAAAGCTACATTTGCCAGCGTCCCGCTCCGGCCCTCCCACCTCACTCCGTTCTGCACATAACTCAAGCGATAGAACGCCTCTGCCGGTGAAACATTTCCCGCTTTCAGAAAGGTCACCACCACGCAGGGCATGCTGTCTCTCAAGTCTCCGGCCCGGCCCAGTCCCGACTCCGAAAAAGAATCCATCACACCGTAGTAATCCTTATCTTTAACTTTACTTATCTCGATCATCTCATTATCCCTCAACCCCTTATAAAAAACAGATGAGACCACAGGATGATAATTTTTTCCATAAGCCCGGTAACTTGTATCGCTGAGATAAGGCTTTATGGTACGGGCCGATACAACGAGCGAACCTTCGACATTGACGGCCGGCCCGTAGGCCTGTCCAAAGTAGGAATTGCCGTTCCGTCCATAGAGCTTGCCTTCCTCATCTTCGAGCGAATACTCGGCCCGAAGCACAAAAAGATAAGGCTCGATGGCACGCATCAGAGGATTGCAATCATCCAGCAGCGAAAAGACTTGGGCACGGAGGCCCCGGCCGGGCAGCATAGTGCCTGCCATAAGAAAAAACAAGATGAGGATGCAATGCTTCATGCCGTACATTTTATCTCAGGAAGTTTCCAAGAGGTGTCACCACTTTGATGGATGTGGGTATCCACACCACATCGCCATTGGCGGTTTCTTTGGGTTGCTGGTATTTCCCGGTCACCAGGCCAATGACCACGGCTTCCCCGTTCTCGTCCAGGGTAAACACCGGCCCGCCCGAGTTGCCGCCATCCCATCCGGCTTCGGTCACCCGAACGGTACCCTGTTCGATGCCGCTCTGTGTCACCTTGGCGGTCGAGAAATAGGGTTCCATATTCCCCGATTCTCTGAACCGGGTGCCATAGGAATAGCCCAATACAAAAAGCTGAGTGCCGGCCTTCAGCTTAAGCGAAAGTGACGGGTCAAAGGCCATCCCATCGTTGTAGTCGGTCTGCACGTAGGCCCAGTCTTTGCCATGAAAATAATCCGGTATTCGCATGGCACCCGTACGGCCTTTATACGACACCTGTTTCAGTTGATCGCCCGAGAAATCCGAGTTCATTTGGTCATCCGTAAAGTCAAACTCAATGGAGCCGTCATAAGACTTTGCTTTGAAATGGGTGACGACATTGATACCGCTGTGGTCGAGGAAATTTAAATCTTCCGAACCGCTCATCAATGCATCAATGCAGTGGCGCGCTGTGGCAAATACCCCGCCCTCAAGCATAAATCCCGTACACATGCACTGTGCTTCAAGCTCTACCGTCTCGGGCCCGTTTGGCCCTTCTACCGTGTATCCCGTCAGATAGAGCGCCAGGGTTTTGTTTTTCAGCGGCTCGATGACTTCCGCATAATTCGTAGCCGAACCGGCTTTGCTCTTGAATTCCGTGAATGACTTCTGCAATTCCTGATTCTGTTTGAGCAGTTTCTGACGCTCCCGGTCAAACTGCCGCTGAATGTTCTCTTTGCTGTTTTTCACTTCGCTGAGCAGCATATTGTTCTTTTTATTGAGTTCGGCCAGCGAATCGGCTTGTGCTTGGGTTATTTTTTTCTGAAACTCCATCTGTTCGGATAATTGCCTGTTTTCGCGGTTGAGCTGCATAAAGCCGTAGATGCCACCGGCTGTGAGCAGGACGACAAATGCCACCAATCCCATCGCGGCCATTTTATACGGTTTCACGGCCTGCTGCATGACGAGGTTCAGGCGCTTGGTCATCCCCATTTTCGCAGTCCCCGTATCCGACACATTAAAGCGCATCTTCGGGCCCTCATAGGAAAGTTGTATCTCATCCCCGTTTTTGAGGTAATATTCTTTGCTGACAGGCTGGCCGTTGACCAGCGTGGGATTGGTCCCCGATAGATTTTTGATTACATATTCATTGCCGCGCTTTTCAATGGCTGCATGCTTGCGGCTTACGGTGCCGGCATCCTCATCAAACTGTACGGCACACGAACTGGAGCGCCCCAGCTCCACATAGGGCACCACGATGGTATCATAAGAACCGAGTTTATGCCTTTTGGAGTTGCTCAGGTATTCGAGGGTGTAAGCCGATACAGCCCCTCCTCCCATGAATTTCAAGCCGGTAGTCAATGCTTGTGTTGCTTTTGCCATGTCTTCTTTGTTTTTCTTGCTGTTTTATAATCCTATAAAAAATCCGTTGTCATTTTCCCGTGCCAGCTCGGTCATGAAGCGCACCTGATCGCTTTGGGGGTTGCTGAAAAAATCAGAGCCCACCCCGATGGTATTGATGCGCACCCGGCCGTTATTTGCTCTTCTTACTTTCTCAAGTATCGGGTCGATGGGGACCGGGTTGGTATCGTCACAGGCCATTGTGGGGGTTCCGTCCGAGATGAATACAATGTCGCTGATATCGGGGTAATTGTTCAGCACGTAAAGAATGGCCTCCTCGCTTGGTGTACCGTTTCCCTGCTGCGAGTTGATGGCATAGATGAAGCGAAAAGCATCTTCTTTGCCGGAGCCTGTAAGCGGCTCTGCACTTCGCCAGTTGGCCCGGTATCCGGCACAACTGCCGCCTTCGAAATAAGGAAACTGTACGATATCGGCAGCAAAATCGCTGCCCATAACAGCCAGAATCATTTTTACGGCTGCCTTCACCGGATAGAGGCGGTCTTCTTTTCCGTTGCTGGCTTCGAGCATGCTGCCCGATGCATCGAGGATGAATACAATGCGCTTGCCTTTGAATTTAAAGCCGATGTCGGCATTGACCGGGGGCGGGCAGTCGTCCTCCGGAGTAAAGCCGCAGCGCTCCATCCACTGCCTGTATTTTCGGAGCGCTTCATTTTCGCTCTGCAACGAGTTGATTTTTTCCTGCTTTGATTTCAGCGCTTCGTTCTTCTGCCTTATTTCTTCCTCCAGCTTCTTTATCCGGTCTCTCAGCACTTTCACTTCGCGTTCCATCGATTGCAGTTTTGCCAGTTCTTCGCGGCATTGGCTCAACTGTGCCTGCAATTCCTTTACCTTGCCCTGCAGATTTTTCACCTCGCCCGTCAAGATGATCATCTGCCTGTTCATGTTCTGAATTTTCTCCTGCAACTCTGCAAAGAGTTCCTTATCCACCGAGTTTTCCAGCAGCAGCATCATGCTGTCGATGGACTCGACATTCACCTGCATTTCTTTGATGGTTTCGAGCACCTCGGCATCCTGTGCCGTCATTTTCGGAATGATGATATAGAGGATGATAACGGCTCCCAGTGCCCCGCTAAGTAGGTCCAGAAAAGACACACTGAATATGTTGATTTCTTTCGCCATTAGTCGATATCAATCTTGTTGATCAGATTTTCGATGACAAACTCCTGAAAGCGGGCATGCATATTTTCACTTTGCTGCTGCAGGTTGTGGATGAGCCACATGAGTACGACCGACAGAATAAGCGCCACCAGTGTGGTATCGAAGGCGATGCCCAGGGTCGAAGTAATCAATCCTGTATCTCCGCTGTCGGCTATGGCCAGTGCAGCCGATATTCCAACGACCGTACCGATGAATCCGATCGTGGGTACCGCCCAGGCCGTGTAGCGGATAAAAGACTGCCGGCTCTCGGCTTTCAGCAGGTTGACCTGGGTTTGCGTATTGACAATCTCCAGGGCCTCGGCTATGGAAAGATTGGCCCGGAATTTCGTGGTCACCCGTTTGATCATATTAACGAGATAGAAGTTGAGGTCGGGGTATTCTTCCTGCTTCTTCCTTAGATAATTCGCCACTTTCACACGTATCTGATTTACTTCCGAAGGGCCGATAATCAGATGTTCCTGCTCGGGAAGAACTTCTGCATTGAGATAGCTCAGTTCTTTCTTGTTGGTCCTTTGTTGATAGATAACCTCGAGGCTTCCCCAAAAAAAGAAGATGTATTCCAGAAACTGGATGTAGCCACCGTTTATGAAGTTACCCCCGAAGAGGACTCCCAGTCTGTTGACCGTAGTGCCCCCTGCCGTTCCGCCTGTCATTTCAAACATCAGAATAGCAAGCACCTCCAGGCCCGCTGCCAGCAGGAAGGAAACAAGTACCCGTATATTTTTCTTTTTCATTCTTTCTTTTCTTTAAATCAAATGATCAGGGCTCCCGGCAAAGAGCCGCGGGTATCTGCAAGAGTATATCCGAACCTTCTGTAAACCCGATGATATAGAAATACCCGATAGAGCGCTTGCCCTTGCCGTTATAACTGATGCTCACTTCATGTACCCCGCTGTTTTCCGTCAGTATTTCGCAACTGCTGTAGTTGCTGAAGTCAATGGCATCGCTGATTCCCCGTTTTTCTCTTTCGTCTTTGTAGAGCGGAAATATCTGAATCGTCTTGCTTCCCGAGAGCTTGTAATAAACTTTAAAACCCGTGCTCAGCCCCGGACGCGAGAGGGTTTTGGCTTCCATCTCCGCACTGCGGGGCCGTACCCATATCTGATCGCGCTGCACATTGGTGCTGCTGTATTTTTCGCGTTTCAGATTCATCTCCTTCAGCACTTTCAGGTGATTGTCTGCAATTTCATCCCCGGCTGCAGCTGCTTTTTCAAACCAGCGCATGGCCTCGCTGCTGCTTTTGGCTTTCCCGCCCACTCCGAAGAGGTAAAACTCTCCGATCTTTCGCTGTGCCAACTTATTGGCCGAAGCCCCTTTCTCATACCAGTAGGCTGCCTCTTTCCAGTCCTGCGACCGGCCGCCCAGCCCTTCATCCAGATAATAACCCACATTGAACTGTGCCACCGCAAGGCCCATTTTGGCGGCTTTCATGTAATACTCAAAGGCCTTCGCCCCATTCTCCGGCACTCCCATGCCCCGGTCGTGCATAAACCCGTATGAATTGTATCCATCGGCATAGCCCTGATCACCTGATTTTTTGTAATAGTTGAGTGCCTGTTGATAATCCTGAGTCACGCCCAGTCCTTCGCGGTACATATATCCCACAAACCAACTGGCGGCCCCATCGCCCCTGTCGGAGGCCTGCCTGTAGAGTTGCATGGCCAGGGCATAGTCTTTGTCCTTGAAAGCCTGCTCGGCCCGGGCCATGATGCTTTCCAGCGAGGGGGCCGGCTCTTCCTTTTTTGGATTGGCGGACGGTTCGGGCTCCTCCTTTTTTTTCTCCGGATCAACGACCGTATTCGAGCCATTGCCGTTTACCGCTGTGTCCTTTTTTTCCTCCGGATTGACCGGCTCAGGGATGATTATATTTGGAGTGTCTATTGCTGCTATCGGTCCGGGAGTTTCCGGAGGCCCGGGCCGGGGCTGAAACACAAAATAGCCCCCGATCAAAGTGCCCGTCAGTACAATGGCAAGAATAACCCCTGCCAGGGCTTTGCTCTTTTTCTTTGGTTTTTTGAGCGGATCGCTCATATCGCCCCTGCTGCGAACGGTTTTGGCACCATCTCCTCCGCCCGGACCCGAAGTGCCGGCCATCACAGCAGCTGCTTTTTCTTCTCTCTCAGCAGGCGACATCATTTCGGTTTTGCGCCCTCGCGAGCGGGATGCCGGCTTTTCCCCGCCTGCCAGTGGCTTGAGAAACTCCTCCGGCTTGGGCCAAAACCCGTTTTTCTGATAAAACTTTGCCACGTCAGTCAATTGTCCGGCCGTAGGGCGTTTGCCCGGTTCTACGTCCATGCAGGCATGCAAAACGGCATTGAGCCGCTCCGGAAAGACCTCCGGCAAGACGGGGGGATGGGCTCCGCTCAACAGCATCACGCCACCGTCACCTCCCCAGGGCACTTCATCGGTCAGGCATTCAAACATCATCACTCCGAAGGAAAAAATATCGCTGGCCGGGGTGATGCCCTGATTTGTATATTTCTCGGGCGGAGCATATGCCACCGTCAGAGCCGACTCGCTTACCGTTGCTTTTTTTAAAGTACTCCGCATCTTATTGCTGATACCGAAATCCGTCAGCATATACTGTCCGTCATTCCCTATTAATATGTTGTCGGGCTTGATGTCCTGATGGATAATGGGAGGGTTGCGGTGGTGCAGATAGTCCAGCGCACTGCCAATCTCTGCCATCAGCCGGGCCAGCTGCGCCTCGCTTAATGTGTGCCCATCGTCAATGCTCGAACTGAGGGAGCCGTTTTTAGCAAACGGCATTACCAGAAAGGGCGCATTGATATCCGGGATGACATCATAATGCGTGGCTTTCAGAAGGTTGGGATGATTGAGCGGCTGGGTAAGGCTGTACTCTTTGATAAACTGGCGAATGCCTTTTTCATCAAGGCCTTTGTCCGGTGCATATATCTTAATGGCCAATTCTACGCCCGTCACTTCGTCATGGGCCCTGTATACCACCGAGAAACCTCCACGGCCGATCAGCGCCTTTAAGCGATAGCGATTTAGCAGGAGATCATTTTCCTTAAAGTGCATGTACTTTTAATGCTTTTGATTTTTTTAATATATTTTCAGAACTCAATCTCTTCTTTTTATATCTACGAAACAAAAAAAACATTTTCCTCCGGGCAATCAAATACGCAAAAGATCAGATATATCAGCACCCCCGGAAATACAATGTGCCCGCCCCGCAACCCACCAAAGCTCCCGTACGAAGGCCTCGTTCCGGGGCGGTGTCCGGTTCATTTGCCGCGCTTCTCTTATTTTTACAAGATGCGCTACCCGATACTCTTTCTTTGGATTCTTCTGTTTCCGTACCTGCTGAAGTCACAGGAAGATTCCCTTTCGGATCTTTTTTTTATCCATCGCGACCACTACAACATTCAAAGCATCGACCGGCTGGATATCCTCTATGACGATATCTCCGTTTACAGTTCTTTTCAGCCCCTCGACACGCGCTTTCTCAATGCCGGGTTCGCGGGTCTTCGCCCGGAAGAGCAAAGAGACCTCGACCGCATCCGGATGGACTTTCAATGGAGCCGGAAATCAAAGAAAAGCGTGCTCCGGCATTTTTACTCCCACCCCTCTTATCTCTATGCCGTCAATGAAGCACGTTTTAAGCTGGGAATCAACCCCGTTTTGTACCTGGAGGCCGGCCGCGAGCAGGGCCGTGACGGAATCCCATATATCAACAGCCGCGGCCTCGAGATGCGGGGACTCATAGGAAAGAAAATTTCATTCTATTCATTCGTAACCGACAATCAGGCCGGGTTTCGCTCCTATATCAATGAATATGCAGATTCCAATTGGGGAATTATTCCGCACGAAAACAACGCCAAGACCTTCCGGGACGGATTGCTTTTCAAAGATGCCCGGGATTTTTTTTCGGCAAGAGGCTATATCACTTTTCGCCCGGTGCCCGAAGTGCTGATCATGTTCGGGCAAGACCGCAATTTCATCGGCAACGGCTATCGTTCGCTGCTGCTGAGCGACTGGAGCAAAGATTATATGCAGTTGAAAATCCAGACGGAAGTTTGGAAGATAAAATACAGCAACCTTTTTGCCCAGCTTGTTGACTTCCGCGATAAGATTGCCGACAATCTGCAGCCCCGTAAATTTCTGGCAGCCCATTATCTGGATATCGCCCTTGGTCCCGGCCTGCAGCTCGGGCTCTTCGAAGCAGTTGTTTTCGGAAACACCGACAGCACACAGCGCAGCTTCGACCCCTATTATTTAAATCCGATTATTTTTTACCGTTCCGTTGAGTATGCCCTGGGCAGTTCCGACAACATCTTCATAGGAGCGAATCTGAAATATAATTTTCTGCAGCATTTTCAATTCTATTCTCAGATTCTATTCGATGAGTTTCGCTTCTACAAACTCTTCCAAAATGACGGTTGGTGGGCCAATAAATATGCCTTGCAACTGGGACTGAAGTACATCAACAGTTTTGGCGTCCGGGGCCTTGACCTGCAGGGGGAACTGAACCGGGTACGACCTTATACCTACACCCATGTGAGCAATGCCGGCAGCTACACCCAGTTTGGCCAGGCCCTGGCCCACCCGCTGGGGGCCAACTTTAATGAGTGGATAGGCATTGTGCATTTCCGGCCATTGGACGAGCTCAGCTTTTACGGGCGCATCATCTATGCCGTAAAAGGCACCGACAGCACGGGCAGCAACTTCGGAGGCGATATTTTTGCCTCTTATGAAACACGTCCCTTCGAATACGGAAATTATACGGGGCAGGGAGTACGAAGCACGCTTCTCAATACCGAGCTTACCCTGAGCTATCGCATTCGTCAAAATGCTTTTCTCGAATTGAGCTACAACTACCGCAAACTAAACTCGGCCATTGACAGCCGCGACCGCCAGACTTCCTATCTGGCGCTCCGCTTCCGGCTCAATGCCGCCCTGAAAGACTGGGGCTTCTGAGGGCCTTATTTGCCCAGCAATTGTTCCAGTTTTTTCTCCAGCATATAGCCCCGCAGGTCCTTGGCTATGATCCGCCCCTCGGGGTCGAGCAGGAAAGTGGCGGGAATGGAGCGCACCCCATAGGGTTTGATGGCTTCCGTGCTCCAGAATGCCAGCTCGCTCACATGGTTGGGCCACTCAAGTCCATCCTGCTGAATGGCCTGAATCCAGCTCTGCCTGCTCTTGTCGAGCGAAACACTGAAAACCGTAAAGTTGCGGTCTTTGTATTTCTTGTAGAGCTTCACTACATTCGGGTTTTCGCGTCTGCAGGGACCGCACCATGCCGCCCAGAAATCAAGCAATACATACTTGCCCCGCAAATCCGAGAGTGCGAGGGTATCTCCGTCCGGATTGGGCAACCTGATTTCAGGCGCTACCTGCCCCACCAGCCCGTTTTGTCCACGAGCCAGTTTTAAAATTCGCTGGTAATAAGGCGATGCGTCTGCTATGCCTTTATATCGATTGCTGATTTCCATCAAGAAATCGCTGTAGAGCGAAGGCTCCAGCATGCCGGTGGCAAACAATGCCATCAGCGGGCTGGAAGTGGTATCTGCATAGTCGCGAACATAGGAAAAATAAGCATCCACGTTTTGGTTTTCCAGTGCTTTGGCGCTTTCCACACCCGCTTTGTCACCGCTTTTCTGCGCCTGCTGAACAGCTGCCCGGGCTTCGTTGATCCGGGTGACCATGCCGAGCAGATGAGAAAAGTAGTCCTTGATCAGTGCCGACTCGGGGCTGCCTTCGATGCTGAAATTCGAGAAGTCGTTGTAGTCGGCAGTGAACTGAATGTCCGAGCCGTCCAGCACCAGATACGCCACATGGGCATTGTCGATCAGCAGTGCCCCAAAGGTTTTGTGATCCACTTTGGCAGGTATCTCAAACTCTCCGCTTTCGTCCAGCATCACACTTCCTGCATTGTTCACCTTCTGATTCCTGCCGGCCGTAAACACCGGGAATATTTGCAGGATCACTTTTTTGCCGGCAGCTCCCGTGATTTTGCCTTTTACCGTAAAACTGCCATCCCCTTTCAGGGCCAGGCCTTCGCTGTTAAGGTTTTGTACGGAGGCAGCGCGCTCCTTTCCGTTTTCCGTCATCAGAGCCGAGTCATCCTTCTTGTTTTCACCCGAATTGCAGGAGAAAGTGACCAAAGAAAGCAAGACTATAAAAATCGTTTTTTGCATGTTTCCAATATTTAGTAATTGATATTATTTTTCCAGTTTTTCTCTTAGCAGGGCATTCGCTTTTCTGGGGTCGGCCTTGCCCTTGGAGCGTTTCATCACCTCCCCCATAAAAAGCCCGATCACTCCTTTTTTCCCGTTCCGGTATTCCTGCACTTTTTCGGGATAGGCCGCCAACGCTTCTTCGACAAAGACCATGATGGCATCCTCGTCCGACTCCTGAATCAGGTTTTCCTCGCGGGCTATCTCCGGGGCGCTTTTCCCCGGACTTTCGAGCATAAGAGGAA
>JALSIH010000135.1 GCA_026981615.1 Chitinophagales bacterium
GCTGTTGAAAACAATCAGACCGAATACCTGTTTGTTCAGCTCATTTTCGTCATTTCTGATTTCCTGCAGGCGGCTGCTGACAATATTGCCGAGTTCATTCTTACTTTCCGCTTCGATATCAAAGGAGATCTCGGGTGCATCGAGGGGGCCTTGCATGTGCAGCAAGACCGTATAGGTACCCGGTTTCTTTACGGCCTGCAGTTCGGATGAACTCAACTGGTCGATCAGATCGCTGACGAGGTTGTAGGCAGAGACTTTGCGCGAGTACTTTGCTACCAGATTGAGATTGGCTCCATAGGGGTCACCGCTCCATGTGATGGTGCCGCCCGGTTCCAGTTCGAATTTCTTGTTGATGATATCCTGTAGTGTGAAAAGATACTCTCCCTCTTCAATGCTTATCCCGCCATACATCTCAAAGTCAAACTCGCTGTTAAATTTAAGTTTGAGGCTTCCTTCTCCTCTTCCCTTGATGATATCTCCGGCTTTTTCATCGAAGATCAGTTGAATTTCGGCTGCGGGGGTGATGTCCAGGTCCATCGTGAAATTGACCAACCAGATGGGGACGGATTCGTCCGTTTTCTTTTCTTTGTTCTCGATTTGCCCGTGATTGACAAATCGAACAAACTGATATTGTGAAACTCCGGATTCGGATTGAATCGGTATGGACACTTCTGTCCCGGGATCAGAGACGGCATTGATGTAAATATCGAGGAAATTGACGGGGCCGTTGATGAGGACAATGCCTTTGCCGTAGGCCGTGCCGTAGAAATATTCATTGTCGCTTTCGGAGGTTTCCATAAACTTAAAGTCGTGATCGGTATAGATATAAAAATCACGAAATTCGAGTTCGTTGAAGTTCTTCATAAATATTTCCCCACCGATCAAAGCCCGTGAGGCATCGCTGCCGGGGTCATCTCGGAATTGCGATTCTTTGAGATAAATGGATTGATGAGTAAACTCGACAGTGAGCGGATCAAAATAATACCTTGATTTCAGGTAGTCGAGCGTGGCTTCGGCATTGCTTATCAGCATATTTCCCTCCATTTCGGGTTTCTCTGCCGATCCCCCGAGGCGGGCCCGCCCGTTGACCACTCCCTGCATTTGGGTCAGAATGCCGGTCAGGAAAGGCTCAAGAATGCGAAAAGGTGCATTTCTTGCTGTCACATCGAGGTCCAGTGCCTGAGAGTTGACATTGACCTGCCCGCTTGCAGTTGCGCTTCCTTCCGGAGCGGCCAGCTCTGCCTCAAGGTGCAGAATCATATCGCCTGTATTCAACATCGATTCGATCGACAAGGCCCCAAGCTCCTCCGATTCAATCTGAAATGAATCAATGTTCAGGCTGCTTTGCACACGGGGCGATGATTCGAAGATATCCAAGACCCTGATTTCTCCCCGGGCATACCCCGAGAGGTGATAAGGCAGTATATTGGCAATATCCATCCAATAGCCCAGCTCTACATTTTCCATGCGGGCGCTCAGGCCCGAAACGTCTTTGTCGCCATTTTCTTCGATGTTTCTGATTTCAATCTTCTCCGCTCCGCTTTTAAACTCCAGATTTCTGGCATAGAGATTCCGGTCGTAATAAAAGAGGGAGTTTTCACTGTGAATGTCCCATTGCTTTCCGTCCATTTTGAGTGTGGAACTGACGATTTTCAGTTCCAGCGAGTCTCCTGCATTGCTTAATACCATATTGGCCAGCAACTCATTGGCCGGCTCGTTCTCAAAGGCCTTCAGATCAATATATACCTTATTGCCGTTGACGTATCCGTGAATGACCTGGGCAGCACGCAGTTGATTGTTAATTGTCAGTTCATCGCTTTTCGTTTCGAAGTAAAAGGTATCGTTCGTGGAATGTGCGTAAAGGTTAAAATTTTTCACCTGCAGGTTTCGGTAGCGCAGCCGGGGTACATTTGCGGTCAGAATCAGTCTTTTGTAGAGAGAGTTGAAGTTGCCGGAGATGTGGATGCCTTCCAGGCCTTTTAGATCGGGGAGGAGGAGGTCGGTAAAATTATTCGTTTTTTTGACCAGAAGTTCAAACATAAAATCCTGGTCTTCCGGGAGCTGCTCCTCTTTGCCAGGCAGCGATGGATAATAATTGGAAAGGTAGGACAGCAAGGCCGGGGCAAGCCCGGAAATTTTAAAATTTCCGTCCATTCGTGCATCGGCAAGCTTCGATTCCAGTATCATCCGTTTTCCAAGGCTGTAATTCTCGGAGCGCAGGGAGATGGTTCCGAGGTTGAAAAAACGGTTGCGGGCATATGCCTCGGTATTGCGCATCACGATTTCACCCACCAGATTGTCAATGTCCATTCCCCGGATATCGGCTGTCACACGGCTCCTTATCTTCCATTTTTCGCTGCTGAGCCCCAGCGGTTTGGTATTCAGGTTTCGGATATCGGCCGTGGCCGAAAAGCGGGGTGTTTCCGTTTTGAAGTCAACGGTTCCGTTAAAGTCAAAATCGGCATTCGGATCATGGATTGCCAGATGCCCCGAGAGAAAACGTTTTTCCACTTCACCGGCAAATTCAATGTCGCGGTAGGCATATCCCAGATACTCAATGAGCTGTACTTTGCCGTCAATGTGTGCTTTCAGTCTGTCGAGGTCAAAACTTTCTCCGTTTACATGCCCGCTGAACGACAGCCGCCCCATGTTGGGATCATCCAGATAGTAGCCGGCATCAAAGTCTTTGACCATCAGGGTTCCGCTGTAGCCGGGCTCTCCGCGGGCCGGTATTTTCATGTTGATATCGCTCTCGAGGCGGCCGATGGCTGTATTGAGCGTACCGTAGGCCACAAAATCCGTAAGGAATCCGGTGAAATTGCCCGTGAAGGTACTGACCCCGAGTTTTTTCGTGTTGGGCGGCAGTTCCGCAAAGCGAAGCAGTTGATTCAGCTCGTAATAGTCAGACTGAAAATGATGTATGCTCATGTCCACGAAGGTTTCTTCCGGATCGGGAAGTCCCATAATGGTGAAATCACCCTGAAAGCGGGTCACTTTTCCGTAGCTCAGGTCCAGATTGCGTCCGTGTAAGTTGCTCAATTGTCCGTAAATACGCCCATCCACTTGAATGTCTTTTTGCACTGTGTTTTGAGGCGCAGCAAAATAGAGCATGTCTTTCTGTGCCAGCTTTGAATCGTGAAAGACCACGTCAAAGGCCAGTTCCTGAAAGAAATCTCCCGTAGTTATTTCCCCGGGCAGATCTATGGCAATATCTTCCTTCAAAAGGGAATGAGGGGTGCGAATCCGGGCATTGCTGAATGCGATCCGCTTTTTTCCGGCTTCGACCACGCCCGAAAGGCTGTCAAGCCGGAATCCCGACTGTTCGCGCAGGGCTATGTTCCCGATTTGGCAGGAAAGAGTATCCCTGCTCAGATCGAAGCCGTTGATTCGGATATCGATGCCCGATATTTTCAGGTCGTCCGGATTGATTCCGGAAAGCATTTTCTTTGCATCGGGCCTTTTGGAAATCAGCTCTCCGTCATGTACCGAGAGGGAGTGGAGCTTAATACTCCAGGGAAACTCGATGGGCCAGGCAGCCCTCAGGCTGTCATGGACGGCAGTTTGCGATGGATTTTTCCGAATAATTCGCGGGTTCTCCACGGCCAGCGATTGAATTTCCAGTGATTTGTTTTTTAAATCAACACGGCTCAGCTCAAGACGGAGAAAGTCATCGTGATAGGAGAGAGATGCACCCGAGACCCGGTCATCCATGCGGAAAGAGGCATTGCTGATGCCGATGCTTTTTATTTTAAGCCGTACGTTTGATCTCTTCTTGTTTTTTTCAGCGGGTACTTCCTTTGGGCCTCCCCCGAAATATTCCATGAGGAACGCATAGTTTTCCACCGAGTCGCTGTTTCTCTTAAGATGCACGGAAGGGCGGTCAATAATGATTTCTCCGAAGTGAAAATTATTAGATAAAATGGGGAGCAATTCGTAATGGAGAAGGAGCCGCTCCGTAGAAAGCAAGGTGTCATTTTCCCGGTCGTAGAGGGTGAATCCGCTCAGCCGGGCCGAGTGGAAATTGAAAGCCAGCTCCGAAACCGTGATGCGCGTATTTAAGTCTTTGGCGATGGATGCAATTATTCTCTGCCCGATGTAGTTTTGTATCGAAGGTATTTGCAAGAGCAGAAAGGCTATGACAAAGAGGCCGGCTACGGACGCAGTCATCCATTTGACCGTTCGGGCAAAAGCCCTGTAAACCCTGTTTGCCTGAAAGAGTATTTTCATATTAAATTCGGCCCTGCCTAAAGGGTGTTAAAGATACGTCATTGAAACGATTAAGTAAATGAAAACTTGCTTATTAGCCATCGAATCATCCTGCGATGACACTTCGGCTGCCGTGATTGCAGACGGGTTACTGCGCTCCAATGTGACGGCAAGCCAGGAGATTCATGAGAAATACGGAGGCGTGATTCCCGAAGCGGCCTCCCGTAAACATCAGCTCAATATCGTTCCGGTGGTCTCTGAAGCCTTGCAATCAGCGGGTTTGACAATGAATGAGCTCCATGCCGTGGCCGTCACCATCGGCCCGGGGCTCATCGGCTCGCTGATGGTGGGCGTGAGCTATGCCAAAGGGCTGTCTCTGGCATTGGACATTCCACTCATCGCTGTGCATCATATGCAGGCCCATGTATTGGCGCATTTTATCGAAGAACCGCGCCCTGCCTTTCCGTTTCTCTGCCTTACGGTTTCGGGCGGGCATACGCAGATTGTCCTTGTAAAGGAAGATTTGTCCATGGAAGTGCTGGGACAAACCCTTGATGATGCAGCCGGTGAGGCCTACGACAAAACGGCCAAATTGCTGGGCCTGCCATATCCGGGCGGCCCCCTGATCGACCGTCTGGCAGCCGAAGGAGATGGCAGCCGCTTTCATTTTCCGAGGGCTTCGGTGCCCGGTTTGAACTACAGTTTCAGCGGTGTAAAAACCGCGGTGATGTATTTCTTGCGCGAACGGGTGAAAGAGGACCCGGGATTTATCGAAAAGAACATCCACGATCTGGCGGCTTCGGTGCAGGAGGCCATCAACGATGCATTGCTGCAAAAGCTGAAGCGGGCCGTGAAGGAGAGCGGCATACGCCAAGTAGCACTGGCAGGAGGGGTGTCGGCCAACAGCGGATTGCGCAGCAAGGCCCGCAAATGGGCAGCAGAGGAAGGTGTACATCTCTATATTCCAAAAATAGAATACAGTACCGACAATGCGGCCATGATCGCCATGGCGGCACATTTCAAATATCTGAAAGGCGACTTTGCCCCGCTGGATATATCCCCTCAGGCCCGATTGCCGCTTTGAAGCGGGGAAAGGCAATAATTGTTATCTTATTTCGTAATGATCCCGAGCCCGCGTCATGGCAAAATAAGAAATAATGCAAAAGGATAATACGTTAAAGAGAGTTAGAATAAATTACTTATTGTTTTTGCTGCCGTTTCCATTTCTGCTTGCATCCTGCCACAGGCAGGATCTGAGCAATAAGCCCGGGGAGCTGATCTACTCAAAACTCTTTGAAGGACGCTCGCCTTTTTATAATAAGATACCTGTGAATGCCGAAGTGGATCCCCGTTCGGACATAATGGTGCAAAGCCTGGTGGATCAGGCCGATGAGGCTTTTGTGATAGCCGTAAAAGAGTGGACGGTGCCGGTGTATTATGCCGATGCATTCACCCCCCGGCAGGAAGTGAAACTGACGGCCTCGTGGGCACCGAAGAAGGCCATGCTCGATGTGCCGGTACCCGCTTTTGCCGAGCCCGACCCCTCTGATGACGGCAGCCTGGCCATTGTCGATTTTGAGAATGGATGTGTATATGATTTTTGGCGCATGCGCTACCGGAACGGCCGCTGGAAGGCTGCCTGGGGCAATGCGTTGCCTCTTGACAGTGACGGGATATTCCCCCGGGGCCTTTCGGCCCGCGGATCGGGTTTTGAATTGCTGCAGGGGCTTATCTGGCCGCAGGAGTTAAAAAACGGACATATTGATCATGCCTTGATATTTAGTTATGACCATACCCGTGCGGGCGGCCCGGTGGCTCCTGCCACGGAAAGTGACGGCACCTCAAACGATGCCTGGGCCATACCCGAAGGTGCTTTGGTACAGCTCGACCCCGGGCTCAACCTCGATTCTCTGGGACTGAATGCCTATGAACGTACCATTGCCGCAGCACTTCAGGAATACGGCATGTATTGTGCCGATGACGGTGGCGGCCTGCAATTGTACGCCATTAATCCGGTCTGCGTCAAGAGCAATCCGTACGAAAATATCTGGGGCGACCGCAGCCTGGTATTTTTGGATAAAATACCGGCTGATCGTTTCAGGATATTGAAGCTTCCCCCGCAGAGCAACGTGGAACCCCGGATTGTTTTGAATGCCTGCAATAAGTTTAAATAAATGGAGGGCTTCCTACCGAATTTGGCTTACTCTGTTTTTTCACGACTTTATAAAATTAGAAGAGCTACCATTTTATAGCGTGATGCTTTGATTTGCAGCGCTAAAATAGGGGGTAGGATAAAGGAATCAGGGCTCCTGATATACAACTACGCCTTGCAGGACTACCCGGGTTTATTTTTGAAGCAATGTTTACAGTAGGTTCGCTGCCATTTCGGGGAGAGGTTTTTTCTAAGAAAGTCCTGCAATTTTTCCTTTTTTATCAAATGGATGTTTATCTTTACACTCCCAAAATGTATTACTTATGAACTCAAAGCTATTCACCCTGGTGGCAGGGCTCTTTCTTGCCATTACAATTCTCGGATTTAGTGATTTTCAGCAAAGTAAGGATTGGGTTGCTCCTTCTTCGGCTGATGAACTGAAGAACCCGTTCAAAGGAGACAAGGAGGCGACAGCAAAAGGAAAGAAGCTTTATGCCAAACTGTGTGCTGTCTGTCATGGCAACAAGGGAAAAGGTGACGGTGTAGCCGGGGCGGCTCTAAATCCGAAACCGGCCGATTTTACAAGTGATAAAGTGAAATCCCAATCGGATGGCGCACTTTACTGGAAAATTACTGAGGGACGTCCGCCAATGGCCTCATATAAAGAAACCCTCACGGATGAAGAGCGCTGGCAGCTAGTCAATTATATAAGAGAGCTGGAGAAAAAATAATCATTCACCTTAAAATTTATGTTATGAGGACAATTGCAGCCGCAGGACTCTTGTTTTTGCTGTTTTTCGGGCCGGATATTTTTGCTCAGGATTTTAAGCCCAGTAAAACACAGTTTATGATACGTGGCTATGGCCACTCCGGATTAAACTACGAAAAGGTCAACGATGAAGACCCTGACGTGTCATATGTCGGTGCTACCTTTGCGCCTATGTTTCTTTTCAAACATTCGGATCGATTGTTGTTTGAAGCCGAATTGGAATTTGAACTGGAAGATGGAGAAGTGAAAGTGGGCTTTGAATATGCCAATTTTAATTATGTGCTGAACAAGTACATAACGGCAAGAGCAGGGAAATTCCTGCTCCCGTTCGGTACCTTTATGGAACGGCTTCACCCTGCCTGGATCAACCGCCTTTCCACGTTGCCACTTGGATTTGGCCATGATGGTGTCGCACCAAGCTCAGGCATTGGAGTCGAATTGCGCGGTTCGGCACCCATAGGCAGCGGAAAAATAAATTACTCTCTTTACATGATTAACGGGCCGGTGTTGGTGACATCGGCAATGGACCCGGAAGAGGCCGGAATGCTCCGCTTTGAGAACTTTGAGGACAACAATGGAAATAAGGCCGTTGGTGGTCGCCTGGGGGTATTGCCGTTGTCAAACTCATCCGTGGAACTGGGGGTTTCATTCTACAATGGCCTTGCCGGCAATACCGGCAGCCAATATGAAAATGTGGCCGCAAGCCTTTATGCCTTGGATTTTTCTTATGTAAAGCAAATCAGCGCCATAAAAGGAATCCTGGATATTAAAGCTCAATATACCCAGTCCAATGTGAGTGATGCAAATTACTATGAGATGGCACCGGGAGACACCATTCCGGTCTCTTATACATTTGCGAATACGAGCAATGCCTACTTTGCCCAGCTAAGCTATAGGCCCTCTATGGCAAGCGGATTTATTAAGAATGTTGAGATAGTTGGGAGATATTCCACACTCGCCACACCGGAAGGGGCCGAATGGGAACAGGAAGCCAGCCAGTTTGCTATTGGTGTGAACTATTGGTTGAGTTGGCGATCGGTGCTTAAGTTCAGCTATCAAATAACGGAAAGTGTGGGTGGTCACGGAAATACAGGTGCAAATACTACAAAGGGAATGTTTGCCCATTGGGCACTGGGATTTTAATAAAACATAATATCATGAATAAGATAAAAATAATAAGCGGAATTATTGCCGTGATGATCTTGACTATAACGCTTTACAGTTGTACGGCACAAAGAGCTGCGGCATCTAAGAAAAGCGGTGCGCAATTGTGGGGCGAAAATTGCATACGCTGCCATAATATACCTTCACCCGGTGATTACAATGATGTGGACTGGGAAACGATTGGCTTGCATATGCGTATCCGGGCCAATCTTACCGAGGAAGAAATTGTGAAAATTGTTGAATTTATGAAAACAGTCAATTAACAAATTGCATGTGAGTTGCCTGCTCCTTTCAAGTCCTTTTAAGGGCATCTAATATTTAAATATTTTAATAGGCTGATTAAGCTTTTAACGAAAAAATACAAGGATGAAAAGAAAGGATTTTTTAAGATACAGTGCGATGGGCATGGCAGGCCTGGCGATGTTTCCGGCCAATGTCTTTTCAAAGGAAAGCATTCGTGCCAATCAAACTCTTTTCCCGGAGCGGCTTCCATATACCAAAGCCGGAGAGTGGAAGGAATTTGAGGTTTCCATCGCTATTGCAATTCAAGAGCTTGCCCCTGCCATGAAAATACATACACTGGCGTTTAACGGACAGGTTCCGGGACCGGAAATACGAGTGAAAGCCGGAGATAAGGTACGTGTAATATTTAAAAATGAGAGCGAACTGAACCACACTATCCATTGGCACGGTATATATGTCCCCTGGCGCATGGACGGGGTTCCTTATGTTACCCAAATGCCCGTTATGCCGGGCAAAGAGTTTGTGTATGAGTTTATTGCCGAACCGTATGGCACACACTTTTATCATTGTCACTGGGGCACTCTCCTGCACATGCAATCGGGCATGTTTGGCAGTGTAATCATCGAAGAAGACGAGGATCCTGTAATGAAGCAGTTTCCCTATGAAAGGGAATATACTCTGATTTATTCGGCACATGATGTAAACTTCATACGCGAAGAGTTGAACGGAATGCTTGAGCGAATGAAAGAGCGATCCTATCTGATGAAGAACGGAAGATTTGATCCCGAGCGTTTCAATCTATTTGATACAAAAGAAGAACTGTTGGCCGCAATTGATAATGGATATCAACCTCCGTATCTGTTCAATCGCAGATCAAGCGCGCAATTGCCGGTACCCAATTGGTTTACGGTCAATGGCAAGTCCTATCCTTCTACGCCCAACCTCTATATCAAAAGTGGCGAGAACATCCGTGTTCGCCTGATTAATGCGGGAACCGAAAACCATCATCTGCATCTCCATGGTCATGACTTCTGGATGGTCTGTGATGACGGTGTGCCTTTGCCGCAGCCCTGGCAGCGAAATACCGTATCATTGAGCCCCGGAAAAACCTATGACATCATCATTGAAGGAAAGAACAGAGGTATCTGGACCTTTCATGACCACGATACCAGACGGGTGACAAACAACGGACTTTATCCGGGTGGAAACCTGCTTGCTTTGATATATGAAGACCTCCCTGTAGAAGAGCGAATGGTATCTTCAATAGGTAAAATGAAAATGCAGGAAGGCCGTTCTATGAATCTCTTACCGAAAGTGGCCCTTGATGAATAAAGAATAAATAAGTTGAACTATGAAAAGATATCTAACGCTATTTATAGCAACTTTTTCGTCTTTGCTTTCCATATCTCAGGTCTTGCCCGAGATTGAGCTGGGGGTAAAGGGAGTGGTCTCGGCAAATATCGGAATTAACAGTGCGGGAGTAAGCTCGGCTGTAAGTGACTTTTCGGATAGTCAGATACTCTTAGGCTTCAGGCAGAAGCTTTATAATAAATGGCGGGGACAAATGGTGTTTGGAATGCAGTTTCCCGATGCCGACTCCGACCTCGGGCAGATATTTTATAATCATGTGTTTATACAGATAGAGGATCAAAAGAATATCATAAAAATAGGACGCTCAAGCACCCGGACGATCTTAAATGAGTTTCCGACACTAAGAGATGACGATGCCTTGTACTTTAACTACTCTTTAAATCCATTCTCAATAGGAAGCAATACACAAGACAACCAATATGGCAATGTCATTGAATATACCCGGATCTTCGCGCAACGCTATTGGCTTTCTTTTCATGGCGAAAACTTCAGCAACCTTTCAAAGCCGGAAAACTTCGAATTAAATTCTTTCGGCTTTGCTTTCCTTTATATTGTTCCTGAGAGCCAGCGGTGGAACAGGGAGGTTTTGCAACGACTTGGATTTAGCTACAATAATTATGTAAGCGATGATGCAGGGTATG
The DNA here is from genome assembly GCA_026981615.1 of Chitinophagales bacterium. Taxonomy (GTDB): domain Bacteria; phylum Bacteroidota; class Bacteroidia; order Chitinophagales; family S012-47; genus S012-47. The sequence continues at coordinate 10,547 of JALSIH010000135.1, forward strand.
AAGGCTTCGACCGTTATCTGAAGAATATTCTGGGAACCGTCACACTTAATCTCTTGCCCGATCCCGTGCACCTTATAGATTTTAAGTTCCAGGGGATATATAATATCGGACTTGCCGGTGTTGACAGCGTGAAAAGCTACTCGGATTATGTCCGGACTCCTTCTATGGCCACTTTCGCAACCCTTCGATATTTGTATCGAAAATTGGAAAGACCCTTGCTTCAGCTTTCGGTAGGAGTAGGATTTAAGAGTTTTGACCTCCTGCCGGATAGTAAACAGGGAATCCTGATATCGAATGTCTTTTACCGGATCGGTGAAAATTTTGATATCGGATTTCAATATCGCTACACACAAAACTCCGCTGAGCTTGCCGATATCTTCCCCGCTTCCGCACACCGTTTCCAATTTTCTTTTGTTTACTCTGTGAATCAGATATTTAACAAGCATTTTGATGACAGGAACTCCATCCTTAACTTGGAGCACAAGTATATAAATTAGAGAGATAAAAGCCGCTTAAGCGCTTTGCTTTTATTTACATGAGCGATGGCAAATGAAGAAACTGCGAAACGTAAATTACTGTAATGATGCAAGTTGCGGCTCAGGGGGCTCGGTTTGCCTGCCCGACAGCGACTATCCCCGTGTACTCATTGTAGGTGGCGGCTTTGCCGGACTGGCACTTGCGCGGGGATTGAGGAAGGAGAAAGTGCAGGTGGTGCTGGTTGACCGGAACAACTTTCATCAATTTCAGCCATTGCTTTATCAGGTTGCCACCAGCGGGCTGGAGCCCGACAGCATCGTTTTTCCTTTTCGAAAACAAATAGCGCCTTATGGAAATGTGGTGTTTCGGATGGCCAATGTCCTTGAAATAAAAGCCGATGAAAATGTAATTGTGCTTGACAAAGGCACAATTGAATATGACTACCTCATATTGGCCACAGGAACTACCAGCAATTTCTTCGGTCTTGAGCATGTGAAGAAGTGGAGTCTGGGGCTTAAAGATATACGGGATTCATTGAATATCAGACACAATATGCTGCAAAACCTCGAGCAGGCGGCCATTACCTGTGATCCGGAGGAGAGGGATGCATTGACCAATTTTGTAATTGTCGGGGGCGGGCCGGCCGGAGTGGAAATGGCAGGGGCCCTTGCCGAGTTCTGTCGTTATATTTTACCAAAAGACTACCCCGAGTATCCTCCGGAAATTATGAAAATATTTTTGATAGAAGCCTCAGACCGGCTTTTGTCTGTAATGTCGGACAAGGCTTCCCGAAAAACACTTCAATATCTGCGCGATCTGAATGTGTCCGTCATTCTTAACGAGCTTGTGGTGGACTATGACGGGAGAACCGTAGTAACCAAAAGCGGAAGAAAGATTGAAGCTCGAAACCTGATCTGGACGGCCGGTGTGACAGGCGAGCTCCCTGCCGGAATCGGGAAAGAGCATTTGGTGCGCGGAAACAGAATAAAAGTGGATGATAACCTGAGGATACCAGCTTATGACAATATTTTTGCCATGGGAGATATTGCGGCTATGATCACTCCCGAAACTCCCCATGGCCACCCCCAAGTGGCTCAGCCGGCTATTCAGCAGGGCAAATACCTCGCCCGGGCCATACCGAACATCATAAAGAAACGGCCCAACAAGCCCTTTGTATACAAAGACAAGGGCGCGCTTGCTACGGTCGGCAAGCGCAAAGCCGTGGCCGATATCAAAAAATTCAAGTTTGCCGGCTATGCTGCCTGGTTGCTGTGGTCTTTGGTGCATATTATGTCCATCAGCGGATTTCGAAACAAATTGCTGGTGGGTGTCAACTGGGCATTGAGTTATTTCAGCTATGAAAAAAGCAACCGGATTATTATTCGCAATTACAAAAGAGAGGACTGATGTAAGTCCATTGTAGCTTTACGGCTTGAAAGAGAAAGTGAATCCGCTATATTCGGGTGAATTGATCAATGGCCTTCGACAAGCCGGGGGACAATTGGCGCTTTGCCGGCATGATGTTGAAATTTGGACGGACTCGATATAACGTGCCTGACGGAAAAAATAAGATTGGAGAAGAAGAACTTTTTAGTCTCAACCCAAAACCTGTCCGGGGTAAAAGAAATTTAAGCACCGGGGAGAAAGAATTCTTTGTACATGCTTTTGATACACGAGGCAGACTACCTCGTACAACTTTTGCCTCGTCAATGGAAATGAAAGTCCGGGGCCTTCCCGAGGAATGTACTTAATAAATTTTATCATATTGTTTCAAAGTGTCGAGGCCGGTGGTTCTTAAGGGAAGTTGATTGGCTTTCCCGGATTTGGAAAGTACCACTTTTTTCTTAATATACAGGGGAACACCCGATTCGTATTACAAAAGAAAAAACCCAAAAACGGATGAAAGAAGCGTATCTTAAAAGTGCAATCAAAAGATTTGATTACTACCGCAGCGTAGGGCTGCGGAGCATGGAGCAACTGAGTGACGAGGATTTATTCTGGCACTTGGATGAAGAGAGCAACAGCATAGCCATCATAGTCAACCATCTGCACGGAAACATGCTATCGCGCTGGACAAACTTTCTGCAGGAAGACGGTGAAAAGCCGTGGCGTGAGCGGGATGCCGAATTCGAAAATCGGATAAAAGACCGCAAGGAACTGATGGCAAAATGGAATGAGGGCTGGGATCTTGTGTCGGATACATTGAATGCACTTTCGGCCGATGACCTCGACAAGGAAGTGCGAATACGCAACGAAGCCCACTCCGTAGTTGATGCCATCAACCGGCAGTTGGCCCATTATGCCTATCATGTGGGGCAAATGGTATATGTGGCCAAAATGCGCAAAGGAAAGCAGTGGAAAACCCTTACGATTGCCAAGGGAAAATCAAAAGAGTTTAACCGTTCTATGAGGAAGTAGATGCTTCCCGTTCCAAAGTGATCAGGCAGTCAGTTGCCTGAGTTTTTCAAATAAAATGTTGTTTTCAAGGTGGATGTGCCGGAAGAGGTCGTCTTCAAATTCCTCCAGTTTGAAATACAGCGCCTTGTATGTGTTGCAGGCATGGCCGGGCGGGGTGAATTGATGTGAGCGTTCACGAATCTCTTTGATTATATCGCCCACGTTTTCGTGCTCTGCCTCCATCACCGGCACGGGCCCGTGAAGTATCATGTGAAGGGTCTCTGCATCTATTTCCTGCCGGGCACTCAGTTTTTTAATCATCGGAAAAAGAATCTCTTCTTCCTTGCGCATGTGCATTTCAAGGTCGGCTGCCATTTCTTCTACCAGCTCCTGTATGCGGAGGAGTTCCGGGTCGGCATGGGCATGTACTTTGGCAACTTTTGCGGCAAATTGCCGGAGTACGGGTAGGTTTTCGCGGACATAATTGTGATGAACCTCCAGAATATAATCTACCAAAAGATGCATAGGCCAGGAATGGAAGCGAACAGGCCGGTCGCCCGTCCGGGATTTTACGGACTCCAGGTCGCGAATCAGGGCCTCCATGTCAATCCCTTTTTTTGAGCAGGCTTCTTCGATGCTGCGTCCGCCACCACAGCAGAAGTCCAGGCCGTATTTCTTAAATACCCCGGCTTTTGAAATATCTTCCGTTACTATTTCGGCTATCGTCCGATGCGCGTATTCTTCTTTCTTGTTCATAAAGCAAAAATAGGAGAGCTCCCGGGTCAATGTCCATGACTTTTCTCATCGTATGGAAGAAAAATTCATTTCAGGGGAATGAGAAGAAAATTTGCCGGGGCGGGCCACCGGGCTGCCGGCTTTGTGTCATTTCGATAAAAAGAAGTTGCCGGGCCTTTAATGCAAAGAATAAAAGAAGAGGCAAGCCCGCTTCCGGGTACTATGAGAGCCCGACTTCAGACCATGGACCCCGTCTGATCAGGAAAGGGACTTCATCACTCCGGGCAGGAGTATTCCTTCGCGGATGAAGAGCCAAATCATGTAACTGAAAAAAAGAAGGAGCAGGACGAGGGATTCTTTCTTTTTGAGTTCTTTGTTTTTCCCCATGAGCAGCATGGCAAAGAGCAGCAGGAGAATGCCGAGGAAGAAGAGTATATCGAGATTGAAACCGCGGCTGTAGGCAATGGGACGGATGGCGGCACTGCTTCCCAGGACGAGGAGGATATTGAAGATGTTGCTTCCCACGATATTTCCGATGGCAAGGTCCGATTTGCGCTTCAGGGCCGCCACCAGCGAGGTAGCCAGTTCGGGCAGGGAAGTGCCGGCCGAAATGATGGTGATGCTGATAAGCTTGCGGCTGACGCCCCAGCTTTCGGCCAGAACAACGGCATTGTCAACCACGAGCTTGCCTCCCCAGACAACGGCTATGATACCGCCTATGATGTAAAGAACGGTTTTCAATCCCGAGAAAGGGGGCACCTCTATTGTTTCGGCCAGTTTAATCAGGATTTGCCGGTCCTTTTTCATAAAATAAAAAATGTAATAGAGGTATGCTGCAAAGAGCATCAGCAAAATCAAGGCATCGACTGTGCTCAGCAAACCGCTGCCCGTGCCCAGCCAGCCCATGCCCATGGCCGGTAGCAAGAGTGTAATGAAAACGGAAAAAGGAATCTCATAGCGGAAAGTGCGCAGGTGCACGGCCATGGGAGCAAAGAGGCCCGCAATCCCCAGGATGGCAGCCGTATTAAATATATTGCTCCCGATCACATTGCCCAGTACGAGGTCATTTTCGTGTTTCAGGGCTGCT